>CAJCJI010000247.1 GCA_903970595.1 Verrucomicrobiota bacterium
ACGCCGGTGATGATGGTCTTGACGGTGTCTTTCAGGCCGACGATCTCGACTTCTTCGCCCACCTTGATGATGCCGCGCTCGATACGCCCGGTGGCGACGGTGCCGCGGCCGGAGATGGAGAAGACGTCTTCCACCGGCAGCAGGAAGGGTTTGTCGATTTCGCGCACCGGCTCGGGGATGTAGCTGTCGAGGGCGTCGTACAGGTCTTCGATCTTCTTGACCCATTCGGCTTCGCCGGCGATGGCCTTGGTGGCCGAGCCGCGGATGATGGGGGTGTCGTCGCCCGGGAAGTTGTATTTGTTGAGCAGGTCGCGCACTTCCATTTCGACCAGGTCGAGCAGTTCGGCGTCGTCGACCAGGTCGCATTTGTTGAGCCATACGACAATGCGCGGCACGTTGACCTGTTTGGCCAGCAGTACGTGTTCGCGGGTCTGCGGCATCGGGCCGTCGGTGGCGGACACCACCAGGATGGCGCCGTCCATCTGCGCGGCGCCGGTGATCATGTTCTTGACGTAGTCGGCGTGCCCGGGGCAGTCGACGTGGGCGTAGTGGCGCGCCTTGGTGGAGTATTCAACGTGGCTGGTGGCGATGGTCAGAATCTTGGTGGAGTCGCGCCGGCCCTGGCTCTCGGATGCTTTCGCCACCTGGTCATACGGCACGTATGTCGCCCAGCCCTTGTCCGCCGACACCTTGGTCAGCGCCGCCGTCGTCGTCGTCTTGCCGTGGTCCACGTGGCCAATCGTGCCTACGTTGACGTGCGGCTTTACTCGCGCAAATTTCTCTTTGGCCATCGCTGATCTCCGTGCCTACTATTAACCAAACACAATCTTTGGACTGATGCAGCAAACAAAAATAAAATCAGCGCTGCTGCAAGCAGCAGCGCCTGGAAGAAATCTGGTGCCCACCACAGGAATCGAACCTGCGACCTCACCCTTACCAAGGGTGTGCTCTACCGACTGAGCTAGGTGGGCGCAAAAACCCGAAAAAACGGCCGCTTGCGCGTAAATCTCGTGAAACGCCGACCAACCGCCACCGATCCTGAAAAGCTTTGGAGCGGGTGATGGGAATCGAACCCACGCTATCAGCTTGGAAGGCTGAAGTTCTACCATTGAACTACACCCGCCTGCCTCAACCACACCCTCACCGCGTACATCTTTGAAGACTTGAATTCCCGCCCGCTTCACCTTCGCAACGCACACGACCTTGGTGGAGGGGGTAGGATTCGAACCTACGTAGGCGTTAGCCAGCAGATTTACAGTCTGCCCTCGTTGGCCGCTTGAGTACCCCTCCCGAGAATGTTGGTTCACGCGAGCTGAGCCACATATTGTTTTGGACGGGAGCCTCTCTGTCAAGGAAAACCGACGCCTGACCGGCCAAGCCGACAGACCCGCCCGCATTCATCCGCCCGCTGCGATCAAAACCGGCATGAAGCGCTGAATGCAAACCGGGCCGCCTAAACTACCGGCATGAAAACTCCACGGTTCAGTCGGCCGGGCCGGGGTTGGGCCTGGGTTTGGCCCCTGCTCCCGTTTATTTTCGCGTGCATTTTCGCGGCGGCGCCGGCGCATTCCGCCGGCGGCACCGGCTACGATCCGCTGGCCGCGGCGGCGGCGGAGAAACTGATCGGCAACGTCGAAGCAGGGGTGCCGCCGCAGTGCTAAACCAAGACCGGGGCGCGCTCGAATCCGTGCTGGACCTGTCACACCGGCCGCAACGGACGCAACCAGACCGACGACTGGAGCCTGCAGCAGCGCTACGACTTCAGCGAGCTGGGCCGCAGCAATCACTGGAGCAATCTGTTCCGCGACCGGCGCTCCGCCATCGCCGGCATCGGCGATGCGCAGGCGCTCGCCTACATCCGCCAGGACAATTACTCCGCCCTGCGCCCCGCCCTGCAGGCCCACGCCGATTACCAGGGCTGGGTGCCTGACCTCGACTACCTCCGCGGATTCGACGCAGCCGGCTTCGCCCGCGACGGCTCGGACTGGCGCGCCTTCCGCTACAAGCCTTTTCCCGGCACGTTCTGGCCCAGCAACGGTTCGAGCGACGATGTGCTGATCCGCCTGCCGCCGCCGTTCCGCAGCGACGCAGCCGGCCATCCCTCGCGCGCGGTCTACCAGATCAACCTGGCGATCCTCGAAGCCGCCATGACGGTTCCGGACGATGTGCCGGACGCGCAGCTGCAGCGCAGCGTCGAGCCGCTGGACGAAGCCGCCGCCGGCATGGACCTGGACGGCGACGGCCGCATCGGCGGCAGCGTCAGCCGCATCCGCGGCCTGCCGGCGCATTTCGCCGGCGCCGCCGCCAGCCAGCCGGTGCTGCGCTACGACTATCCGGAGGGCACCGAGTTCCTGCACAGCGTGCGCTATCTCGATCCCACCGCGCCGGATCAGATGTCCACCCGCTTCAAGGAACTGCGCTACGCCGTCAAACGCTTCCGCCTCACCGAGGAAACGCACCGGCGGCGCTACGCCGAGGAACAACGGGAGCGCGTCATCGGCGGCCTGCCCCACTACAGCGGCACCTCCTACAGCGGCCAGAGCAATGCCTTCGGCTGGCGCCTGCAGGGCTATATCGAGGATGCGCAGGGGCGCCTGCGCCTGCAAACCCGCGAGGAGCAGATCTACTGCATGGGCTGCCATACCGGCATCGGCGTCACCGTCGACCAGACCTTCAGCCTGCCGCGCAAGGTTCCCGGCGCC
>CAJCJI010000248.1 GCA_903970595.1 Verrucomicrobiota bacterium
GTTGACGCGTGCGCCGACCGAATCGCCGTCGCGCCGCAACTGCGTCAGGAACGCGTCCAGCTCCGGCACGCGCGCCGGGTCAGGACAGAAGAACGGGTTCTGCTCCACCGCCTCCCAGCTTTTAAGCTCCAGCGCCAGCGGCCCGATCTGCGCACAGTAGCCGCGCACCAGCGTGCCGAGCCGTTCCTTCAGGTACTTCCTGGCGATGGCGGCGGCGGCGACGCGCACGGCGGTCTCGCGCGCCGAGGAGCGGCCGCCGCCGCGCGGATCGCGCCGGCCGTATTTCTGGATGTAGGCGTAGTCCGCGTGGTTGGGGCGGAACACGTCCTTGATCTTGTCGTAGTCGTAGGAGCGCTGGTCGGTGTTCTCGATCAGCAGGGCGATCGGCGTGCCGGTGGTGAAGCCCTGGTACACACCGGAGAGGATCTTCACCGCATCCTCTTCCTTGCGCTGGGTGACGTGGCGCGAGGTGCCGGGCTTGCGCCGGTCCAGGTCGGGCTGGATGTCCGCCTCGCTCAGGGCCAGCCCGGGCGGACAGCCATCGACCACGCAGCCGATGGCCGGGCCGTGGCTTTCGCCGAAGCTGGTGACGCAGAACAATTTGCCGATGGTATTGCCGGACATCCGATTTCCCAATTCAGTCCCGTTCAGTCCCTCGAATCCAGCCAGGCGCCCAATTCATCCCGGTTGATCACGAACACCCCGTCGCCGCCTTTCTCGAATTCCGGCCAGGCCACCGGGATGTCGGGGAAGCGCGCCAGGAATTCCTCCTGTGATCCGCCAATCTCGCACACCAGCACGCCTTCCTCGGTCAGATGGTCCGGCGCCTCGCACAGGATACGCTCCACCACTTCCATGCCGTCGGCGCCGGCATCGAGCGCGCGGCGCGGCTCGTGCTTGAACTCCGGCGCCAGGGCCTTCCACTCGGCGGTGGGGACGTAGGGAGGGTTGGACACGATCAATTCGTAGCGCCGCCCGGCCAGGGGCTGGAACAGGTCGCCGGCCAGCGCCGCCACGCGGTCGCCGAGCTGATGGCGCGCAATATTGCGTTCGATCAGTTCCAGCGCGCCGGGATCGATCTCCGCCAGGTCCACGCCGGCAGCCGGAAAGGCGTAAGCGCAGGCGATGCCGATGCAGCCGCTGCCGGCGCACAAGTCGAGAATCGACTCGGGTTCCGCCGGCAGCCAGGGCGCGAAGTGGGCCTGGATCATCTCGGCGATGGGCGAACGCGGGATCAGCACGCGCTCGTCCACCTCGAACGACAGGCCGGCGAACCATGCCTCGCCCGTCAGGTACGGCGCCGGTTTGCGCGAGCGCACGCGCTCCTGCAGCAGTTCGATCACCGCGGCGCGCTCGGTTTCGGTGACCCTGGCTTCCAGGTACAAGGCCGGCAGATCGAAGGGCAGCTTCAGCGCCCACAGCACCAGGTGAAAGGCCTCGTCCAGCGCATTGTCGGTGCCGTGGCCGAACGTCAAGGCGGCGCGGTTGAACTCCGAAGCACCCCAACGCACCAGGTCGCGCAGGCTGTGCAGGGCCTGGAACTGCGTGGAATCGGCCGGCAAATGGGTGGACTCGGGCGGCATCGGGCGGAGAACGGGTGAGATGCGGGTGGGAAGGGGGCGTGTGGCAAAGCCGGTATTTTATTAAAGTATGCAGCCTTCCTGCTCGAAGAGCGCGCCCCGGCGGCGCTTTGGAGAATTCCTGAACGTGTCGAAAGGTCTCTTGCGCTGGAGCCTGCTGGCCGGCTTGGCGGTGCTGATCGGCATCACCGCCGGCCTGGTGGTGCTGCATCCGGCCAGCGTGCAGATCCAGTCCGGCACGCTTTTGCGGCAGCCCCGCCCCATCGCGGATTTCAGCTTGGCCAACAGCGACGGCAAGCCTTACACCAAGGCCGACCTGGCCGGACACTGGACCGTGATCTACGTGGGTTACACCCACTGCCCGGACGTCTGCCCCACCACCCTGGCGCAGCTCAAGGCGGTGGAAAAAGGCCTGGGCGTGGACGCCGCCAGGCTGCGCTTCGTGTTCCTCTCCATCGACCCGGAACGCGACACCCCGGAGGCCCTGGGCCAGTACACCCACTATTTCAGCCCGGACTTCCTGGCCGTCACCGGGCCCAACGCGCAGCTCGACGCGCTCGGCGCGAACCTGGGTTTCGTCTACGAAAAGGTGCCCGGCCAGACGCCGCAGACCTACCTGATGGATCATTCCTCGGCCCTGATCCTGATCGACCCGCAGGCCCGCCTGGCGGGCTACCTCACGCCGCCGTTCAAGACCGAAAGCCTGATCGGCGATCTGAAGCAGCTGGTGGAGAACCTCACTTGAGCGTTTCGAGATGCGCGATTGCCGCCATGCTGGCCTGCGCCTCCATCGGCCGGGCCGCCGCCGACTGCACGGGGCTGAGAATCGAACAGGCCTGGATTCCGCAGGCGCCGCCGGTGGCCGCGGTACTCGGCGGCTACGCCAGCCTGTTCAACGACGGCGGCACCGCGCTGCACATCGACGCGGTGGACGGGGCGGACTTCGGCGGCGTCGAAATGCACCAGATGAGCATGGAAGGCGGCATGATGCAGATGCGTCCGCTGCCGGGCCTGGACCTGCCGCCGCGCGGCAGCCTGGTCCTGGCCGAAGGCGGCAAGCACCTGATGCTGATGAACCCGAAGCATCCGTTCAAGGCCGGCGATGCGACCGCGCTGCGCTTCCACTGCGGCCGGCAATCAACGCTGGCGACCTTCACCGTGCGCGCGCCGGCGCCATGATGCGCCAGCCCAAAGGCAGCGAGGCGACGCTGGGCGACCGGCTGTTTGCCGCGTTCCAGTCGCTGCTGCCGACGCGCGCCCTGTCGGCCTTCATGTTCCGCGTCGCCCAGGTGCGCTCCAGGCCGTTCAAATCCGCGCTGATCCGCTGGTTCCTGCACAAGTACGCGGTGAACCTGGACGAAGCCGAGCAGCCGGGCATCGCCGGCTACGAGCACTTCAATGCCTTCTTCACCCGCGCGCTCAAACCCGGCCTGCGGACGCAGCCGGCGGCGCCCAACCTGCTGAGCTGCCCGGTCGACGGCGCCATCAGCCAGCTCGGCCCGATCCGCCAGGGCCTGCTGGTGCAGGCCAAGGGCCATAGCTACAGCGCCGCGGACCTGCTGGCGGACGAGGAACTGGCGAAGAACTTCTACGGCGGCTCCTTCGCCACCATCTACCTGGCCCCCCACGACTACCACCGCGTGCACATGCCCTGCACCGGGCGGCTGCGCAGCTGGGCCTATGTGCCGGGGCGCCTGTTCAGCGTGAACCCCAGCACCGCCCGCTCGGTGCCGGGGCTGTTCGCGCGCAACGAGCGCATGGTGGCGATCTTCGACACGGCCTTCGGTCCCCTGGCCCTGGTGATGGTCGGCGCGATCATCGTCGGCGGCATCGAAACGGTGTGGAACGGCCGCCTCACGCCGCCGCACCGGCGCAATGTGCTGCCCACCTACTACCAGACCATGCACACCGTGCTGCTCCAGCGCGGCGCGGAGTTGGGGCGCTTCCACATGGGCTCGACCGTGATCCTGCTGGCCCCACCCGGAGCGCTGGAATGGAACCGCAACCTGGCCCCCGGCCAGGAAGTGCGCCTGGGGCAAGAGCTCGCTACGATGTTGAAATAACCATGCCCGACTCAGCCATGTCCTCTAACCTGCACGGCGCCCTCGCCGCGCTGTCCCAGATCGTGCTCGGCAAGGAACGCCAGCTCAAGCTCGCCGTGGCCTGCCTGCTGGCGCGCGGCCACCTGCTGATCGAGGACATTCCCGGCGTCGGCAAGACCACCCTGGCCCTGGCCCTGGCGCGGGTGTTCGGCCTGCACTTCCAGCGCGTGCAGTTCACCAGCGACCTGCTGCCGGGTGACATCCTCGGCGTGTCGATCTACGAGCCGGCCACCAGCGCCTTCCGCTTCCATCCCGGTCCGATCTTCGCGCAGGTGGTCCTGGCCGACGAAATCAACCGTGCCAGCCCCAAGACGCAGAGCGCCCTGTTGGAGGCGATGGAAGAGCGTCAGGTCACCAGCGAAGGCGTCACGCGCACGCTGCCGGAGCCGTTTTTCGTGGTGGCCACGCAAAACCCGAGCGAGCAGATCGGCACCTTCCCCCTGCCGGAATCGCAGCTCGACCGCTTCCTCATGCGCATCTCGCTGGGCTATCCGCCGGCGCAGGCGGAGCGTGCCCTGCTGATGGAGCGCGAGCGCCGCGACCTGCTGGCGGCGCAGGCGCCTTCGCTGGAGCCGGAAGCCTTGCTGGCGCTGCAGAAGCAGGTGCAGGAGGTGCGCACCTCGCCGGCGCTGCTGGACTACCTGATGGCCCTGATCAAGGCCACGCGCGAACATTCCGCGCTGCGCATGGGGCTGTCGCCGCGCGCCGGCCTGGCCTTGCGGCGCTGCGCCCAGGCCTGGGCCCTGCTGGAAGGACGCAGCGGCGTGATCCCGGAGGATTTGCAGGCGGTATTCGCGGCGGTCGCGGGCCACCGCCTGAGCGCCATCGAGCGCGACAGCTCGGCGCCGGTCGTGGCGGAAATCCTCGCCGCGGTGCCCATTCCCTAGATTTGGATAGGGACAGAATCTGCCCGTGAATGCCAAAGCCGGCTTGGTGCGTTCCGGCGAACGCTGGGCCCTGATCCTGTCCCAGCCGTTCAAAACCATGCGGCGGCGCATCGACCGCTGGATTTTCACCCGGCTCAAGCGCGTGCCGGGGCCGGTGGAGGTGTCGCGCCGGCGGGTCTACATCCTGCCCACCCGCTTCGGCTACGGCTTCGGCCTGCTGGTGCTGGTGATGCTGATGGGCTCGATGAACTACAGCAACAGCATGGCCTTCGCCCTGACCTTCCTGCTGACCGGCCTGGGCCTGGTGGCGATGCACCACACCCACGCCAACCTGGTCAACATCCGCGTGCGCAGCGGCCGGACCCAGCCCGGCTATGCCGGCGACACGGCGCGCTTCACCCTGGAACTGGAAAATCCGGCGCCGGCGACGCGCTACGCCCTCAGCGCCGGCTGGACCGACCAGACCCCGCTGTGTTCCACCGACCTGCCGCCCAATCAGCACGGCACGCTGGTCCTCAACCTGCCGGCGCCGCGGCGCGGCTGGCTGCCGGCGCCGCGCTTTTCCATCGTCACCGAGTTCCCCCTGGGCCTGTTTCACGCCTGGACCTGGCTGGAGCTGGACATGGCCTGCCTGGTGTACCCCAAGCCCGCGCCGCGCGGCCAGC
>CAJCJI010000249.1 GCA_903970595.1 Verrucomicrobiota bacterium
GAGGGGCTTTCCATCGCTTCAAAGCCCCTCTCCCGGCCCTACGGGCCACCCTTCGACCCGGCAGCCCGGTGGCTGCGGGCTCCCGCAGGCGGGAGAGGGGATAATTTATGCGCATCTAGATCAAAAATGCTCTAGACCGAAGCGAATCCCCGTGGGACGCGCTTCCCGGACTACAATTGACGCTCACCCGGCCACAGAGCCGGGACCGATTTCCAGGCTTGGGGGAGACACCATGAAAACCCTGTTTCATCTCGGCTGCCTGCTGACTGCGGCGCTGTTGAGCGCCTGCGGCAGTTCAACGCCGGTGGGCGGCTCCGGCACGCTGCAATACAACGTCAGCATCACCCGCACCCAATACGGTGTTCCGCATATCACCGCGGGCGACTTCGGCAGCCTGGGCTATGGCTACGGCTATGCCTTTGCACAGGACAACCTGTGCACCATGATGGAAGACTATGTCGCCATCCGCGGGCAGCGCTCGCAGTACCTGGGCGGCAGCGGTAGCTACAGCATTCCCGCCGTGCCGGTCACGGCCAGCAACATCGACAGCGACTTCTTCTGGAAGCTGATCGCCGACGACACTGCGGTACAGAACTTCAAATCCGCCATCGATCCGCGCGCCGCGCTGGCGCTCAGCGGCTACGTCGACGGCTTCAACCGCTACATGAACGAGCTGCTGGCCGGCCAGCACCCCGGCAGCCAGGCCGCCTGCGCCACCGCGCCCTGGCTGCAGAACATCAGCGAGGACGATGTCTACCGGCGCATCATCCGGCTGGCGGTGATCGCTAGCTCCTCGGCCCTGGAGAATGAAATCGTCGCGGCGCAGCCGCCGGCGCTGAACCTCAGCGCCAAGGCGCAGGCGCGCGCACGCCGCCGCGCGCTGACGGCCCTGGCGCGGGCCAAGCCGGAAGACCCGGCCTTCGCCCGCATGCGCGAGAAGCGCTTCGGCAGCAACATGTACGCGCTCGGCCCCCAGGCCACCGCCAACGGCACGCCGATGGTGTACGGCAACCCTCATTTCCCTTGGACCGGCACCGAGCGCCTGTATATGGCGCAGCTGACCATCCCCGGCACCATGGATATCGAAGGCGTGTCGCTGTACGGCATCCCGGTGATCAACATCGGCTTCAACGACTACCTTGCCTGGAGCCACACCGTCTCCACTGCCTACCGCTTCACCCTGTACCAGCTCACCCTCAATCCGCTCAATCCCACGCAGTACCTTTACAACGGCCAGTACGTAAACATGACGCCGGTGCCCCTGTCGATCCAGGTGCTGCAGAGCGACGGCAGCCTGCAGACGCAGACCCGCACGCTGTACAAGAGCCAGTACGGGCCGATGCTGGTGATCTCGGACGCCGGCATCCCGGTGCTGGGCTGGAACAACGTTATGGGCTTCACCCTGCGCGACGCCAACCTTGAAAACACGCGCCTGATCAACCAGTTTTTCCTGTGGAACCTGGCCACCAGCTTCACCCAGTTCAAGCAGCTGCACGCCTCGGTGCTGGGCGTGCCCTGGGTCAATACCGTGGCCTCGGGGCCGGACGGCGACGCCTACTACGGCGACGTCAGCGTGGTGCCCAACGTCTCCAACGCCGAGGCCAGCGCCTGCGCCGCGCCGGTGTTCAGCACCCTGGTGGCGCAGCTTGAGCCGGGTCTGCCGCTGCTCGACGGCAGCCGCGCCGACTGCCAGTGGGGCACCGACGCCGACGCGCCGGCGCCTGGCATCTTCGGCCCCTCGCACCTGCCGGTGCTGGAGCGGCAGGACTGGGTGGCGAACATGAACGACAGCTACTGGCTGACCAACCCGGCGCAGCCGCTTACCGGCTACGCTCACATCATCGGCAGCGAGGGCACCGCGCGCACGCTGCGCACCCGCCTGGGCATCTTGCAGGTGCAGCGCCGTCTGGCCGGCAGCGACGGCCTGTCCGGCACCGGCTTCACCATGGCCAACCTGCAGCAGATCGTGCTGAACAGCCATATGTACAGCGGCGAACTGGCGCAGGCCTCGGTGCTGTCGCAGATGTGCCCCAACGCCGGCATCTACAACGTGGCGAGCGCCTGCGCCGCGATCGCGCAATGGGACCAGGCCAGCAACCTGAGCTCGGTCGGCCTGCCGGTATGGCAGGAATTCTGGCGCAACATCAGCGGCCTGACCGAAAGCCCCTGGCTGACGCCGTTCAACGTCAACGATCCGGTCAATACGCCGAATACCCTCGACACGCTCGATCCGCTGGTGCAGAAGGCCCTGAGCGATGCCCAGGCGACGGTGCAGAACGCCGGCATCGGCCTCAACACCCCGCTCGGGCAGGTGCAGTATTCAGCCGTCAACAACGCGTCCGGCGGCGCCCAGATCCCCATCTTCGGCGCCGAAGGCGACCCCATGGGCAGCTTCACCGCGGCCTATTCCAACGGCCTGGTCAAGACCGGCTATCCCATCGACTTCGGCAACAGCTACATCCAGACCGTCTCCTGGAACAGCGGCGGCGTGCTGGCCCAGGGCTTCCTGACCTATTCGGAGTCCACCGATCCGGCCAACCCGCACTACGCCGACTTCACCCAGGCCTATTCGCAGAAACAGTGGAGCCAGTTCCCGTTCCATGCCGCGGACGTGCAGGCGGCGGCGGAGAGCACGATCCAGCTGACTTATCCTTGAGAGCCGCCCCGGCGCTCAATCCCCGCCGGGATGCAGCTTCACCACGTGCGGATGCTCCGGATCGCTCGAGCGCAGGCGCGGGATCAGGGTGCGCAGCATCAGCTTGAAGTATTCGCGGAATTCCGCGTCGGCGGGAAACTCGTCGGGGGTGTCGCGGTGCACCTGCTGGTTGCCGATGAAGGTGGCATAGGCGAAGGTAGACCACAGCCGCGCGTCGCGCTCGCCCAGGCCCAGGCCCAGGTAGCACTTGTACAGGTAAGAAAGGCGCCGCGCCGACACGCGCTTGACCACCTGCCCCACCGCCGGGTCGTCGGAGGCGGCGGCCAGCGCCAGGTAGAGGCGGCCGGCGCGGTGGCTGGAATTGCCGCGCTTGAACAGTTTGACGATGCGCTCGTAGGGGTCGGCCTCTTCCTCCACGCCAATCAGCACATCCTCGGTTTCCCGCTTCTCCCACAGCTGCAGCGCGGCATGCACCAGCGCCTCGCGGTTGGCGAAATGCCAGTAGAAGCTGCCCTTGGTGACGCCCAGGCGCCGCGCCAGCGGCTCCACCGCCACCGCCTCCAGGCCGCCGGTGGACATGGCTTCCAGCGCCGCCTCGGCCCATTGCTCGGCGCTGAGGCTCTGCCGCGAGATGATTTCGCTGTTGTTTCCGCTCATGATTCCAAAAAACTGCACACAAAAAACTTATGCTGGGACTGCAGCGGGACAATGGCCGCATACGCCATCGTATCCGCCGCCCACTCTAGTAGCAGCGGGTTGGTTGCGCAATCCGTATCCGGCGGAGTTATTGTTTGCCCGGGCTGATTATGCTGGCGCATAGACGGAGGAGAAAAAGACCAATGACGCACCGCTTGGGAATTGCTGTGGCATGCCGCAGCCTTGCGGCAGGTTTCGCGGTGCTGCTGGCGGCCGCGGCCGCGGCCAGCGTCGGTCCGCAAAACGCCGCCGAGCTGGCCGGCCGGCTGACGCCGCTGGGCGGCGAACGCGCCGGCAACGCCGAGGGCAGCATTCCGGCCTGGGACGGGGGCCTGACGCCCTCGCGCCGTCCGCCGCAGTGGCAAGCGGGCGGGCGCTATATCGACCCCTACCCCGACGAAAAGCCCTTGTTCGTGATCGACAAGAGCAAGCTGGACGCGAACGCCGCCAGGCTCAGCCCCGGCGAGCAAGCCCTGTTCGCGCGCTACCCGGACAGCTACCGCCTGCCGGTCTATCCCAGCCACCGCAGCTATGCCGCGCCGGACGCCTTCTACGCCGGCACCTATCGCAATGCCACCCAGGCCTTCCTCGACGACGGCGGCGAGACCGGCGCCGGCACGCCGCAGCACGCCGTGGCCGGCATCCCCTTCCCCCTGCCCGGCAATGGCGCCGAGGCGGCCTGGAACCAGCGCCTGCGCTGGCGCGGCGCCGGCCGCGAACGCATCTACCTGCAGATCAGCGTTTCGCCGGACGGCATCCCCAGCCCGGTGCGCCTGGCCGAGCGGGCGCGCTTCGAGGCCATCGACGCCCCGCCGCGCAACAAGAAATTCGGCCTGGTGCTGGCCTATACCGCCAGCGCCGTGTTCGAGCCGGCCAAGCTGGCCGGCACGCTCAAGCTGGTCTACGACACCCTGCTGCCGCCGCCGCGCGCCTGGCAGCTCAGCCCCGGCCAGCGCTTCATCGCCGCCACCAGCGAAACCGGCGGCGACACCCCGGTGCTAGGCGCCGACGACCTGCTGCAGGAAGACCAGATCGAGGGTTACGCCGGCTCGCCCGCGCGGTACGAGTGGAAACTCGGCGGCAAGCACGAACTGTACGTGCCCTACAACAGCTACCGCCTGCACCAGGCTTCCCTGCGCTATGCCGACCTGCTGGGGCCGCACCACCTCAATCCGGACGTGACCCGCTACGAGCTGCACCGGGTCTGGGTGCTGGAGGGAAGATGCCGCCCGACCCAGTCCTGCGGCTGGCCGCACCGCATCCTGTACCTGGACGAGGACTCCTGGCAGGTGGTGCTGGCCGAGCTGTACGGCGCGGACGGCCGCCTGCAGGTGCTGCAGGAGGTGCACACCCTGATGGCCTACGACCAGCCGCTGCTGCTGCCGGCGCTGGAAGCCGCCTACGACCTGGAAGACGGACGCTACCTGGCCCGGGGCATGAACAACCTGGCCCCGGAAGTCACGTTCGATGCGGTGGACCCGGACGACCTCGAGCCGGGCGGAATGCGCCGCTGGGCGAAACATCTGGGCGCGGTTGCGCCGAGCGACTAAAATCACCGCACCGTGGCGCGCCGCCGCTCTTGCTACACTGGCCTGACATGAATCGAGCCCTCGTCCTCCTGTTGTGCAGCCTGCCGCTGGCCGCCTCGGCGCAGATCTACAAATGGACCGACGCCAATGGCCAGGTTCACTTCAGCCAGAATCCGCCGAAGCAGGGCAACTACCAGGACGTGACGCCGCAGCTGCCTGTATCCGGCGCCACTACCGACGCGGCACCCAGGCACAGCATGCGCACCGCCACCTCCAGCAGCAGTGGCGGCGGCAGCGACAATGCGGCGCTGCAGGCCAAGGCCGACAACGAGGAGCGCTGCGCCAAGGCCCGTGAGCGCGTCGCCTTCCTCGAGGACAAGACCGCCCACCGCCT
>CAJCJI010000250.1 GCA_903970595.1 Verrucomicrobiota bacterium
GGTGAGTTCTGAACGCCGCAGCGCACCGGCAAAGCCGAGTAGAAGGAGCGTGCGGTCGCGGAGACTGTCAATCGGCGCGCAAAAGGGACCCCGGATCGGCGTCCAAAAGGGACCCCGGCGCGGCGGTTTGTGCCGGTAGTCCATAGGGGGGACCCGCGCGACGCGGAGTGCCCATCGCGAGGCTGACGCAGCGGCGCGCGGGGGGTTCCTGTGGACCCACCGGTGCAAGCCGCGGGGGTGGGGTCTGGGGAGGGGGTCAGGCGCGGTTCTTGAAGCGCCAGCTCTCGTTGCCGGTTTCGACGATGTCGCAGTGGTGGGTGAGGCGGTCGAGGAGAGCCGTGGTCATCTTGGCGTCGCCGAACACGCTGGGCCATTCGCCAAAAGCCAGGTTTGTCGTCACGATCACCGACGCCTGCTCGTAGAGGCGGCTGATGAGGTGGAACAGCAGCTGTCCGCCGGACTGAGCGAACGGCAGGTAGCCGAGCTCGTCGAGCACAATGAAGTCCATGCGGCAGAGATATTCGGCCATGCGTCCGTGGCGGCCGGAGCGGCCCTCGGCCTCAAGCTTGTTGACCAGGTCGACCACGTTGAAGAACCGGCCGCGCTTGCCGTCGCGGATGCAGGCGCGAGCGATCGCGATGGCAAGGTGGGTCTTGCCGGTGCCGGTTCCGCCGACCAGCACGAGGTTCCGTTGATGAGCCAGGAAGTTGCCGCTGGCGAGGTCGCGGACAAGGGTCTCGTTGATCGGCGTGTCGTCGAAGGTGAAGTCGTCGATATCCTTGGCCAGCGGCAGCTTGGCGATGGTGATCTGATAACGGATCGACCGGGCCTGCTTCTCGCTGATCTCGGCGGCCAGCAGGTCGCCGACAACGTGCTGCGGCTCGTGCTGGCGCTTCACCGCTGTGCTGATGATCTCGTCGAACGCGGCCTTCATGCCGTAGAGCTTCAGCTCGGCCATGGTGGTGAGGATCTCGGAACGCTCCATCATACGGCCCTCCTGAGCCTGTCATATCGCGCGCAATCGGCGGCAGGCGCGTGGCGCAGCCGCAGTGCATCCGGGGTCATGATTGTGATTGGCGGCTCGGGTTCGCGGCGCCGGGCCAGGATGTTGATGACGACATCAGCGGAGTGGACGCCTTCGCGCGGCGCCTCGAGGCAAGCGGCTTCAACCGCCGGCAGCCCGTCGCTCAGCACCGCGGTGAGGATGTTGACCATTTGCCGATCGCCGTCGGGTGCCACCGCGAGCCGGCGGCGGATGCGTTCCAGGCCTGCGGGCAGCACCCAGTCCTTGAACGGGGCGCCGTTCCTGAGCGCGCCCGGCTTGCGGGCCAGAACCGGCACATAGTGCCACGGGTCGAATACCGTCTGATCGCGCCCAAAGCACCGGCGATGTTCGCCGACAGGCCGGCCGTCCTGGCGCAACTCGATCCTGTCGGCATAGGCGCGGATCTCAACCGGCCGGCCGGCCGCGCTCGCGGCAACCGAATACCGGTTGTTGTCAAAGCGCACCAGGCAGGTCTTGGAGACCGATGCAGGCACGGCATGGAACCCGTCGAACCGACCGGCATATGGCACGAGGTTGGGACGTTCGGCCCCGAACATCTCCCAGACCGTCTGGTCCCGCTGCTCGGGATGACGATGTGCGCGTGCATAAGCAACACACTGGTCGAGCAGCCAGGCGTTCAGTTCGTCGTAGGTCTTCACGCGCAGCCGCGGCGTGAAGAACCGTTCCCGCACCAGTCCAACCTGGTTCTCGACCTGCCCCTTCTCCCAGCCCGACGCGGGCGTACAGGCAACCGGGTCAACGAGATAATGACTGCACATCTGCAGGAAGCGCCGATTGTAGGCGCGCTCGCGGCCGACGAAGATCGTCTCCACCGCGGTCTTCATGTTGTCGTATATGCCGCGCGTGCAGGCGCCCTTGAAGAAGGCGAACGCCCGGTCGTGGGCGTCGAACACCATCTCCTGCGTCTCGCGCGGATATGCCCGTACAAACAGCATCCGGCTGTGGCACAGCCGGACATGCGCCACCTTCACCGTAACGGTCGTGCCGTTGATCAGCACCACCTCGTGGCTCCAGTCGAACTGATAGGCCTCGCCGGGCGCAAAGCTCAGCGGAATGAAGGCACCGACCGATGTGGCCGCCCGATCGCGCTGCCATCCCCGTGCATAGCGGCGCACAGCATCGTAGCCACCTTCATAGCCGCGACCGCGCAGGTCCTCGAAAATCCGGATCAGCGTCAGCCGTTCGCGTCTGGGCTTCGCCTCATTCGCCGCCAGCAGCTGGTCAAGACCTTCCTGCCACGGCCCGATCCGCGGCAGAGGCTGGTCCCCACGCTCGTAGCGGAACTCAGTCGCCTCCGAACGCAGAACCTTCCGGACAACCTTCCGCGACACCCGCAGTTCACGGCAGATCGCCTTGATCGTCTTGCCCTGGACAAAATACGCCCGCCGAATCCTCGCGACCGTCTCCACAACCAGCATCCCAATAAAGGCCCCCGTTCATCCCGAGAGCCATCGTGAACCCCATCACCAGAGGGGTCCCTTTTGGACGCCGATTACCCCTCCAAGGGGGTCCTTTTTCCACGCCGAAACACAATCACCGCCACTGGCCGCGACGGCGGGCCTCATTGCCTTCCACATCGGCCTCTTCACGCTCGTTGGGCGCGAGCGGAAGTCGCCGTCCATCATTAACTTGGTCTA
>CAJCJI010000251.1 GCA_903970595.1 Verrucomicrobiota bacterium
ACGACCGGCGGCGAAGGGGTGGCCGCCAGGACAATGTCGTCGCTGCACTCCATCTTCGAGCACGCCGTTCGCCTCGGGAAGATGACCGCAAACCCTGCCAGGGGCGTTCGCCGGATGGCGAGCACAGCACGCATCCGCCGACTCAGCAGGATCGAAATCGGCAAGCTGGGTGAGGCGTTACGCAAAGCCGAGGCGGACGGCGAGCATCCGAAAGGAATCGCCGCCATTCGTTTTCTGTTGCTGACGGGCTTCCGTCGCATGGAGGGACTGGGCCTTCAGAGGGCCTGGCTGGATGACGAGGAAGGCTCCATCCATTTCCCCGACACCAAGAGCGGCGCGCAGACTCGCGTGATCGGCGATGCGGCGATCAAAGTGCTGTTGGCGCAGCCGCAGATAGGAAAATCGCCATACTTCTTCCCAGCCGATTGGGGCGACGGCCATTTTATTGGCGTGGTACGCGTGCTCGATCGCGTCTGCGCCATGGCGAAGCTGGAGGATGTGACGCCCCACACCTTGCGGCACACCTTCGCCAGCGTCGCAGCAGAGCTCGGATTTTCAGAACTGACCATCGCAGCGCTCCTGGGACACGCGGCACGCGGGGTGACGCAGCGCTACATCCACATCGACGAAGCGCTGATGATGACGTCCGACAAAGTGGCCCAGGAGATTGCTGACCTATTGGACGGACGCGCACCCGCGCCTCGCCGTCGTGTGCGTCGCGTCGAACTCGCTGAAGGGCCGGCGGAGGTTGCTGCCGGCGAGACTGAGCGCCGTTGATGTTCGTCAGGATCTGATCTTGGCCCCGGTCAACAAGGTTCACCACGTCCACATCGTCACCCGGGTCGCGGAAATGCTCGGAGAAGACGAGGACTGGCTGTGCGACGTGGCCACCGAAATGGACCAGGAGGACGGCCTGATCTGGGTCTACGGCCCGGGCGACACGAGCGTGATGGCTTTCACAGACTTTGGCATCGAGACGCTCGCCGGCCTTGTCGAGATCTACAAGGGGCGGCCCAGATCGACCTGAGCGAGCACCCGATCAGAAACGACGGATGACACATGCGCGGCACGCTGAATGAACAGGCGCGGACGCGTGGACAGCGGCTGGTGGGGCATCGGCTGCGCTTAATAAACCTCAGTGCCGCCATACACTCTTGATCGATCGTCAGGCAAGCAATGCCTCCCGCTCCCGTCGCGATCCCGCCATGCGCGCCTTCGCCGCTTTGATCACTGAGGCTGCGGCCGTCGTCGGCAGTCCGCTGTCGAAGGGAGGGTCGGGTGCGTATTCTAGCGCGAGCTGGATCGTCTCGGCCTCTTCGCGGCCAAGGAGTTCGGCGATAACGGTCAGCCCGAAGTCGATGCCCGACGTCACGCCACCGGCGGTGATGATCGATCCATCCCGCACGACGCGCTCGGCAACTGGTATGGCGCCAAGGGCAGGAAGGAAGTCCATCGCGTTCCAATGCGTGGCGGCGCGCCTGCCGGCAAGGAGCCCCGCCCTACCCAGGAGTAGAGAGCCTGTGCAGACCGAGGTGACGAAACGAGCCTTTGCCGCCCTATCACGGATGAAGGCGAGCACTGCCTCGTCGGAGAAAAGCGCGTTGACCCCGCTGCCCCCGGGAACGCACAGGACGTCGAAGTCCGGTGCTTCGGCAAAACTCGTATCGGGCGCGAGCATGAGGCCCGTGCTAGAGCGTATCGGCTGGAGGTCCTTCCATACGAGGTGGACGCTTGTCCCGGTAGCCGCAGCAAAGACCTCGTAAGGGGCGGTAAGGTCGAGCAGCTGAACGCCGGGAAAGCAGAGAATGCCGAAGCGAAGAGCCATGGGCGGTTCCTAACTTGATGAGCGGGGCCTAGCGCCGGACGAATTGGTATTCACAGCGATCGTCCAGCGTTTCGTCCTGTTGGCGTGGCTCGCCGAGTGAATGCGGGTCACGGCTGTAGCGATGGAGCGGTCGGCTGGCGACGGCGGGTTTAACCCGCCCTACTTGAGTCTGCTGTCGGGTGCGTAAGTCCGCCCTCGGAGCATCCGGATGGGGCTGAAACATGGAAATAAAGTCGTTTCACGTTGTAGGAACTCGCATTCATGCCTTTATATGCCCTGCGCCCGGCCCGCGCAGTGGCCGGAAGAAGGCGCGAATTTCAGTGGCGAGGGTGCTAGGCTGCTCAAGAGCAGCGAAACGGCCACCGGCGGGCATGGACGTCCAGCGCCGGACGTCGAACACGCGTTCGGCCCAGGAGCGCGGCGGTGTCGGAAGTTCGCGCGGGAACACTGCCATGCCGAGCGGCGGCGTCACCCGCTCGCCAGGCCCGAAGGCGAGCGGGTTCAGCCGGTTCTCTTTGTAAAGCCGCAACGAGGCGGCGATGCTGTCGCTGAACAAGTAGAGCGAAATATTGGTCAGCAGGGTATCGAGCGAGATGACGGTCTCCACGTTCCCCCCGCAATCGCTCCACGCGCGCACCTTCTCAGCGATCCAGGCGGCAAGGCCGAGTGGCGAGTCTGTCAATGCGAAAGCCAAGGTTTGCGGCTTGGTGCTCTGCAGGGCTGCGTAGGCGCCTTCCTGCGCTGCAAAGGCTGCCGCTGCATCCAGGAACTGCTGCTCGTCCTGAGTGATGGGCAGCGCGCCCGCACCGAGCGGAGGGCGGTAGCTTCCTGGCATGTAGTTGAGGTGAACGCCGGCAACGTTCTCAGGAAAGAGCCGCGCCAACCACACCGACACCCCCGCCCCGATGTCGCCGCCCTGCGCCCCAAAGCGGTTGTAGCCGAGTTGGCCCATCAGCCCCCGCCACAGCTTCGCGATCTCGCGCGAGCTCACGCCCGGGCGCGCCGGAGCCGGGGAGAAGCCATAGCCGGGCAGCGAAGGGACCACCACGTCGAAAGCATCCTCTGGAGCGCCGCCATGCGCGGTCGGGTCCGTCAGCAGGGGAATCAGATTTTCAAACTCAACGAATGAGCCCGGCCAGCCGTGCGTCAGCACCAATGGGAGCGGCGATGGTCCACGGCCCGGCTGGAAAACAAAGTGGATGTCCTGCCCATCTACTGTCACCATCCTTTGCTGAAGGCGGTTCAGCCGCGCTTCCTGGGCGCGCCAGTCGAAACTCTGAAGCCAGTAGTCGACCAGGCGACGCGCGAATGAGAGACTCACTCCGTCCTTCCAGTCTTCAGCGTCGTGCGTAGCTGGGAAGCGCGTTGCGGCGAGCCTGGTGCGCAGGTCATGCAGCGCGGCTTCAGGAATCGAGATCTGGAAGGGGCGAATTGTCGTGTTTGCTTCGTCACAAGGTGGCGGCACAGCAGGCATCTCACATCTCCTTTCGCCACCATTCCCGCGTGTTCACGGCCGCTGCGTCGGCAGCCTCGGTGATGCTGCTGCCGAAATGTCCTTCGCCAGTGCCGCCGCTATCGCACGAGGCCGAGGTGCCCAAGGCGATCCTGGGCGCATCAAACCATGCCATTGTCAGGTCTGCTCTTCATTCGAGCTGCGGCAGGCTTTCCGGCGGCCCTCATCCGGGATCTTCGGCGAGACAAGTCTCCCGCCGACGCGCCCGCAGGAGCCTTCCCCATTCGTTGCATCACAGCGCATTTTCGCGTGCCGCCTGCCAGGCCGTCGCCATTGCGGGCAGAAAGCCCAGGCTCAGCGCGAGCGAGCCGTCCAGAACGCCATACCAGGGATGGGTAAGCGGCGTGGCCTCAGGCTCCATGGGCTGGCCCGCGAGCGCACACAGCTCGAAAATCGTCATCGGGGCATCGTCCACCGCGTTCACGATGCGGCCGTCCAGGATGCCGTCGAGACCCATCTTTATGAACGTCGCAATATCCCGATGATGAATCATACTCAGCCGGTTGGCCGGATGGAGCCGCATGATTTGCGCGATATGCGGCATCTGCCCGATATGGCCGTCCGCGTCGCCATAAACAAAGCCAAGATGCAATATCGACCAATTCAAGCCGCTCTCCTGCAGCAGTTTTTCAGCTGCGATCTTGCTCGCCGGGTAGTCCCGTTCGGGAGCGACAGAATCGCTTTCCCGTGAGGGCCTGGAGCTGTTTTCGCTATAGACCAGACCGGTGCTCGCCACGATGAATCGAGCATCGGCTGTCTGTCGCGATCCGGTCCAGCGTGGTCCTGATTTCGTCCGGCAGTTCGAGTCCCACTGCGGCGAGGTTTTCCTGCAGATGGACAACGGACGAGGTACCGGGGATCAGCAAAATGTTCGGCGCGCGATGCAGCAGCCAAGCGATGGCCACCTGCATGGGCGTGGCGCCAAGGCGACGCGCTATCTCCGCCAAGACCGAGGATTGCAGCGGGCTGAAGCCACCGAGTGGGAAGAACGGCACATACGCAATGCCATCGCCAGCGAGATCGTCGATCAACGCATCGTCCCCGCGATGCACAAGATTGTAGTGGTTCTGCACGCAGACGATTTCACAAAGCCGGCGCGCCTCCCGCACCTGCGTCGGTGTGACGTTGCTGAGGCCGATATGGCGGATGAGGCCGCGTTGCCGCAGCTCCGCCAACACCGTGAGCGGCGCTTCGAGAGACCCCTCCGCAGGGGCGTGCACACCGAACATGAGGCGGAGGTTGACCACCTCCAGAACCTCGATGCCGAGATTGCGCAAGTTGTCATGCACCGCCTGGATCAGCTCCACGCGCGAGAAGGCTGGAAGCCAAGCGCCGGTCTCATCGCGCCGGGCACCCACCTTTGTGACGAGCGTCAGTCCCGCAGGATAGGGCGCCAGCGCCTCCCGAATGATCTGATTCGTGACGTGCGGTCCATAGAAATCGCTGGTGTCGACGTGGTCGACGCCGCGCGCGACCGCTTCGCGCAGCACGGCCACGGCTGCGTCGCGATCCCGGGGCGGACCGAACACGCCGGGCCCGGCGAGCTGCATAGCACCGTAGCCAAGCCGCTTCACGGTGCGGCTGCCGAGGCGAAAGAGTCCGGCCCTCTCGATGCTGGTCTCGGTGGCGCAGCGTTGCGCCGGATTTTCGTACGGCATTATTCCCAACCTGTTCTTCACGGTGTCAATGCAACGGCGAAAAGGCTTCTGGCAGCCCGATCATGGATGTGGCTTCGAGGATCTGGCCGGGCCCGAATTTCGGCGGCCAAACGCCGGCATCATAGGCACTTGCTCGCAGCCGGCCGCGCTCTTCGAGGCTCTCAAAAGCCCAGAGGTGTGTGATCCGTGGCGCACCATCCAATGCATACATGTTTGTAACGAGGTGTTCAGCGTATTCGTGCGCATCCACAATGGCATCCCGCCAGCCTGCGAGGGTGGGCGAAAGACCGCCGGGCTTCAGACGATAAGTGCGGAATTCATAGACTGCACCGCGGTGCCCCGGTCTAACTGCTGGAAGGAACGGGAATGGCGTGTAACTCGCCGTTTCGAACGCGGTCACGATGTCTCCGCCATCGAACGGTTCCTGGCTCAGCAACGCCCGCTCTCGTTCCGCGGCCATCCCTTCTGCCGTCTCGAAACATCGCAAGAGCAGAACCCGGCCAAGCGTGCCGAACTCCGTGCGCCAACAGCCCAGGAATTCACCGGATGTGGAGCTCTCTCCCATCCAGGCTACGGCGCGCTTCGCTGCATCACCAACCAACAGCAGCGGACAAGATAGTGTGGTGAGCTCATACAACATGAAGCTGCATCCTCGTTTGTCTGGTTGTTCAGCCCGCAAATACAGAACGGTGATACCGAAACGACTTCGTCGTCCCTTCCCGGGCGAGACGCCTGGCAATGGCGGCCCGATTCCGCGAGACGCGCCCGTGACGATCGCAACCTGACTGGAGGCCGGATTCATGGACAAATTTTCCAGTACTGCCAACGGCCGGGTGACGAGAAGCAGCGCTCAGATCTGAGAGATTCCACCATCGACCACCAACT
>CAJCJI010000252.1 GCA_903970595.1 Verrucomicrobiota bacterium
ATGCTGTCGGCCGTTGCGCCGGCCTGCCGATTGCCGGCCGGCACGGTTTCCTGCGGCACCGCGCTGCACGCCGCAAGGCACAGCAGCAGCATCGCCATGAATGGTGCCGCATAGCCGCTTGCTCGTGCCATTGCCATTACCGTTTTCTAATCAACCTCAGGAGCAGGTTTCGCCGGTTTGAACAGCCGTAGCCGCCGCCCCCGTGGGATCGCTCCAGTTCGCGGCAAGCCACTCATAGACACCGAAATCGGTCAAAGCGTGCAACACCCTGGCTTCAGCGGACCGGCTTCAGGTAGCCGTTTTCACGATACCAGCGCACGGCATCCTCCAGCGCCTGCCGCGCCGGGCGCACGCGATAGCCCAGTTCGCGCATGGCCTTCGCGCTGGAGAAGAACATGCGCTTTTTCGACATGCGCACCTCCTCCACCGTCGCCACCGGCGGCACGCCGGTAAGCCGCGCGAAAGCCTCCGCGACATAGGCCACCGGCATCACCGCCGCGTGCGGCAGGCGCAGCGCCGGCGGCTTGCGCCCGACAATGCCGGCGATCTCGGCCAGGATCTGGCGCAGGCTCATGTCGGTGCCGCCCAGGACATAGCGCTGCCCGACGTCCCCGCGCTGGAACGCCAGCCAATGGCCTTCCGCGACGTCGTCGACGTGCACGACGTTGAGGCCGGTATCGACGTAGGCCGGCATCCTGCCGCTGGCCGCATCGATAACGATGCGGCCGGTCGGCGTCGGCTTGAGGTCGCGCGGGCCGATCGGGGTGGAAGGATTGACGATCACCACCGGCAGCCCCTGCGGCACGAACTCGCGCACGGCTTCCTCGGCCAGGAATTTCGAGCGCTTGTAATGGCCGATCATGTCCGCAACCGTCACCGGCGTGTTTTCGTCGCCGGGGCTGCCGTCCTTGGGAATGCCCAGCACGGCGACGCTGCTGGTGTAGACGATGCGTTTCAGACCGGCATTGCCGGCCGCCCGCAGCAGCGCGCGCGAGCCCTCGACGTTGGCCTGGTACAGCTGCTCCGGACGCGGCGCCCAGGTGCGGTAATCCGCGGCGACGTGAAACAAGCCAGCGCAGCCGGCACAGGCGCGCTCCAGCGAAGCCGCATCGTTAAGATCGCCTTCGGCGACTTCCAGTTCCAGGCCGGCGAGATTGCGGCGGTCCGAACCGGGACGCGCCAGCGCGCGCACCCGGTAGCCCTCGGCGAGCAGGCGCCGCGCCACCGCCGAACCGACGAAGCCGGTGCCGCCGGTGACCAGGATGCGGGACCCGGCGGCGGGAATTGCGGACATGGATTTCTCAGTCGATGTAGGCAAGAGCGGGCCCGGCGGACTGCGCGGCGCGGCGCAAGGCGGCACAGGCGCGATTCATGGTCGCGGCCAGGTGCGGCAGGCGCGGCAGCAATTGCGGATGCCGCAGCAAGGTCGAGGCGACCGCCCCGGCCCGCGGCCTGCCCCAGGAATCGACCGCGGCGGCCAGCGGCTGTGGAATGCTGTCGCCGGCACCGTCGGCGATGGCGCGCAATGCCAGGAACGGCAATCCCAGCGCGCCTGCCACCTCCGCCACGGCCGCGGTTTCCATGTCCACCGCGGCGGCGCCGTGGCCCTGCCGCGCCTCGGCTTTCGCCTGCAGCGTCAGCAGGGGCCGATCCACCGTCAGCAGCGGCCGGTCCAGCAGGGTTTGCCCGCCCAGCCGGGACGCGAGCCGCATCCGCCAGGCCGGATCCGTGGCGTACTGCGCCCCCTGTTCGTCCAGCACCAGGCGGGGACACAGCAGGGCGCCGGAACTGAGTTGCGGATCGAGCGCGCCGGCCACGCCGAACATGGC
This sequence comes from Verrucomicrobiota bacterium, assembly GCA_903970595.1. Classification (GTDB taxonomy): domain Bacteria; phylum Pseudomonadota; class Gammaproteobacteria; order Nevskiales; family Nevskiaceae; genus Nevskia. The sequence continues at coordinate 1,830 of CAJCJI010000252.1, forward strand.
CAGCGACGCCACTCCGGAATCGGCCAGGCTCTGCGCGGCGGCGGCAGCAGCCGCCATGCCCATGCCGCAGACCAGCACGCGCACGCCATCAAGCTCCTCGATCATCCCCAGGCGCAGCGTTCGCGGCGTCAGCGCCCGCGATTCCGCCGCCAGTGCGACAACCATGCCGACGATCTGCATCTGGGAATTCGAGCTTGTGGGGCTTGCGCGCGGCGCGCTGCGGAGGCGCGGCAAGTTCAGGCGTGCTGCATGCTGTCCCGTTCGGGATGCTGCAAGGAATCGTTCCACGCGGGCGCCAGCGGCGTCAGCGGCAGCTCATGCCAGGCGAAGTCGAACAAGTGGCGCAGCAGGGCATCGCGCTTCACCGAGACGTTGGTGACCATGATGGTGCGGGCCACCGCGCCGCGGCTCACCTTCACGTCGTTGCCGCAGCGGAAATCGGGTTTGCGCTGGATGTTCTTCAGGGTCAGCACGGATAGTCCCGTAGCCCACAGGCAAAAGCGGCGGATGCCGGTGTGCTGCCGCGGGATCAGCAGGGTGTAGGCCAAGGCATTGCGCAGATGGGAATGCGCCAGGCCAATCAGTTCCGACAGCGCCGCGCCATACCCCGGCGTGACACCGCCGGGCTGGATGGTGGACAGATCCACCCCGTGGCGCTGAAACACGTCGCGCGGCAGCCAGCAGGCGCCGCGCGCGCGGTCTTCCCATTGATCCTTGAGGATGTTGGTCATCTGCAGGGCCTGGCCGAACGACACCGCCAGCCGCTGCATCTGTTCGCGCCGGGCCGCGATGGCCGGGTCGAAGTCGCAGAACAGCTCGGTCAGCATCTCGCCCACCACGCCGGCCACGTAGTAGCAGTACTGGTCCATATCACGCTGCGTGGGCAGTCCATGCACGCCCGCATTTTGCTGGAAGCGGTGCATGCCGCGACACATGATGCCGACACAGCGCTCGATCGCCGCCTGCTGCGCGCGATTCAGGCTGCGCAGCATCTCGATCACCAGCGGCAGCTGCCGCATCAACTCACGCTCGGCCTTGATGGTTTCCATCGACAGCCGCGGGCTCAACTCCGCCGCCAGCACTTCCGGCGCGGTGCGCCCGGCGACCACCTCGACAAAGGCTTCCTGGTAGCGCCGCTTGTCCTCCGCCGAAAGGGCGGCATCGTCCTCGATGGTATCGGCGACACGGCACAACAGGTAGGCATTGGCCACGACCCGGTGCAGCGCTGCCGGCAGCTGCGGAATGGTCAGCGCGAAGGTGCGCGAAACCAGCGGCAGGATGAAATCCTGATAAGTTTCGGCCGTACCGGACCAGACCTCTTTGAACGGGGTATCGGTCATCTGGATTAATCGAGTCGAAGGATACCGTTGCGAGAGCGGGGGTTAAGCACCCGTCGCGCCGGCTGAGCACCACACGGCATTATAGCGCGCCGCAAAATGACCGGGCGTCCCCGTCCATCGGAATCGGTAATCGGGATTTCCATATCCCTCCGGGAAGCGCTGCAGACGGCCTTTTTACCAGAATTCCTTACGCTGGCGCGGGCAGCGGAACAGCTCCAGCAGCCGCAAATGAGACGCATGCACGACCAATGCCGAAGCCACGATCAGCCAGACCACGGCCGCCGAAAAGCAGGCCGAAGTGAAGGGCGCGATGATCTGCAGGGCGCCGTTGAAGGACTGTGCCACGCCGTGTTCGTCGAGCTGGCCGGAAAAAGCCATCACCGAAGGCGCCGCGAGGCTGGACCACATCACCACGCTGCGCACCCGCGTGTAGGTGCGCTCCAGCCGCGCCGTGACATTGGGCAATTGGCGGTTGCCGGAATAGACATAGAGGTTGTGCTGGATCGCGCGCCGCTCCAGCTGCAGCCAGGTGAACAGGAGCACGGCGGTAAACGACGCCACCAGAATCGGCAGCCCGGCTTCAAAATCCATGGAACTGATCCGGTTTCCGCAACTCGCACGCCGATCCGGCCCGCACGATCGGTCCTCGCGATGCGCACCTTGAAGTCCGCCGCACTGGCTCCTTCCTCTGCATGAACTACCACCCGCTGTCGTATCAAGCTCCCCTGCTTAATATTTACTCGTTCTCGAGGTAAATATCCAGAAGACAAAACGACCCAATGTGTAAATTGCGGTTAAGTAGTGTTAATCGGCGAAATGAGGCTTTCGGGGCTCATCTGCGGCGAATTAGTAATGCAGCACGCTTTCCACCGCCCTCCCCGCCAGCTTCCGGCGCCCGCCGAGAAAATCCAGCTCGATCAGGAAGGCGCAGCAGGCCACCACGCCGCCCTGTTTCTCGATCAGTTCGGCGCTTGCCGCGGCCGTGCCGCCGGTGGCGATGACGTCGTCGATCACCGCATAGCGCGCGCCGCCGACCACGTCGTCGGCGTGCATCTCCACGCAATCGCTGCCGTATTCGAGCTGATAGGCCACGCTTTCGGTGCGCCGCGGCAGCTTGCCGGGCTTGCGCACCAGCAGTAGCGGCAGCCGCAGCCTTTGTGCCAGGGCAGCACCGAAAATGAAGCCGCGCGATTCGATCGCCACCAGACCGTCCGCTTGATGTGGCACCAGCAACGCGGCAAGCTGCTCGATGGCGGCGCCGAATGCCTCCGCATTGGCCAGCAGCGGCGTGATGTCGCGGAACAGGATGCCCGGCTTGGGAAAATCGGGGACGCCGCGAACGAACGAAGCAATCTGCAAAGACTGGCTTGCCGATGGCATGCAAAAGCACCTGGTATGGATCGAAAAAGGGGACAGCGGACGCATCGGGTCCGCCGCGGGGCATTCTACCCGCAGGCGGCCCCGGCCGGCGCTTCCAGCCACTCCGGCTCGGCGGCGGACTGCGGCAGCAATTCCCGCCAGCGCCCGCTGCCGCCGATGCCGGCGACGTAAACCAGTTCGCCCGCAGCCTCGACCAGCGGCGTGCGCAAACGCACCCAGGGCGGCACGCCGGCCTCCTGGAACAGGTTCTTGAGCGTGCGGCTGTGCGCGCTGCCGGCGGGCTTGAAGCGCTCGCCGCCGCGCATGAAGCTCACCCGCAGGCCCTGCGGTGGGGGCTGCGGCAATTGCAGCCGGCCGCAGCCGGGAGGCAGCGGCAGCTGCTCGCCGATCCAGGCCAGCGCGGGCTGCGCCGCCGGAGCCGGCGGCAGCGGCGTCATGGCGTATAGCCGGTCGCGATAGCGGCGCAGCTCGCATCCGGCCCAGCCCAGCAGCGGTTCCGCGTCTTCCGCAGCGGCCAGCACCTCGCGCTCGACGCGCTCCAGCAATTCCGCCGCAGGCATCTCGAAGCCGTGCTGACGCAGCCACCAGCGCAACAGATTGTGGCGCCGGGCCGCATCCAGGGCGAGCAAGGCCGCGACCCCCAGCGCCTCGCCCTGCCGCGCTGCAGGCAGATCCAGCGCCGCCAGCTCGTCGAGCAGCGCGGCCGCCTCCCCCGCCAGCCGCGCCGTGCGCGCCAGGCTCTCCTCTACCTGGGGAAACCGCTCGCGCAGCAGCGGGGTCAGCTCGCTGCGCAGCCAGGAACGCGCATAGCGCGGATCGCGATTATGCGGGTCCTCGATCCAGCGCAGACCCTGTTCCTGCGCATAGCCGTACAGCCGCTCGCGCGGCAGCTGCAAAAACGGCCGCCACAGCCAACCCGGCGGAAACGTCCGCAGCACCCGCATCGCCGACAAGCCCTGCACCCCGCTGCCGCGCAGCAGCCGCAGCAACACCGTCTCCGCCTGATCGTCCCGGTGGTGCGCCGTCGCCAGGCAGTCCCCCGGCTGCATCAACCCGCGCAGCGCCTCATACCGCGCATTACGCGCCGCCGCCTCCGGCCCCGCCGGGTCGAGCCCATCCACCTGCACCCGCAACAATTCGAACCCCACCCCCAAGGAAGCCGCAAACCGCGCGCACTTCTCCGCCCACTCATCCGCCAGCGCCTGCAAACCATGATGGATATGCACCGCGCGCAAGCGAAAGCGCGGGTCGTAATGCGCCAGAAAGTGCAGTAAAACAGTGGAGTCGAGACCACCGCTATAGGCGACGTGAACCACCGCACCAGGGGCAAGCGCGGGAGGGTCGATCTGCAACAGATCGCCGGCTGGATTCACGCGGCAACGCCTGGGCCGCAGGAGTCTTTGCTTTGCTTTGCTTTGCTGTCCCCCCCGTCTGGCTGCGCCGAGCATCGCAGCCCGCGGCGACATAGGCCCGCGCCTGTTTGGCGCGGGGCGAGGCAGGATGCCGAAGCGTCCACGGACAGGCCAGGGATGGCCTGTGCGGGGACCCCGCTCCGGCTGCGGAGCACAGG
>CAJCJI010000253.1 GCA_903970595.1 Verrucomicrobiota bacterium
AACCAGGCCGGGTGCATGCGAAAGCCGGTGATGGCCTCGATCACGTCGTAGGCCTTCATGCGGTCGGTGAACATGAAGAAGATCGGCGTCATCGCCCCCACGTCCTGGATATAGGTGCCAAGGAACAGCAGGTGCGAGGTGACGCGGAAGAACTCCGCCATCATCACACGGATGGTCTTGACCCGGTCCGGCACTGTGATGCCGGCCAGCTTCTCCACCGCCAGCACGTAGGGCAGGTTGTTCATCACCCCGCCGAGGTAATCGATGCGGTCGGTGTAGGGGATGAAGGTGTGCCAGGACTGGCGCTCCGCCATCTTCTCGGCGCCGCGATGGTGGTAGCCGATGTCCGGCACGCAGTCCACGATCTCCTCGCCGTCCAGTTGCAGCACGATGCGGAAGGCACCGTGCGCGCTCGGATGGTTGGGGCCGAGATTGAGGAACATGAAGTCGTGGTCTTCCACGCTGCGCTTCATGCCCCATTCTTCGGGCTTGAACTTCAGGCCCTCCTGCTCGGCGTCCTGCTTGGCCGCGTCCAGCACAAACGGGTCGAACTCGGTGGCGCGCGCTGGATAGTCCTTGCGCAGCGGATGGCCTTTCCAGGTGCGCGGCAGCAGGATGCGCTGCAGGTTCGGGTGGCCCTCGAAGACGATGCCGAACAGGTCCCAGGTTTCGCGCTCGTACCAATTGGCATTGGCCCACAGCTTGTGGATCGAAGGGATGCTCGGCGCATCGCCGGTCAGCGCCACCTTGATCCGCACATCGGAGTTACGCTCGATCGACAGCAGGTGGTAGAACACCGTGAAGTCGGCGGAGGGGCCCAGCTTGTGGCGGCGCAGGCGCTCGTCCACCGCGTGCAGGTCCAGCAGCATCTTGTAAGGGCGCGGCACGCCGTTCTTGAGGAACGCCAGCACCTCGGCGAAGCGCTCTTTCGGCGTCCATAGCGTCGGCACGTCGTCCTTGGTGGTCTGGAAGCTGAATGCGTTCTCGCCGAAGCGCGCGTACAACTCGCGCACCACCTCCGGCACGCTGGCGGGTGCCGTCACGGGTCCCACTGGGGCGGGGGCGTCGTCTGCCATGGAGCTAGATATGGTCCGGCGTGCGCAGGGTGGTTTGGGCCTGGCGCGCCGCCAGCTTTACGTCGCGCTGCGCCGGCATCGGCTGGCGGTACACACCCTGGTCGCCCACCACCCAGGACAGCGGGCGGGTCTCCTTGCCGATGGAGTCCTGCAGCAGCATCAGCGCCTGCAGGAAAGCTTCCGGGCGCGGCGGGCAGCCGGGGATATACACGTCCACCGGCAGGAATTTGTCCACGCCCTGCACCACCGAATAAATGTCGTACATGCCGCCGGAATTGGCGCAGGCGCCCATCGAGATGACCCAGCGCGGCTCGACCATCTGCTCGTACAGGCGCTGCACCACCGGTGCCATCTTGATGAAGCAGGTGCCTGCGATCACCATGAGGTCGGCCTGGCGCGGCGAGGCGCGGATCACCTCGGCGCCGAAGCGGGCCAAGTCGTGCGGCGCGGTGAAGGCCGTGGCCATCTCCACGTAGCAGCAGGACAGGCCGAAATTGTACGGCCAGATGGAATTCTTGCGGCCCCAGTTGACGACCTTGTCCAGCGTCGTCGTCAGCACCGTGCGCTTGACCTGCTCCTCGATATAGCCGGTGCCCTGATTGACGCCGGCCGGCGTGGCCGAGCGCTTGGCATTGGGGTCGATGCGGGTCAGCGAATATTCCATGCCTGTGCTCTCAAGTCTTGTCGGATGCCGCGGCGGCCAGCTGCGCTTCGCGCAGCCGCTGCAGGCGCGGCCGCGGCGCCCACTCCAGGCCGCCGAGCCGCCAGATATAGGCCAAACCCACCAGCAGGACCACGATGAACAGGGCCGCCTCGAAGAAGCCGGGCCAGCCGTCCTCGCGCAGGGACACCGCCCAGGCGTAGAGGAAAACGGCTTCCAGGTCGAAGATCACGAAGAACATCGCCACCAGGTAGAACTTGGCGGAGATGCGCAGCCGGCCGCTGCCGACGGAGACCACGCCGGATTCGAAGGGATCGTTCTTGGCGCGTCCGGTGTTGCGGCCGCCCAGGACCCAGGACAAACCCAGCATCAGGCAGACCACGAACAGCACCGCCGCGGTGTAGACCAGAAAGGCCCAGGTCTGCGGAGAGCTTGGAATGCTGTCGGTCAGGAAATGCACGTCTTTTGGGCCTGTTAACCAGTCTCTCGAACGGTTGCCGTGCGCCGCCCACGCAAAGCCCGGCGGAACAGCCCCGGGCATCGTTGGCGGCGGCCAAAATCAGATGGCGCGTATGATACGCGATCGTTCCCCGGATCGCAGCTTGCGCTTTTCCCTAAGATTCAGCTAAAAGCAGCCCCAATCGATCGTGGCCCAGTGTCCAATATATTATTGCGTCTGAAACCCAACGAAGAGCGGCGCCTGCGCGCCGGTCACTTGTGGGTTTACTCCAACGAGATCGACACCGAACGCACCGCGCTCAAGACGCTGCCGGCCGGCGCGCTGTGCCGGATCGTCGACTCGCGCGGCAATCCTCTGGGCACGGCCTACTTCAATCCGCACGCGCTACTGTGCGCCCGGCTGCTGACCGGGCAGGGCGACGCGGTCATCGACGCCGGCTGGTTCGCCCGCCGCCTCCGGGCTGCCGCGGCGCTGCGCGAGCGGCTTTACGCTGCACCGTATTACCGCCTGGTCCACGGCGAGGCCGACGGTCTGCCCGGGCTGGTGATCGACCGCTACGGCGAGGTTTTTGTCGTGCAGATCGGCACCGCCGGCATGGAGAACCTGAAAGCACCTCTGCTGGATGCGTTGCAGGCCGAGTTCAAGCCGCTGGGCATCGTGCTGCGCAACGACTCCGCGGCGCGCGAGGCGGAAAGCCTGCCGCTGTACGTCGAGGATATCGGTTCGGTGCCGGAGCACGTCAGCATCGAGGAGGCGGGGGTACGCTTCGACATCGCCATGCACGGCGGCCAGAAGACCGGCTGGTTTTATGACCAGCGCGACAACCGCGACCGGCTCGGGCGCTATGCGCGGGATGCCAGGGTGCTGGACGTTTTCAGCTACGTTGGCGGCTGGGCCCTGCGGGCGCACGCCTTTGGTGCAAGACAGGTGAGTTGCATCGACAGCTCGGCCCCGGCACTGGAAGCCGCGGCCCACAATGCCCGGCTCAACGGTGCCAGCCTGGAACTGCTGCAAGGCCAGGCGCTTGAGGTACTGAAACAGCTGGCTGCCGAGGACCGGCGGTTCGAACTGGTGATCGTCGACCCGCCGGCCCTGATCAAGCGCAAGAAGGACCACGAGGAAGGCCTGTCCTTATATGCTCGCCTCAACCGCGCCGCCTTGAACCTGCTCAGCCCCGGCGGTTTCCTGGTGTCCTGCTCCTGCTCCTACCACCTGGAGCCGGCCGAGTTGCAGCGCGTGCTGCTGCGGGAGTCCCGGGCCAGCGGCCGGCGCCTGCAGATCCTGGAGCAGGGCGGGCAGGGTCCGGACCATCCGGTGCACCCGGCGATTCCGGAAACACGCTATCTCAAGGCCTTTTTCTGCGCGGCATCGCAGGAGTAGGCGAGAGGCGAGAGGCGAGAGGCGAGAGGCGAGAGGCGAGAGGCGAGAGGCGAGAGGCGAGAAAGGATGAGGCATC
>CAJCJI010000254.1 GCA_903970595.1 Verrucomicrobiota bacterium
TAAGCTAATATCATCAGCTACTTATAGAGATCATCCACGACTTTTACCGGACAGCATTGGGTTTCGCCAAAGAGAAGTAACCAAGAGAAAGGCGACCCGATGTCTGCGCCGAATCATCGTAAGCGATGATTCGGCGCAGACTCAGGGGCGGCGTTTCTTGCCTACTTCTTTACGCTGTTGTAAAGAAGTAGGTCGCCGCAAGGCGAAATAGGGAGGTACGCTGCAGGGAGGCTACACGCCGCGCGCAAGCGCGTGCGCGGAAGTTTCAGCGTGGACAGCTGTCCCTCCCCTCGATCCCCAGCCGCAGGGGGAGGGGAAGAAAAACCGCTGGATTCCGGTTCTCGCCGGAATGATGACTGAGTCAGAGATTCCCCAGCCTACTTCTTCCGCCCAAACCTCTCCAACAACAACGGCATCACCGCCTTCGGCACCAGTTTCTTCACCGGCGCGCCCAGGCTGGTCAGTTCCCGCACCAGGCTGGAGGACAGGTGCGCGTACTCCGGCGAGGGCGCCAGCAGCACCGTATCCAGTTCCGGATACAGATCGCGGTTCATCACCGCCATCTGCTTTTCGTAATCGACGTCGCCCACCGTCCGCACCCCGCGCACCAGTACGGTAACGCCATGGTCCCGGGCGAATTCGACCACCAGGCCGGTGAAGCCGGTCACTTCGACATTGGCCAGGTCCTGCACCGAGGCCCGCACCAGCGCGATGCGCTCGTCGATGGTGAATTTGGGGTTCTTCGAGGGGTTGAGTCCCACCGCCACGATCAGGCGGGGAAACATGCGCGCGGCGCGGTGGATGATGTCGTTATGCCCCAGGGTGATCGGATCGAAAGTGCCCGAATAGGCGGCGATGATGCTCATTTAGGTTCTCCCTGGTGGTACCGGCCGTCACTCGGGCGCCGCGGCGGTGGCGCCGGCGCTGTAGACCGCCAGTCCGTAGCTTACCTGACCGGCGCTTTTTTCCTTCAGCAGGCTGTATCCCGCGGGCCACTGCGGCGCAGTTCCGCGCGGCCACTCGAGGTAAATCCTGTGCGTGGGCTTGAGCACCCGCGGCAGCGCCGCCAGCGCCGGCGCCAGCAGGCCGCTGTCGTAGGGTGGATCTAGGAACAGCAGGTCGTAACGCCTGGGGGTGCTGCGCAGCCAGGACAGCGCATCGGTCTGCACGATCTCGGCGCGCTCGCCGGCGGCGAGCTTGCCGGCGGCAACGCGCAGCGCCGCGGCCTGCGCCGTGCCGGGTTCGATGAAGCTGGCATGGGCCGCGCCGCGCGACAGCGCCTCCAGGCCCAGCGCGCCGCTGCCGGCGAAGAGGTCCAGGCAGGCGGCCCCGGCGATCAGCGGCGTCAGCCAGTCGAACAGAGTCTGCCGCACCCGGTCCGGCGTCGGCCGCACCCCGGTTCCGGCATCGAATTCGATCAGGCGGCTGCGCCATTCGCCGCCGATGATGCGCAGCGTGCCCAACTCGCGGCGGCTCATGGCTTGCGGGCCGCCGCAGCGCCTTGCTGGAACAGGGCCGGATGCTGGCGGACCACGCTGAGCGGCATCTCCACTGCCGCGCCGAGCAGCAGCAGCGCGAGCGCCAGCGCGATCCCGGCGGAATACCGCATGCGGCGGACGTATTTGCGCTTGGCTTCGCCGCGCAGGATGCGCATATCGTGGAACAGCCGCATCTGCGGCAGCGGGTACTGCGCGGCCGAGGCGATGGTCTGCGCCAGCCGGAACCAGTAGGCGGCAAGGATCGCCAGCAGGCAGGCGGCGCCATAGAGGACGCGGACGAACTCGTCGATCACGTCCTGGGTCGAATCCCGCAGGTTCTGGTCGGACACCATCGGCAGATCTTCGGTATAGCCCTGGAACCACCAGTACAGCGCGTACAACACCGCGGCCCCCGCCAGGACGACCAGCAGGAGGTTGCGGCGCGCACCGGGATCGGCTTTGTGGAGAAGTGATTCGGCGGCTTCGCCGCCGGCCACTGCTCCTCTCCCCTCCGGGGGAGAGGGGGGGGCCATCCGCGGAGCGGATGGTGGGGTGAGGGCAGCCCCCAAAGCGGCCTCGCCGCCGGCTTCTGCCCCTCTCCCCTCCGGGGGAGAGGGGGGGACCACCTGCGGAGCAGGTGGTGGGGTGAGGGCATGCGGCGCGTCCGAATCCACCCCCCCTTCAGACATGCGTCCCGCCCACCGTCATGGCATCGATCTTCAGGGTCGGCTGGCCCACACCCACCGGTACGCTTTGCCCATCCTTGCCGCAGACGCCGATGCCGCTGTCCAGGCGCATGTCGGTGCCGAGCATCGACACCCGCGACAGGGATTCCGGACCATTGCCGGTGAGGGTGGCGCCCTTGACCGGGCGCGTCACCCTGCCGTCCTCGATCAGGTAGGCCTCGCTGGCGGAAAAGACGTAGTTGCCGTTGGTGATGTCGACCTGGCCGCCGGCGAAGTTCACCGCGTACAAGCCTTTCTTCACCGAGCGGATGATCTCCTCCGGATCGTGCGGCCCGGCCAGCAGATAGGTGTTGGTCATGCGCGGCATCGGCAGGTGGGCGAAGGATTCGCGGCGGCCGTTGCCGGTGGGCTGCATGCCCATCAGCCGGGCATTGAGCTTGTCCTGGATGTAGCCCTTGAGCACGCCGTTCTCGATCAGCGTGGTGCACTGGCTCGGCGTGCCCTCGTCGTCCAGCGTCAGCGAGCCGCGCCGGTTCGGCAGCGTGCCGTCGTCAACCACGGTGCACAGCGGGCTCGCCACCTTCTGGCCGATGCGCCCGGAATAGGCCGATGTGCCCTTGCGGTTGAAGTCGCCTTCCAGGCCGTGTCCCACCGCCTCGTGCAGCATCACCCCGGGCCAGCCGGGGCCGAGCACCACCGGCATCGAACCGGCCGGTGCCGGCACGGCGGACAGCAGGGTGACGGCCTGGCGCACCGCTTCCTGCGCGTAGCGTTCGGCGGCGTCGCCGCCGAAGAAGTCCGCGTAGGCGCCGCGGCCGCCGCCGCCGGTGCTGGCCTGCTCGCGCCGCCCCTGTTCTTCGGCGATCACCGCCACGTTGAGGCGCACCAACGGACGCACGTCGGCCGCCAGGGTGCCGTCGGTGGCGGCAACCAGAATCACCTCGTGGCTGCCCGCCAGCGTCACCATGACCTGCGTGATACGCGCATCGGCGGCGCGCGCCGCGGCATCCGCACGCTTGAGCAGATCCAGTTTTTTCTCCACCGGCCAGGAATCCAGCGGGTTGGCGGCTCCATACAGCGCCGGGGTCGCGGCGCTCTGCGGCACAGCCAGGCTGCCGGTCTGTCCCTGGCGCACGATGGCGCCGGCCGCGCCGGCCGCATCGGTCAGCGCCGGCAAGGCGATCTCGTCGGAATAGGCGAAGCCCTGCTTTTCGCCAGCCAGGGCCCGCACGCCCACGCCCTGCTCGGTGTGGTGGCTGCCCTGCTTGACGATGCCGTCCTCGAAGAACCAGCTTTCGGTCACCGCGTGCTGGAAATACAGGTCGGCGGCGTCGACGCCGGGCCGCATCAGGCCGCCGAGCACGCGCTGGATGTGCGACTCGTCGAGTTCTGCCGGCGCCAGCAGGGTGCTGCGGGCCAAGTCTAGGGAATGGGTCATGGGGGAATTATGGGGGAAAGCCGGTCGCTTCCAAGATTATGGGCTTTTGCCGGTCGGGAAGCACGGCCAAAAGCGAGATGCTTTCAGGCGCTAGACGCCCATGCGTCTGTGGTTCAGCGCGGGAAAACTGCTGCGCACCTGTTCCAGCCGCTGACGCGACAACGGCGCCGCCACCACACCGTCGCCGGCCGCCTGCTGCGCCAGGATCTCGCCCCAGGGATCGATGACCAGGCTGTGGCCGTGGGTGGCGCGGCCGCCGGCGTGCGTGCCGTGCTGGCCCGGGGCGATCAGGAAGCATTGGTTCTCGATGGCGCGTGCGCGCAGCAGGGGCTCCCAGTGGGGCGGGCCGGTGCGGGCGGTGAAGGCCGCGGGTACGCAAAAGGCTTCCGCGCCCTGCGCGGCCAGCGCCCGATAGAGTTCGGGGAAGCGCAGGTCGTAGCACACGCTCAGGCCGAGCTTGCCGATCGGCGTTTGCACCACCACCGGTTGCAGCGCGCCCTGGGCGATGGTGGCGGATTCGCGGTAGCGCTCGCCGCCCGGCACTTCCACGTCGAACAGGTGAATCTTGTTGTAGCGCGCCGCCCGCTGCCCCTGCGCGTCGTAGACCAGGCAGGCGGCATAGACCTTGTCGGCCTCGTCCGGCACCGCCAGCGGCACCGTCCCGGCCACGATCCACAGCTTCAACTCCTGCGCCATCCCGGCCAGGAAATCCTGGATCGGGCCTTCACCATCGGGCTCGGCGATGGCCAGCTTGTCGCGCTCCCTGGCGCCCATGAAGGCGAAGTTTTCCGGCAGCACCGCCAGCACCACGCCGTCCGCCGCCGCTATCCGCAACAGCCGCTCCGCCGCGGCGAGATTGACGTCGAGATCGGCGGTGGAACTGAGCTGGATGGCGGCTGCGATGGGCGCGGATGCGTTCATGTGGGGAATATACAGCCGGGAGGGGAGAGGCGGGAGGGTGAGGGGCTACGC
>CAJCJI010000255.1 GCA_903970595.1 Verrucomicrobiota bacterium
GAGCCCGATATGGGTGGCGAGCGAGCAGGCGCCGGGTGCATAATATAGCTTCATGTGTTGTTCCTCCTGAAGATGTGCAGACAGTCTAGGCGTTTTATACCAGGTAGCGGAAAGTTTGACTCGTGGTTGGTTCGCACGGGACGCCCACTCGTCATGGCCGGGCTTGACCCTGCCCGTTACCCATAAGCCTGCTTCGTACAATGTCCATCCGTCCTTTTTTTCATTTCCTGATTTGACCGCTGTGGCGCGCTGTGCCGAACGCATCAAGGCGGTCTGGCGAAAGCGGCGTGGTAGCTGCGGAAGGCGATTGTGATATCATCCATCCGTTGCAGCCCGCGCCAGAGGACCTGGCTGCCTGGCTCGCCATCTCTGGTGCGCGCGAGAAAGCCGCCCAATTGTGCCACCATGCGGATCATTGCGCGCAACGAAGGCGGCGTCTCGGGCGGCGTCTTGCGGGTCCTGAAGACGGTGATTGCCTTCCACTGGTCGTCCTCGAACACCGCGGTGCATGGCAGATCGGGGGTGACACGGCCGAGGAACGTCAGATGATGGATGCGCCAGGCGACGACGGCGTCGATTGCGAGACAGGCCTCCAGCCGGTCGGCGGTACCCAACTGGCGTTGCTCGATCTGGCAGCCGCTTTTCAGGATGCGGTGGAACACCTCGATACCCCAACGGGCGGCATACCATTGGATGCGCTCGATGGCGTCGGTGATGGAATTGACCGGCACCGAGGTCAGCAGCATCCACTCCAACGCCTCGGTGTCCGGCGGCGGCGCCTCCTCGCGCGCCAGCACGACCCACATGCGGAGCGGCGGCAGGTCGGGTTTGTTTTGCGGCGGCTTCAAATCGGCGACGGTAAAGCGCAGGGTCAGCGTCGCAACACGCGCCGGCTGGCGGGCGCGTCGCGGCACGGCCAGTTCGATGGTTGCGGCGAGCGGACACAGCAGGATGTGTGGCCACAGATACTGCAAGCCGCCGTCGGAGCGCAGCGAGCGGTATTTCTCCTTGGCGCGCAGCACGACGTCCAGGCCGCACTCGCGCGCCTCGAGCATGTACTCGTAGATGTCGGCTTCGCGGTCGGCCAGGGTGACGATGCGGGTGCTGGGACAAGCCTTGGCGGCGGCGCTGATGGGGCCCAGGGCGCGGAGCCACTTGAAGCTCTCTTTCTCCTCGATGGGTTTGGCGTTGCATTGCTTACGCTTGCCGAACTCAGCCGGATCGCGCGCCCAGCATTCGACGTCGAGGATACCCAGCGGCAGGCCGTCGGGTCGGAAGGCAAGGACGCTGTGCATCTCGATGCCCTGCGGACCTTCGACGGCGTTGCTGATGGGACCAATCCCGGTCATGCCAGGCCGGCCGGCGTAGTTGAGGCTGGAGGTGTCCTGGGCGAGCAGCACCAGGCTCTCATGACGGATGCGATCGATGGTGGCCTGGTGATGCGGCTCAAGCAGCGCGTCCATGGTGACCCGTTTGTTGTCGAAGAAGCGATAGGCGGCCTTGGCCGCGGCAGCCGAACCGCAGGCCTGCGGGATATTGGCCTGCGGCTGTGCGTAAAACGCGCCGGCCAGATGCAGCAGCCGCTCGGACAGGCGGTGGTCGCCGAGTTTGGCACCGCCGAACTCGCGCCGCACCCAGCCGGATGGGAGGCCGGACGGGGGAATGGCGCGGCGGGGGCAGAGCCGGTTCAGGGTGCGCGGCGAGAGCGGGTAGAGGAACACCCGCTTCTCGCCCAGCCTGCGTTTGCCGGTGGCGTCCTGGCGGCCACGCCCGGCGGTCAGGCCCACTTCGGTCCAGTTGGCCGCGCGATAGGCGGTACCGGAGCGGGCCGCCTCGACGTAGGTCTCCATCAGCCAGGGCGTGATGGCATAGCGCGTCCGCCAGTCGCGCGGCAGTTGGCGGGCGAGCTTGCCCAGCACATGCGAGGCGAGGTGTTTGACCTGGACACCAGGCAGGATGAGGAAGCGGCTGTTGCAGACGACACCGGTGAGATGGCTGGCGCGTTCGGCATCGGTCCAGCCGAGCCAGGTGTCGCGCGCGCGCAGCCGCCAGGCGGCGGCACTGACGGCGAGGCCGCCGATGATGCCCGCGCATGGGCTGGCAATCAGATAGCGGATCTGGGCGCCGCACAGCGGGCCGCGGCCCTGCGGATGGTGCGCCTGCATCATGGCGTTCCAGACGCGGCTGGCCTCGGTGCCGGCGGCGATGGGTTGCAAGGTGATGCAACCCAGCTCCGACAGGGGGCCGCTGAAGCTGGGCCAGGTGGGCGGGTCATCCGGGGACGTCTCGGGCGGCGGACGCAGCTGCGGCGGCTGGCGCCGGGTCGGCGGCAGGGTGATATCGCCCCGACGGTGCAGCGCCAGCAGGTGTTTGCGGGCCGCCATCTCACGCAGCCGCCCCGCCGGGTCGCGCCAGTTCAGGTGGCTGCACACCTCTTTGGCAAGCTGGTAGCGCGACAGCGACGGCGTCTCACGCAGTCGCGCGCCGATCCATGCGACGGTCGGGGGAAGGGCCAGTTCGTGCTGCGGCAGGATCGGTGCCATGTCGGGCACCATAGATCAGGCCATGCGCTGTGTCCAGAGGGGGTTGTGGGTAACGGGCAGGGCTTGAACCGGCCATCCGTTGCGGCACCGGCGTTGCGTGGATGGCCAGAACAAGCCCGGCCAGGATGGTTAGCGTTCTCAGCGCCACGAGTAGGTCATAATCCGATGCCCCACTCGCTTGCGCGCCC
>CAJCJI010000256.1 GCA_903970595.1 Verrucomicrobiota bacterium
CGCCGCGCGCGCCCAGGCGCGCGGTCGCCTCGTTGTAGTCGGCGGTGGTGGCATCGGCGGCGGCATTGATGGCATCGATGCTGTCGGCGATGTGGTTGAAGGCTTTCTCGTTGGCCAGCATGTCGTGGATCGACTGGCGCATGGTGTTCCAGGCCTTGGTCAGGGCTTCCACCTGCGGCTGGACCGAGGAAGGTGCCGCCGCGATGTTGGCGCTGCTGTCGCCCTGGCGCAGCGCCTGGACGTTGTCGTCGAAATTGCCGGACAAGGCACTGAGCGTGGCGAAGTCCGGTTGTGCCGCGCGTCCGGCGGTCACCAGCGACTCCGCGTCCGACGGGAACTGACGCGCCAGCTCGTTCCAGGTGCGGTCGCGGCCCTGGGTCAGCTGGATCGTGGTAAACGACGCGCCGGCCACTATGATCAGCGCGATCGCGACGAACAGCGGCAGGAACTGGCGACGTGCGCCAGACTGCCGGCTTTGGGCTGAATCAGCCATCTCTACCCCCAATTGAAGCGTTTAAGGCCTGAACATCCAAAAGCGGTGAGTCCTAGGCGCCGAGCACGGCTTTGACCTTGTCGATCAAGTCTTTTTCCTTGACCGGCTTGGTGATGTACTCCTTGGCCCCCTGGCGCAAGGCCCACAAGCGGTCGGTTTCCTGATTCTTGCTGCTCACCACCAGCACCGGGATCGAAGCGGTGAGCGGGTCCTTGGACAGGGTCCGCGTCGCCTGGAAGCCGTTCATGCCGGGCATGACCACGTCCATGACGACGCAGTCGGGTGCTTCGCTCCTGGCCATGTCGATGGCGTCCTGGCCGGACGCCGCTTCCAGCACTTCGAATCCCGCCCGCTCCAGCATCTGCTTCAAATACGCCTTGTCGGTCGGCGAGTCGTCGACCACCATCACGCGAGCCATGCCCATTCCCTCTTGCTTGTCGATTGCACCGCCTCCGGTGGAAGCGGTAACCCCTAGATCACCAGTCATGATAGCGGAATGGCGCCGCTTTACTATAGGCCACGCCCGCGCGTTTCAGGCAGTACCGTTCCAGGCGCGCAGCGCACGGCCGCCGAAGGCCGCGCCGGCGAAGGGGGTATTGCGGCCGCGGCTGAGCATCAGCGCCGGATCGAGTTGCCAGGCGGCATGCGGATCGATCAGCGTCAGGTTGGCCGGCGTCCCGGCGTCCAGCTTGCTCCGCGCGATGCCCAGAATCCCGGCCGGGCCCAGCGCCAGCCGCGCCGCCATTTGCAGGGGTTCCAGCAAGCCCTCTTGCACCAGCCGCAGGCCCAGCGGCAGCAGGGTTTCCAGCGCCGAGATGCCGGGCTCGGTCAGCGGGAAGGGATTGATCTTGGCGTCCGCCTCGTGCGGCTGATGATCCGAGCAGATCGCCGCGATCACGCCGCTCTTCACCGCGGCGCGCAAGGCCTCGCGGTCACGCGCCTCGCGCAGCGGCGGCAGTACATGCGCCAGGGCGTTGAAGCCGTCGATGTCCGCATCGGTGAGGAACAGCTGGTGCGCCGCCACGTCCGCCGTGACCGGCAGGCCGCGCGCCTGCGCCGATTCCAGCAGCGCCACCCCGCGGGCGCTGCTCAGGCGGCCGAAATGCACGCAGGCGCCGGTGTCCTCCACCAGCGAAATCCATTGGCGCATGGCCACCGCTTCGGCCGACACCGGGATCGCCGTCAGCCCCAGCTTGGTCGCCATCGCCCCTTCGTGGGCGCAGCCGCCGTTGGCCAGGTCCGGGTCCAGCGGCACCACGTGCACCGTCAGGCCCAGGCTGGAGGCGTACTCCAGCGCCCGCCGCGCGATCAGGGTGCTGGCCACCGGCACCAGACCGTTGCCGACGCCGACGCAGCCGGCCTGCTTCAAGGCGCTCATTTCCGACAGGGCCTGGCCTTCCAGCCCGCGGGTCAGCGCGCCCAGCATGTAGACATAGGCGCCGGCCGCCGCCTTGGCAATGCGGTTGACCCGGTTGACCACGGCCGTGTTGTCGATCACCGGCTTGGTATCCGGCGGCAGGCACAGCGCCGTGATGCCGGAGGCCAGGGCGGCCGTCGCCTCCGAGCGCATCGTGGCTTTCTGGGTGTGGCCCGGTTCGCGCATGCGGGCGCAGAGGTCGACGATGCCGGGCATCAGCCACAGGCCCTTGGCTTCGATGACTTCGTCGTAGCTGGCTTTGGGGGGTCTGATGCCGCGGTAGTCGATGCAGCCGTTGCGGATGCCGAGGCAGCCGGGGGCGTCGATGTTGGCGGCGGGGTCGAGGATGCGGGCGTGTTTGATCAGGGTGCTGGTGGTCATGGCGCCGCCGCCCATAGCTGGTGGTCTCCCTCTCCCCACGGGTGGGGAGAGGGTTGGGGTGAGGGGCGCGCCGTTTGTTCTGAGCGCTGCGCTCTAAGCGTTGTACTTTGAAAGCTCGGCGTACGCGCTTGCGCGCGACCATTGGCCCCCGAGCCGAACCTTTGTGTTCCGCCCCTGATGGGCGGGTATCTTTTCTTTGTCTCGCCAAAGAAAAGATACGAAAAGAAAGGCGACCCGATGTCTGCGCCGTCCAATCGCGGGGCGATTGGACGG
>CAJCJI010000257.1 GCA_903970595.1 Verrucomicrobiota bacterium
CTGTATCCCACGGTCGCCGATCTGCAATGCTTCTACGGCGAGCCGCTGATGGCCGGCGAAGTGCTGCTCGCCCCGGATGTCCCCGGCGGCTATGGGCGCGACTGGCGCATCAGCCCGCCCGGATTCCCGCCCGCCCGCCACTACGCCTATGCGGCGCAGTGGTTTGCCTTCGCCCTGACCCTGCTGGTCCTGTTCCTCAAGCTCAACCTGAAACGCAAGCCGCCATTACCCAGACCGTGACCATTCAAGCCGTGAACACCGAACCGCAAGCGCCGCCGCGCAACCGCAAACAATTCCTGCTGCTGCTCGCCATTTTCCTCATGCCGGTGCTGGCGGCGTATGCCGTCTACTTCCTGTTCCCCGGCCTGCGTCCCACCGGAACCACCAACTACGGCCAGCTGCTGCCGCAGGCGCGCCCGCTGCCGGCGCTGGAGCTGCGCGACGCCGAGGGCAAGCCGGCCGATGCCGGATTGTTCAAGGGCAAGTGGAGCCTGGTCCAAGTCGGCACTGCGGACTGCGCCGACACCTGTCGCGGCCAGGCGCATTTGAGCCGCCAGGTCCGCACCGCCCTGGCCCTGAACGCGCGGCGGCTGCAGCGAATCTACATCGCCCCGGATGCCGAGGCCCTGGCCGCCGCCAAAGCGCTGTTACCTCCGGCCGAACACCCCGATCTGCTGCTGCTGGCCGATGCCGGCGCCGCCGGCAACCGCGCCGCCGGCTTTTTCCTGCCGGGCCAGCCGGATGCCCTCTACCTGGTCGATCCGCTGGGCAACTGGTTCATGTTCTACCCGCCCAAGGCCGATCAGGCCGCCGACTTCAAGGGCATCGGCAAAGACCTGAAGAAGCTGCTCAATCAGTCGCAGGTGGATTAGGCGATACAATAGGCGTCTTTGAAGCCGCGCCATGCAAGGGCAGCGGCGGCGCATCTCTCCAAAATGTCCCTGTTTCGCAGCCTCAATCTGTTTGCGCTGATCCTGTGCTTCGTGGTCGTGGTGTTTGGGGCCTATGTGCGCCTGTCCAACGCCGGACTCGGCTGCCCGGACTGGCCCGGCTGTTATGGCCACCTCACCGTCACCGCCGCGGCGCGGGACGCCACCGCCGCCGCGCGCAACTTTCCGTCCCGGCCGGTGGTGGAAGCGCCCAAGGCCTGGAAGGAGATGATCCACCGCTACCTGGCCACCACCCTCGGCACCCTGCTCCTGGTCCTGGCCGCGCTGACCTGGCTGTTTGAGAGCCTGCGCCACCTGCGCGGCCTCACACTGGCCCTGATCGGCACCGTCTGCCTGCAAGGCGCCCTGGGCGCGCTCACCGTGTTGTGGAACGTCAACCCGCTCACCGTCACCGGCCACCTGCTGGTGGGGCTGACCACCCTGGCCCTGCTGTGGTGGCTGTGGCTGCGCGGCACCGCCGAGCCCGGTAGCGCGCCGGTCGCCAACCGCTACGCGCAGGCCAGGGTCGAGCGCGAGTCCCGTTCCGAGCGCCAGGCCTGGTTCGCCGCCCAGCGCCCCCCGCAGCGGGCGGCGGTGCCATCCGCGCCCTGGGGCCTGCGGGCCTATGCCGTGCTGGCTTTGGTGCTGGTGGTCGGGCAGATCTTCCTGGGCGGCTGGACCAGCTCCAACTATGCCGCCCTGTCCTGTCCGGACTTTCCCACCTGCCTGGGCTCGTTCGCGCCGCAGACGCCGCTGGGCCAGGCCTTCACCCTCTGGCATGGCTTCGGCGTGAACTACGAATACGGCATCCTGGACGGCGCCGCCCGCGCCACCATCCAGCTGATCCACCGCTATGGCGCCCTGCTGCTGTGCCTGGTGCTCGGCGGCCTGGCGCTGTTCCTGCTCGCCACTGCCAAAACCACGCGCCGCCGCCGTCTCGGAGCTTTCCTGCTCGGGGCGCTGCTGCTCCAGCTCGCCATCGGCATCGGCATCGTCAAGCTGCAATTGCCCTTATGGCTGGCCGACGCGCACAATGCCGGCGCCGCGCTGCTGCTGCTGGCGGTGGTGGCGGTCAACTTCCACGCCTGGCGCGAGCCGGAAACCCTGCACGGATAAGCGCCACGCCGCCATGAACAGCACCATCGCCGCCACACCGGGCCTGCGCCACCGGCTCCACGAATATTACGAGCTGTGCAAGCCGCGCGTGGTGATGCTGATTGTCTTCACCGCCATCATCGGCATGTTCCTGGCGGTACCCGGGCTGCCGCCGCTGGACCGGCTGTTCTGGGGCACCGTGGGCATCACCCTGCAGGCCGCCGCCGCCGCCGCGGTCAACCAGCTGATCGACCGCAACATCGACGCGCGCATGGCCCGCACCTGCGGCCGGCCCCTGGTCACCGGCTCGCTGTCGGTGCGCGAGTCGGCGGTGTTCGCCGCCCTCATCGGCGGCGCCGGCTTCGCCGTGCTGTATCTGCTGGTCAACCCGCTCACCGCCTGGCTGACCCTGGCCACCCTGCTCGGCTACGCCGTGGTCTACACCGTGTACCTGAAGCGCGCCACGCCGCAGAATATCGTCATCGGCGGCGCCGCCGGTGCCGCGCCGCCGGTGCTGGGCTGGGCCGCCATCAGCGGCACCATCCATCCGCACGCCCTGCTGCTGTTCCTGATCATCTTCACCTGGACCCCGCCGCACTTCTGGGCCCTGGCCATCGAGCGCCACAAGGAATACGCCGAGGTGGACGTGCCGATGTTGCCGGTGACCCACGGCCTGGAATACACCCGCCTGCAGGTGCTGCTCTATACCATCCTGCTGCTGGCGGTCAGCGTGCTGCCCTTCGTCTTCGGGATGAGCGGGCTGATCTACCTGGCCGGCGCCCTGCTGCTGGGCATCGTGTTTCTGGTCTATGCCGTGCGGCTGAAATGGGCGCCGCGTCCCGGCTTGCCGATGAAGACCTTCGGCTATTCCATCGTGTATCTCATGGGAATTTTCACCCTGCTGTTCGCCGATCACTACATCCGCTGAGTTTTTGCCTGATTCGCTAAAAGCCAAAAAGGGGAGCGCACATGCCTGAAGAAGAGTACGAAGTACCCAGTCCGCACGAACACCACCTCGAACACGAGGCCGAGCACGGCGTGGCCCTGAGCCAGCAGATCGCGATCTTCACCGCGATCCTCGCCACCCTGGGCGCCATCGTCTCCTACCTGGGCGGCCACACCCAGAACGAGGCCCTGTATTACAAGAACGACGCGGTGCTGAACCGCTCGCTCGCCGCCGACCAGTGGAACTACTACCAGGCCAAGGGCATCAAGCAGCAGATGGCCGAGACGCAGGCCGAGAACGCCACCGATCCGGCGCGCATCGCCGCCTTCAAGGACAAGGTGCAGAAGTACGAGACCGAGCGGGCGGAGATCAAGAAGACCGCCGAGGACTTCGACAAAAAGGCCGAGGAAGCCAACGCCCACGCCGAGCACTCGCTGCATCCGCACGAGAAGCTCGCCATGGCCATGACCCTGATCCAGATCGCGATCTCCGCCGCCTCGATCACCGCCCTGACCAGGAAGCGCTGGCTGTTCGTGCTGGCGGCGATATCGGCTGCGGGCGGTATCGTGTTGTGGATACTGGCGTTTACGCTGGTTTGAGTCTGCTTGCTGCAGACTATTTCGGCGGCGACTTGGCGATCAGCTTGGAGTCCTCCGGCCCCGCGGTCCACTGCTTGATCCAGGCTTCCACGGTGTCGTGCCACTGCAGGCTGTTCTGCGGCTTCTGCACCCAGTGGTTCTCGTCGGGGAAGGTCAACAGCTGGCTGGGGATGCCGCGGCGCTGCAGCACGGTGAAAGCGGCGATGCCCTGCTCCAGCGGGATGCGGAAATCCAGCGCCGAGTGCACCACCAGCATCGGCACCTTCCAGCCGGCGACGTGGTTGACCGGGTTGAAGCGCTCGTAGTTTTCGGGCTTCTGCCACTGCGTGCCCTGGTTCTCCCATTCGTCGAACCACAGTTCTTCGGTGGAGTAGGCCATGGCGCGGTTGTCGAAGACGCCGTCGTGGCTGACCAGGCACTTCCAGGGTGTGTTCCAGTTGCCGGCGATCCAGTTGATCATGTAGCCGCCGTAGCTGGCGCCGAGGGCGCAGGCGCGGTCGCCGTCGAGGAAGGAGTACTTGGCGAGCGCCGCGGCCCAGCCCTTTTGCAGGTCTTCCAGCGGACGGTCGCCCCAGTGGCCGGAGATGGCGTCGGTGAAAGCCTGGCCGTAGCCGGTGGAACCGTGGAAGTCGATGGTGACCACGGCGAAGCCGGCACCGGCATAGGTCTGCGGGTTCCAGCGGTAGTGGAAGTCGTTGAGCCAGGAGCCCTGGGGGCCGCCGTGGATGAGGAAAGCCACCGGGTACTTCTTGCCGGGGACGTAGCCGGCCGGCTTGACCACGTAGCCCTGCACCGTGTCCTCGTTCCAGCCCTTGAACTGGAAGAACTCGAAATCGCCGAAGGCCACATCCTTGAGCCGCTCGCTGTTGAAGGCGGTGAGGCGGGCGGCCTTGCCGGAAGGCTCGAGGCGGAACAGGTCGGCAGGCGACTTGAGCGTGTCGCGGGCGAAGACGACACTGTCGCCGGCGAGCGTAAAGGCGCTGATGTTACCCTCGGCGGCGAGCTTCCTGACCTTGCCGCTGCGGATGTCGATGCTGAACAGCGGCCGTTCACCGTGGTCGTCGGCCAGAGCGTAGAGGCTATGGCCGTCGGGAGACAGGCGGATGGCGCCCGCGGAATAGTCCCACTCCGGGTCGATCTCGCGCTTCTTGCCGCTGGCCAGGTCCAGTTCCATGACGCCGAAACGGTCCGCCTCGAAGCTCGGGCGCTTCATCGCCAGGTAGTAGAGCTTGCCCCCGTCCTTGGACACCACCGGCCAGGCATCCCAGGCCGGGTTGTCCGCGGTCAGGTTGCGCGGCTCGCCGCCTTCCACCGGCACCGAGTAGATGTCGAAATTGGTCGACCAGGGTTCGCTGTTGCCGGCGATGCGCACGCCGAAATAGACCGTCTTGCCGTCCGGCGAGAA
Organism: Verrucomicrobiota bacterium; assembly: GCA_903970595.1. GTDB lineage: Bacteria > Pseudomonadota > Gammaproteobacteria > Nevskiales > Nevskiaceae > Nevskia. The sequence continues at coordinate 4,975 of CAJCJI010000257.1, forward strand.
GCAATACTCGGACTCGTCGCCGAAGGGCTTGGAGGGGACGTCGCCGTCAATCCCCTGGGTGATCCAGCGCGGCGCGGCGCTGACGATGCCGGCGGCGTCGAGGTCGGCGATGAACAGCTGCGAGCGGCGCCCATCGGACCAGGTATCCCAGTGGCGGATGAACAGGCGGTTATAGACCGTGCCGCTGGCCTTGCCGGCGGCCTTGTCGTCCAGCCGCTTCTTGGTGCAGGCGAGGTCGGCGCAATCGGTGAACACGTCGAGCGACAGGGCCAGGCGCTTGCCGTCCGGCGCGATCAGGAAATTGTTCACGTCCAGCGGCAGGCTGGTGACCTGGCGCGCCTCGCCCAGGCCGCCGTCGAGACGCCAGACCTGGGTGCTGCCCGAACGCGTGGACAGGAAGTACAGGGTCTTGCCGTCCGGCGACCAGCGCGGCGTGTCGGCATTGCTGCCCTGGGCAGTGAGCCGCTCGGGCCGCGCGTCCTTTTCCCGGAGCGACAGGCGCCAGATGCTGCGCCGGCCCTTATTGGCTTCCAGGTCGGTTTCGCGCACGGTGAAGGCGACGCTGGCGCCGTCGGGCGAGCCCTGCGGATCGGAAACCCGGTCCAGCATCACAAGGTCATGGGCGGTGAAGGGGCGGCTGACCGGGGCGTTATCGGCGGCGGAAGTGGTCATGGGCAAGCTCAGTGTCAATGTTCCGATCAGGGTTGCGCTCAGCACGGCGGCAAACCGGAAACTTTTCATGTGGTGTTCCTCGATTTTTGTTAGCTGCGCGGCGCACTGCCGGCAGATGATGCGGCATGGTACGGCTTTCGCCGCATACGCCGCTATACTCGGACCATAGCGCGCCTGCGGTACGGCAGCCGCGACAAAATCAACGATGGGAGAACATCTGGTGTCTGCACAACCAACGCCCGGCCCCGCGCCGCGCACCGAACTGACCTTGCGCGGCCTGATCCTCGGGGTGGTCATCACCCTGGTTTTCACCGCTGCCAACGTGTTTTTCGGCCTCAAGGCCGGCCTCACCTTCGCCTCCTCGATCCCGGCCGCGGTGATCTCCATGGCGGTGCTGCGCGGCTTCAAGAACGTCACCATCCAGGAAAACAATATCGTGCAGACGGTCGCCTCGGCGGCCGGCACGCTGTCGTCCATCATCTTCGTCCTGCCCGGCCTGATCATGATCGGCTTCTGGACCGGCTTTCCGTACTGGGAGTCGTTCTGGATCTGCGCCCTCGGCGGCATCCTCGGCGTGATGTATTCGATCCCGCTGCGCCGCGCCCTGGTGACCAATTCGGATCTGCCGTATCCCGAAGGCGTCGCCTGCGCGGAAGTGCTCAAGGTCGGTGGTTCCGGCGATGGCGCGGCGGCGGAAGCCGGCAAGGCAGGACTGCTGGCGGTGATCGTCGGCTCGGTGGTGTCGGCGGCGTTCTACCTGGTCACCGCCACCCAGGTGTTCGCCGCGGATTTCGTGGACTACTTCCGGGTCCGCGGCAATGCCATCAGCGGCTACGACTTCGGCTTGTCCCTGGCGCTGTTCGGCGTCGGCCACCTGGTGGGCCTGTCGGTCGGCATCGCCATGCTGGTCGGCGCGCTGCTCACCTGGGCCGGGATCATGCCCTGGCTGACGGTGGCGCATCCGCAAGCCGGGCCGGCGGCGGAGGTGGCCCTGGCTGTGTGGAAACACCAGGCGCGCTTCATCGGCGCCGGCACCATCGGCATCGCCTCGATCTGGACCCTGCTCAAGCTGGCCCGGCCGGTGATCTCCGGCCTGGCCTCCGCCATGGCGGCCGCGCGCGTGCGCAAGGCCGGGCAGGGGGCCACGCTGCCGCGTACCGAGCAGGACATCCCGATCGGCCTGGTGGGCCTGATCTCCCTGGTATGCCTGGTACCCATCGCCTGGCTGCTGGCCCGCTTCGCCTACGAGAGCGGCATCGGCGACCATGTCTGGCCGCTGGTGCTGGGCGGCCTGGCCTACGTGGTGCTGATGAGTTTCCTGGTGTCGGCGGTCTGCGGCTACATGGCCGGCCTGATCGGCTCCTCCAACAGCCCCTTGTCCGGCATCGGCATCCTGGCGGTGATCGGCGCCGCGCTGCTGCTGGTGTTCTGGATCAAGCCGCTGCTGGGGGGCGGCGGCGGGCAGGCCCTGGTGGCGTTCGCCCTGTTCGTGACCTCGGTGGTGTTTGCCGTGGCGACCATCGCCAATAACAACCTGCAGGACCTGAAAACCGGCCAGCTGGTCGATGCGACGCCGTGGAAGCAGCAGGTGGCCCTGGTCATCGGCGTGGTCGCCGGCGCCGCCGTGATCCCGCCGATCCTGGACCTGCTGAACCATGCCTACGGCTTCTCCGGCGTACCTGGCGCCAGCCCGGTCAACGCGCTGGCCGCGCCGCAGGCCGCACTGATCTCGGCGCTGGCCAAGGGCGTGATCGAGGGGCAGCTGGACTGGAACTTGATCGAGACGGGCGCCGCCATCGGCGCCGGCATCATCCTGGTCGACGAAGTCCTGACCCGGACCGGCCGCCTGCGCGTGCCGCCGCTGGCGGTGGGCCTGGGTATGTACCTGCCCTTGATCGTGACCCTGATGATCGTGGTCGGCGCCGTCGTCGGCTGGGTTTACGACAAGCGCGCCGAGCGCAAGCGCGACCCGGAAGGCGCCAAGCAGCTCGGTGTGCTGCTCGCCTCGGGATTGATCGTCGGCGAAAGCCTGCTGGGCGTGATCGTCGCCGCAGTGGTGGTGTTCTCCGGCAAGGACGCGCCGCTGGCCCTGGTCGGCGACAGCTTCGCCAATGCCGCGCAATGGATCGGCCTGGTCGCCTTCGCGCTGACCGTGGCGGCGCTTTACCGCTGGGTGGAGCGGCTGCATCAGCGGGGGCTGGCGGGCGGATGAGTGTACGCCGCCCCGGGTAGCGGCTGTGACCGAAGGGAATCCCGGTGGAACGGGCTTTCCGCGTTACGGCGGCAATGCTTTGCGTAATCCAGGATATAAAGGGTTTGAAGGGCGAGAAAGCCCCTCTCCCCCAACCCCTCTCCTGCAGGCGGGAGAGGGGAGTTGTGCAGGACTAATGATTCAGCGAGGGCGGCGGCAGGGTGGCAGGAGCGTCCTGCATATTGTCCGGCACGGTGGCTTCGCCGGCCGAGATCGGCGGTGAGGGCGTGGCGGTGCCGGCGACCAGGCGGTCGATCTCGGACAGGTCGTCCTCACCCAGCCGCCCCGCGTCCTGCTTCAGCGCCAGGAAGCTGTTGAGATAGGCATAGCGCGACTGGTAATAGCTCTTCTGCGCGGCGGCCAGCAGCTGCCGCGAATTGAGCACGTCGATCTCGGTGCGGGTGCCGACGCGCAGGCCGACCAGGGTGGCTTCCAGGCTGGTCTGGTTGGAAATCACCGCCTGCTTGTTGGCCTTGACGCCGGCGATGCCGCTGACCACGCCCTCGTAGTCGTTGCGCGTATTCTGATCCACGGTGCGGCGCTCCAGTTCGTACTGCGCCTGGTCCTGCTTGTAGGTGGCGATGGACTGGCGCAGCTGCGAGGTGGTCATGCCGCCCGAAAACAGGTTCCAGGTCAGGGTCACGTTGACGTAGTCGTCGAGCTCGTCTTCGCCGAAGTCCCCATGCACGGACAGCCGGCTCAGGCCGCCGTTGAGTGCGACCGTCGGCAGGTACTGTCCGCGGTAGATGGCAACCTGCTTGCGCGCCACTTCCGAGGCAAAGAACGAGGCCATCAGGTCGGGGTTGTCCTGGCTGGCCGCCTTGCTCCAGTCACCCGGCACCGCCGGGTTGGGCGCCACCAGCGGAATATCCGTCTGCAGGTCGGCGATGGCATCCACCGGCTTGCCGATGATGGTGCTGAGCGCGCGCTTGGCGTTGTCCATCGCGGTGCGGTCGGCGATCACGGTGGCGGTGCTGGTGTCGTAGGAGGCCTGGGCGTTGCGCACGTCGGTGATGGCGGCCAGGCCCACGTCGAATTTTTTCTGCGCCTGTTCCAGCTGCTGCTTGAACGAGGTCTGCGCGTCGAGGTCGGCGCGCAGGGTGTCCTGCGCGCTCAGCACCGCGAAATACGCCGAGGCGGTGCGGGTGATCAGGCTTTGCTCGGCCGAGCGGAAGCTGGCCTGCGCCTCGGCCACCGCCTTGTTGGACTGGGCAACGGTCTCGAACGCCGGCCAGTTGAACAGCGGCTGCGCCAGGGTCAGGCTGATGGAGTGGGTCGGGTAATACTCGATCAGCTTGCTCGGCTGCCCACTCGCTGTGCCGAGGCTCAGGCCGGCCGCCGAAATCACGTGCAGGCGGTCGTTTTGCAGATAATCCGTGGTATTGACCTGCGGCAACAGTGCCGCCCAGGCCTGCGGCCGCGCCTGGATGCTGGCGTCGCGCTGGTGCACGGCGGCCTGGAAGGTCTGATCCTGCTGCTGCGCCAGATGATAGGCATCCAGCAGGCCATTGGCTTGTGCCAGGGCCGGAACCGAAAACGACAAAGTCCCCAAGATTAAACGGCGCATGCGATCCCTCGTGGTGTACGTCCCTGTACAAGCACCCGGTCATCCCTGACCGGAAGTTGAAATAAGCGTCCTTGTTCGGCAAGCCGGCGAATCAGCCGGCCACCCCCTCAATAACGCGGAATGGCGGGGTCGATGTCCTGCGACCAGGCATCGATTCCCCCACTTAGATGCGCGACATGGGCAAAACCGTTGCGTTCCAGCAGACGGCCGGCCATTTCACTGCGCACCCCGTGGTGGCAGAGCGCGACGACGGTACGCGCCTGGTCCAGCTCCCCCAGCCGGGTTGGCAGCTCGTTCAGGGGAATGTGCAGCGCGCCCTCGATGTGGGCGATTTCCAGCTCTTCCGGCTGGCGCACGTCGAGCAGCTGCACCTGGCCCTGATCGAGCAGGGGTTTTAGTTCTTGCGGACTGAGGTTGCGCATGGGCTTTGGCTTGGGGCCTTCGCGGCCCTGCTGAACGGGCGGAAAGCCTAGCATACGGCCGGGAGGCGAGAGGCGGGAGGGGAGAGGCGCCACGGCAAAGACTTGACGGCGCGTTGCCGTGCTTCATGCTTTTCTCGCCTCTCGCCTCTCG
>CAJCJI010000258.1 GCA_903970595.1 Verrucomicrobiota bacterium
GGCGCCGGCGTGGCCGGCTGCGGGGCCTCCGGCAGCGCCGCGTGCCGGGCGTTGGGATCTTCGCGCAGCAACCAGGCAGCCACCGCCACCAGCAGGACAATGCCGATCAGCCACAGCCACCAGGGGGAACCGGAGCGGCGCCGGCTCTTCTTCAGGCTGCTGCCGGTCTCGCTGCCGCCGAGCAGCAGCTTGGTCGGCGCCTGCGGCGCCCGGGGACGGACCAGTTTCTCGTAGGCGGCGAGCAGATCGGCTTCCGACAGTGCCAGCGCCTTGGCGCATTTGCGGTAATAGCCGCGCACGTACACCGGCTCGCTGAGCATGGCGAAATCGTCGCGCTCGAGCGCTTCCAGGGTGGCCGGCGCCAGCTTGGTCAGCGCCGCCAGTTCGGACACGCCGAGGCGGGCGCGCTCGCGTCCCAGCCGGATCAAGCGGCCCGGACCCTGGCGGGCGGAGTCCTGGCCAGGATCGTTGGCATTGGCTACCGCCGTCGAGGCGGTCGTATCGGTGTTCATTGCGCGCCTGAGCGTAATTTGAGCAGTTGGGCCGATTCGTCGGAATCGGGGTAGCTGCGTATCAATTTGATGGAATAGTCGTGTGCGGCGGAGTCGTTGCCCAGCGCCAGTTCGATCCTGTAGGCGAGCAGCAACTCGGACGGGGTTTCAGGTCCCACCTTCTCGTAGCGCTCCAGGAAGGCGCGCGCGCCGAGATAATTCTTCTGCTCCAGGCTCAAGGACGCCATTTCCGCCAGCGCCGGGAAATAATTGGGGTCGTTTTGCAGGGCATGGCGCAAGTCGGCTTCCGCGCGGTCGTTGTCGCCGCTCTGGCGCGCGCACACGCCGGCATTGTTCCAGGCCTTGGCCGGGGTTGAATACTCGTGGTTTTTCAGCGCCAGCATGAAGTTGCGGTCGCCCTCGGCGTACTTGCGCTGCGCGCACAGGAACACGCCATAGTTGTTGCGGACTTCCGGATCCTGGTCGTCGAGACTGATAGCCCGCTCGAATTCGCTTTCGGCCGACGGTGCGTCGCCCTTTTGCCAGTAAACATAGCCCAGGCCGGCATGCGCCTGCGCCACGGCCGCGTCCTGTTCGATGGCCTTCTTGAATTTCATCTCGGCCACGTCCAGCCGCCCCTGGCTGACATAGGCCCAGCCCAGCTCGTTGTTGATGCGCGCGGCCGCCGGCAGGTCGGGCTTCGAGGGCTTCTTGGGTCCCTTGGTTTCGGTGACGCAGGCACAAAGCGCAAACGTCAGGCCGACCCCGGCCAGAGCGGCGGCGAAATTTGTATGGAACAGTCTGGGTAGTCGCATCAGCTAACTTTAACCGGAATATCGCCAAGTCTTTGCTTCTGGCGCGACTGTACTTTACCGACAAGCTGACCACACGCAGCATCGATGTCGTCACCGCGCGTGCGCCGCGTGGTCGTGACGATGCGCTTGGCGCGCAGGATTTCGGCGAAGCGCTGGATCGCTTCCGGCGAGGAACGCTTGTAGCGCGTTTTCGGGAAGGGGTTGAACGGAATCAGGTTGACCTTGGCCGACATGCCGCTCAGCAGGCGGGCCAGTTCGCGCGCGTGCTCAGGGTGGTCGTTGACGCCGTCGAGCATCACGTACTCGTAAACGATGTGGGCCTTGCGGTCCTTGCCGGTGGTGTAGCGCCGGCACGCCTGCATCAACTCGGCCAGCGGGTACTTGCGGTTGATGGGCACCAGCGCGTCGCGCAGCTTGTCGTTGGGCGCGTGCAGCGACACCGCCAGCGCGGTATCCAGGTCCTCGCGCAGGCGGTCGATGAACGGCACCAAGCCCGAGGTCGAGACCGTGACCCGGCGCTTGGACAGGCCGAAGCCGAAATCGTCGAGCAGGATTTTCAGCGCGGCCAGGACGTTGGCGTAATTGGCCAGAGGCTCGCCCATGCCCATGAACACGACGTTGGAGATGACTCGTTCGTTCTGGAAATCGCCGCCCAGGGTCTTGGCGGCGAACCAGACCTGGGCCACGATCTCGGCCGTGCTCATGTTGCGCGAGAAGCCGCCCTGCGCGGTGGAGCAGAAACTGCAATCCATGGCGCAGCCGGCCTGCGAGGAGATGCACAGGGTGCCGCGGTTGGCTTCGGGGATGTAGACGGTTTCGATGGCGGTTTCGGGCTTGCCCTCGGCGCTGTCGAGCCGCAGCACCCATTTGCGGGTGCCGTCGGTGGAAACCTGCTCGACCACCAGTTGCGGCGGCTTGATCACGAAGTGCCGCTTCAGCCGGGTGCGCAGATCCTTGGCGATATTGCTCATGGCGTCGAAGTCGTCCACGCCGCGGCGGTAAATCCACTGCATCACCTGGTCGGCGCGATAGGCCGCCTCGCCCATACGGGCGAACTCTTCCCGCAGCCGCTCCCGGTCCAGGCCGAACAGGTTGATCTGCGTGATGGTCTGGGGAGCCGGAACCGACCCCGCCGACGCATCGCCCGCCCCCGCCGCCGTCCCGCCGATGCGGGCAGCCGCGTCGGGGGAGACTGCTGGCATGGTGGCGGCTTGGCTCATGACTCCGGCATGTTCAGCGGGTGCGCGGGCACAACTCGGTGACGCGGAAGAAATAGGAAATCTCCTTGGCCGCATTTTCCGCGCTGTCCGAGCCGTGCACGGCGTTTTCGTCGATCGAATCGGCGAAATCCGCGCGGATGGTGCCCGCGGCGGCCTTCTTCGGGTCGGTGGCCCCCATCAGGTCGCGGTGGCGGGCCACGGCGTCTTCACCCTCCAGCACCTGGATCATGACCGGGCCGGTCACCATGAAGTCCACCAGGGCCTTGAAGAAGGGGCGCTCGCGGTGCACCGAATAAAAACCTTCCGCCTCGGTGCGGGTCAGGTGCTTCATGCGCGCCGCGATGACGCGCAGGCCGCCCTTCTCGAAGCGGCTGTAAATCTCGCCGATGACGTTCTTGGCCACTGCGTCGGGCTTGATGATGGAAAGCGTGCGTTCTACCGCCATGATGATTTCCGTACTGTTGAGAAATGCGCCACACCCCGGGCAAAACCAAGGGGAAGGGCGCTGGATGGAGAAAAGCATGGGATTTTAGCGGGACGCGGGGCTTCCCGGCAATGCGCTGCGGCGCAGCATTGGTGAACTTTACTGCTCGTTGGGGGGTTCTTAGGGCCGCGACCCTCACCCCGCCATCCGTCTCGGCGAAGAGACCATCGCCATCCGCGACGCTACCGTCTACCCCTCGCCCGAC
>CAJCJI010000259.1 GCA_903970595.1 Verrucomicrobiota bacterium
CCCTGGGCGGCGCCGCTGCCGGCGGCCTGGCGGGCAACCAGTTTGGCAAAGGCAAGGGCAATATTGCGATGACTGCGCTGGGCGTCGTCGGCGGCGCGTTTGCCGGCCGCGAGGTGGAAAAGCAGGTTACGGCGGATACGGTCTACCAGGTTGCGGTCAACATGGAAACCGGCGGAACACGCTCGGTTACCGTGGCCAATGGGCAGGGCCTGGCCCCGGGAACACGCGTGCACGTTGACGGCAACAGCCTGCTGGCCTATTAACGCTTGCCGCAGGGATCAACGATTTGGTCCAATCCTGCAGGCGTGCAGCAGCTTGTTTTCACCATCGTGCTCCTGCAGCACATCGATTGGACGCTTATAGCCCAGGGCCGGGTGCGGCCGCAGGAACCAGATGCTGGTGCCGATCGGTGACTGCGGCTGCACGATGCTGCTCACCTGTGCAAACAGGGCGGGATGTGTAATCGCCGGGTCCGACTGCGATCGGTTGTTGAGTTTCTCCAGGTCCAGAATCATCCGTTCCAGCGCGAGGTCTTTTGCCTCATTCGCGCTGTCGAGCCGGAGTCGTTCCGCCCGGATGATGGTGCCCACCAAGATGATGCAGGCGATGGCCAGGACCAGGGCCACCCCTGCCCCCACGTACGGCGCCAGCACATCGTGGAAATTCAATTCGAGCAGGAATCCCGCCGCCGCGACGATGCAGATCATGATCTTGATGCGCGACGCCAGGCCTGGAATGCGCAGCGAAAAGGAATGCCGCGGCAGGCAGGCAGCCAGATAGCCGATCAGGACGATCAGCCAGGCTTCATGAGGAACCACGCCGCCTATAGTGCCGGCATCCACGGGCGCGACCGTGTCGCGAAACAGGCGTGAGACCTCCACAAGCCCCAGAGCCACTGCAACAGGAAGCAGCAGCATCCGTGCTCCGGCGAGCAGGTCGCCGAATGTCAGCCGGTCAATTACAGCGTCGCTTTTTTCCGACACGTCTTCCTCCGTAGCCTATATTAATCCTAAGGCCTGGAGATTTCGATGCCTGCCGCGGCGCGGCAGTCAAAATAGAACCGAATTCAAGTCGACGAGGTCTCAATTGAACGGCGTTTTGCCCGTTCCGATGCCAGGCCGATACCGACATGATCTTGAAACGAACGGCCCTCGCGCCCTGGCTTTTGATCCTAACCCTGTGGGCGCCGGCTGCGCCGGCATTCGCGGACTGGGCCGAATGGACCCGGTTTCAGCACGACTTCGTGCAGGGCGACGGACGCGTCGTCGATGTGACTTTTGAAGGCAAGAGCACTTCGGAAGGTCAGGCCTATGGCCTGTTTTTTGCCCTGGTGGCGAACCAACGGCCCCTGTTCGACACCATTTTGAGCTGGACCTCGGCCAATCTGGCCGAGGCCAGACTGGGCGACGAACTCCCTGGCTGGTACTGGGGGCACCGGGACGACGGTTCCTGGGGCATCAAGGACCAGAATCCCGCAGCGGATGCCGATCTGTGGATCGCCTACACCTTGATGGAAGCGGCGCGGCTATGGAAAGCACCGGCCTACGAGCAGTTGGGGCGCAAGATCCTGGCGCAGATTGCCGCGCGGGAAGTGGTAGACGCCGGCGCCGCGGGGACGCTGGTGCTGCCGGCGCCGGTGGGATTCAAGCTCGACGGGGATCGTTACCGGCTCGTCACCAGCTATTATCCGCCGTTCATTTTCAAATACCTCGCCACCTATGATCCTGCCGGCCCCTGGGCCAAGGCATGGAGCAGCTACCTGCCCCTCGCCGAACAGGCCTGCGCCCACGGCGTCGCCCCGGACATATTTACGATCAGCGCAGCGGGCCTGGTGATCCCGGATGCCGACCAGACGCCGGTGGGAAGTTACGACGCGATCCGGGTCTACCTGTGGGCCGGCATGGCCGGCGCCGACGGTGCTGCCCTGCTGCACAAGCTGGCGCCCTTTGCCGCCCTGACGCGGGGACTGGGCAATCCCCCCGAAAAAGCCAACCCGGTGACCGGACTGGCCCTGTCGTCGAACTACTCGCCGATCGGCTATTCCGGTGCGATGCTTCCATTCCTGCGGGCCCTGAACGATCAGGACACCCTGGACGCTCAAAGGCGGCGGCTGAAGCTGGCAGCGCTGCGCAGCAAGCTTGGCCTTGGCGGACAGGCCAATTACTACGATCAGTCACTGATCCTGTTCGGTCAGGGCTGGGACGAGGGGCACTATCGTTTCGACGCCACCGGCAGAGTCCAGCCGGACTGGGCGCACTGAAGGATCAGTCCGGCCTCGCCGGGAACGGCGGAATTGAGAGTTGCGAGGCGGTTCCGGCGCTTCTGAGAATGAATTGGCCCCGCAGCAAGAGCTCGATGAGCCGCGGCGCGCCGCCCAGGTAGCGCTTTGCCAGCCGGCCGGGGTTTTGCACCAGCCGGTACAGCCATTCCAGCCCTTGCCGCTGCATCCACAGGGGCGCACGCTGCTCGGCCCCGGTGAGGAAGTCGATCGAGGCGCCGACGCATAAGGCCAGGCCGCTCGCCTTGCCGCGCTGCTGCAGGGCATGCGCGAGCACCTCCTGTTGGGGCGAGCCGACCGCGATCAGGCAAAAACGGCAGGGCGAATAGGCTTCCACGAATTCCAGGCAGCGCTCCACTTCGGCCGGGTCTTTGACAAAGCCCATGGGCGGGTTGTAGTGCGCCAGCCTGGTAAGGCCGAAGCGCTCGCGCAGCTGCCTGGCTTGCTGGGCGCTGCTGCCGATGAGAACGATACGGTCGTCCGCGCCGATCACGCGCTCGAACAGGACCCGGGTCAGGTCGCTGCCGGTGCAAACGGGAATGCTTTGCCGCCGGAACAGCTGCAACAGCCGGCTGAGCAGGCGGCTGTCCAGCAGGACGTAGGCGGCGGCCCGGTAAAGCTGGCGGAACTGCCGGCTGTCGTGCAGGCGGATCAGGTGATCCACATTTGGCGTGACCACGTAGCCAAAGCGGCTCTGATTGAACTTCGCCGCCAGCTGTACGAAGCTGTCCAGCTCGTAGGGGTCCAGTTCAAATTCGTAGGGGGAATCGGCTAAGCCGACCCCATCCTCTCGAACGCCGGCCGTGCGCTTCTGCAAATCCATTTGCATCTGCTCCATCTCGGGTCTGTGGAAACGGGCATCCGTGCCCGCCGCTCAAAATTTAAGTTTCGCCTCCAGGCTGACGATGGTATCGGCGAAATCGTACAAATCCTGGTCGGAGCGGCGATTCTGGTAGTGCACCGCGGGTTTGAACGATAGCCAGGTGAGGGGCTGATAATTCAGCGCCACCTGGGCCAGCGCCACCCGGTCGTTGCGTATGTCGGGCTTGAAGGAGTCGAGGGTGTAGGAGCCGAGCAGATCGACGAAGATCTTTGGACTCGCCTGCCAGTCCAGGCTTACGTCAGCGCCGGTCTCCTCGACGAAATCCGCCAGCACGGCATACACCTCGGTGCGGCGGAAAGCGTCGACGCTAAGAGATGTCTTTGCACTGAGGGAGCGCTTGTACTGCAAGTCGATGTGCTCGCTCGAATAGGACTGCGAAGCGCCCTGCTCGAAGCGGATGCTCGAGCCGCCGAGCAGCAGGGACAGCTTCGATACCGATCCGCTCTTGTAATCCAGCGTCAGATCCGTGTTGATCTGCGTGAATGGACCGGACAGTGTCGAGTCGGCTGCCTTGCCATCGACATATTGCACCTGCGCGCCGACGCTGATGTAGCCCAGGCCCTGATACTTGGTATCCAGCGTATAGGTGGTCTCGTGCATCCGAAAATAAACTTCGGGAGACGGAGATTCCTGCTGCGACCAGTCCACCCGTCCTCCGGCCAGCCACTCCGGCGTGATATTCGCGTTGAAGCTGCCGCCGGCGCTACGGTCCGATTCGAAGGCCAACTCGGTGCTGGGTGTGGCACGAGCCTCTTCCGGCACCATGCGCCGGGAATCCTTGTATTCGGCGCCGCCGTTGAAGGCATCGCCAAGCTTCCAGTCCATGCCGCCCAGCCATTTGAACTCGTTGTGGTCGAGTCCCGTGCGGAGTTTGTAGAGAATGCGGTCGACATCGCCGGAAGCATAGAGCTTTTGCTGGCCCAGGCCGTATGCGACATCGGCTCCGGCCTGTGAGTCGAGAATGAAATCGGACAGATGGCTGGTTCCGAGCGTCTGCTCGGCGACGGCCTGCGACACGCGGAAGATATCCGTATCGTATTCACCCTCGCTGGACAGATGAGTATCCAGCTTCAGGTCGGCTTGCGCCGGGCTGCCGCAAATGCCGACGGCCAGGGTTCCGCACAGCCAGCCAAGGCCGGCACGCAGCGCGGAGGCTTTCCGGTTAGTAGGCATTTTCATCCTTCAGAAACACCAGCGCAGTCTTCAGAATGATGGCCATATCCCTGCGCACGGACCAGTTGCGGATGTACTCGATGTCGTAGCGGATGCGGGCGTCCATCGCTTCGATAGTGCTGGTTTCGCCGCGCATTCCATTGATCTGGGCCAAGCCGGTAATGCCGGGCTTGACCTTGTGCCGGCTCATGTAGCGCTTGACCTGGCGCCGATAATATTCATTGTGGACAACAGTGTGTGGACGCGGGCCGACCACGCTCATATCGCCGATCAGCACGTTGATGAATTGCGGCAGCTCGTCGAGCGATGTGCGTCGCAGGAACCGGCCGATCGGGGTAACGCGCCGATCCTCGCGCGACACCTGCACCAGTTCCTGGCTGCGGTCGGCCACGTACATGGTGCGGAACTTGAAGACCTTGAATTCCCGTCCGTTGAGGCCGTAGCGTTTTTGCAGAAACAAGGCCGGGCCCGCGGAAGTCGCCCGGATCGCCGCGGCGATGGCCAGCATCGGCAGGCCCAAGGCTGCCAGGGCGCAGAGCGAGAAGGCGATATCGAACAGCCGCTTGAGCAAGGCGTCGGCTCCGTAAAACGGTGTTTCCATCACCTCCAGCACCGGCATCGAATTCAGCTCTATGGCGCGGGCGACGTACTGATTGACCGGACAGAAATCCGGAATGAAATAGAGCGAAGCCGTGGTGTCGCCCAGGAGCTCGGCGACCGACAGGGCACGCTCGCTATTGGTGGCCGGTAGCGAGATGAAGACCACGTCGACCTTGTGCTTTGCCACGAACTCGGCCAGGTTCCTGGTTGTGCCCAGCCGGGGGAGGATCGACAACACGTTGCCGACCCGGGCTGGATCGCGGTCGTCGAAGTAGCCGAGCACCTCGTGCGAGCGCGCGGCGAGCAGCCGGGAGGCGAATTGCCGCGCCGTTTCATTGGCGAAGACGATGACCGCCTTGCGGGTCGTGCTGGACGAATGCCCCGAAGCGATCATGCCCCTCAGCTGGGCGCCTATCAGCACCAGGGTAAGCGGCGCCGCAACGAACCAGATCACCAGGATATGGGGGGAGAAATACTGCCGGTAGCCGGTGGCACAACCCAGCAGGACCAGGCCCGCGACGATCCTGGACCAGGTGCTCAGCAAGGCCAGGCCATTGCCGCCACGGGCACGCACGTCCCAGGATGACGTCAGTTTCAGGTTCTGCAGGGAAAAATAGGACAACATGCCCGCCAGCAGCGCCAGCACCTGATACGGCAGCGTGAAACCAAGGCCGCTGAACAGCAAAATCAGAGGCAAGGTTCCGGCAGTTACCGCGGCGTACAATGCGCCCTGCACCTGGGTCGACGACCCCCCGGCATTGTGGAACCCTACGACGTCGGCGGTACGCCGAGGCGGTTCAGCCGCGGCGATCTTCAAGGCATCTTTTGCCGCCGCGGACGGCTCTACGAGGGTTTCACCCGCCATCAATTCGACAATTCCATCCATGGCCCTGACACTCCAAACGGTTGAACAATCCGGCGCGATCCTTCGCACCAGTTCAAAATCAAATCACAGCTTCAAATCGCCTCCACGCATGGGCTCATGCCCAGACGCACTTCACGCCGCGCCAGAAAAGCGATACCGGCGATATTCAACACTTCACCAGCCAGCATGCCGACCAGTGCGCCGCCGGCGCCAAGATGAAGCATTGCCGGGTAGCTCAGCGCTACTGCAAGGCCGGCGCTGCAGAGAGACAGAACCGCAAGCGTGCGGAAACGTTCCCGCAGTACCAGCAGGAATTGCAGCTGATCGCGCACGACCATCAGGCCGAAGATCCCGGCCCACAAACAAAACAGCTGATCCTGGTTGGCAAATGTCCGATGCAGGAGCGAACCGAAAATCCAGCCGCGCAACTGCCAGGCCACGCAGAAATAGAGCATGGCCATCAGGCACATGGCCCCGCCGATCCAGAGCAGCCGGCTCATCACCTTCACCGCGCCTTCGCGGTGCAGCCAGCCGGAAGCAGTCGGCAGCATGAGTTGCGAAACGCCGGTGGCGACGAGGTTGAGAGGCATCATCAGCAGGCGCGTGGCGGATACCGCCGCAACCGCGCCGACATCGAGCGTGCCGGCGACGAGATACGAGTAGCCCTGTCCGTACACCCAATAGATCGCACCGCCGGCAGCCGCCCAGGCCCCCACCGGCGCAAGTTGCCGCAGCATGCCGCTTTGACCGGCACCCACGATCAATTTGCCGCGGCGCGCGGTGACGGACAAGGAGAATCCCGCGACCGCCGCCGCGGCACACAGCGCCAGCAGGGCGCCGATACCCGGCCGCGTGGTGCCCAGGGCCAGCTCGACGCCGCCAAGAAACACCACGACAAAGAACAGGTCCGCCCGCAGGAGGTGTCCGGTATGCCGATGCGCCAGCATCACCATGCGGAAGAATTCCCGATGCAGCATGGCCAGCGCACAGACCGAAAACGCCGCCGCCACACCCAGCATCTCGCTGGAGATCAAGCCCAGCGCAAACGTCACTGCCGCCAGACCAAGAAACGCCGCGACGCCCAGCAGCAGCACGGTGCCTTGTTCCCGCTTCAGGCCGGCCACCAGCTGGCCCTGCTCATCCGGCGGCAGCGGCGTCAGGCGATTGATCATGGGCGCGCCGAAGAATCCGTTCTGCAGCGTCACCATCAACAACACGGCGTTGGTCGCCAGGACGTAGTAGCCGTATTGCTTGTCGCTGGCGTGGCGTATCAGTGCCACGCCGGCCGCCAGATTGGTGGCCGACAACAGCGCCTGGTCGGCCACGGCGCTACCCAGGCGCCGCAGCCGCGATGAGGAACCCGCCGCGTGGTTCATGGCCGCTCCCTGCCCGTGCGCAGCCACTCGCCGGAACCCTGCCGGGACAGCACCGCCAGCTTCCAGGCCACAAAATACGGCACGCGCAGGAAGTCAAACAGGACTTCGCCGCCAAGGCCGCTCAGTTGCCAGCCGCGAAAGACGTAAAACACCAGGCTCGCCGCCGCCATTCCAAGAACGGCGCCAGCAGCGGGGAGCGGCACATGCAGCAACACCTCCAGCACGGCGGCGATACAGGCTGTGCCAGCCAGCCACATGCCGAGTTGCGACAACGGCGGCAGCAAGAGATCCAGCAGCAGATCCGCGCAGACGGCATCGCCCAGATGCAGGACCTGCCTCAGCAGGGGCATCCGCAGATTGCGCAGTGCCAGGCGCCCTTGTTCCCAACGGCGGCGCTGCGACGCGGCATGGGTGGCCCGGCCGGCCACTTCGCCCTGCACGCCGGCCTCGTCGGCATAATGCACGCGGCATCCGGCAAGCCCGAGCCGGATGCCGTATTCGACGTCCTCGGTAAGACCGAATGCATCGTACGGTACGCTGCGCAACAGCGGCGCTGCCAGGCACCAGCCGTTGCCGCGAATGCCGCAAGACAGTCCCAGGCGTTCGCGTCCGCGGGAGCGCACGTCGTGAAACGCGCCAAGGGCCACGGTCATCAGCCGAGTACGCCAGGAGTCGTCCGGATTGAGCACGCCATAGTTCGCCTGAATCGCCGTCGCGCCGCGGGCCAGGCGTGCCGCAAAGGCACGCAGCAGGCCCGGCTTGGCTACGGAATCGGCGTCCACCACGACGACGGCATCCGCCCAGGCTTCCTGGAGGCTATGAGCAAAGGCCCACTGCAAGGCATAGCCTTTGCCGCGATGCGCATGGTCGCAGTGTTCGAGCACCAGGGCACCAGCGGCGCCCGCCCGCTCGGCGGTGTCGTCGGTGCAATTGTCGGCGATCACCAGGATGCGGTAGGCGGCGGCAGGCCAATCCAGCGCGAGGAGGCTTTGTACGGTTCGGGCGATCCCCCCGGATTCGTTGTGCGCCGGCACGATCACGTCGAAGCGAAGAGCGCAGGCCGCGGGGCTCAACGACGGTTCGCGCAGCCGCGCGGAGAGCAGGGTCAGCAGCAGCAGATAGAGGCATCCGGCAATGCTCGGAACCGCTGCGATCCAGAACAGGAATTGGGCGATCAGAACCATGGGCTCAGGCATATTCACGATAGTGCCATCCCCAAAAAGCGCTGAGCTTGCCGAGGTTGGCGCAGGCCTTGAGCAGCCAGAACGTGGCGCGCTCGCGTCCCAGCGGCCAGGACAGCAGGCTCAGCACGCCCGCGGCCAGCAGCTGCGACGCCGCGCGTCCGAACAGGGCGGCCCTCTGCGCCGTCCCTACGTACAGTCCGGCGCGCCGGTAACGGCCGGCGAGCGAATGCTTGGCGAAGTCCTGGCCGCCGCGCATCGAGCGGCGCATCAGCCAGCGCACCGAGAGTCTTGAGCGCTCCACCGGCTCCAGCACCGTTGCTTCGTCGCACCACACCATGCGGGTACCGGCCTGTGCCAGACGGCTCAGCAGGTCGCCATCTTCTCCGCCGGTCAGGCCGTAGGCCGGATCGAAGGGCGCACCGCCCTGCAGCAGCACGGCGCGCAACAGCACATTGCCGAAGCGCAGATGATTGGCGGGCACAAGGCTACCGCTGCGGTGACGCGGCCAGTCGTAAAAGCGGCCTCTCTTGACCCATTCCGGCGCATCTTGCGGCAGCACCGGAACCACCGGGCCGAGCACACCGTCGGCGGCAAACGCCCCGGCGGCAGACTGAAGCTGCTCCAGCCAGCCGGCCGGAGCCCGCTCGTCGTCGTCGATAAAGGCCAGCCACTCCCCTTGGGAAAGCGCCACTGTGCGGTTGCGCGTAAGGGAGATATTCTTCACGGGCTGGACTTCGTAGCGCAGTGACAACAGCCCATCGGCTGCGGCGTGCTCCACCACTTCCCGTGCACTGGATCGGTCGTCGTTATCGACGACCACGACCTCATCCGGCGCCCTGGTCTGCCGCTTCAGATCGTCCAGAAGCAAGGCCAGCCGATCCGGACGCCTGCAAGTGGCGATACAGACGCTGACGCTGTTCGCGCTCATGCGCCCGTGCTCCGGCGATCGATGCGATGAGCCTGCCGCCAGACATGCAGCAGTTCCCTCCGGGCGCGGAAGATGTTCCAGGCGAGCAACGCCGCCGCGCCCAGGTTGAATATGCTGCCGGGCCCGCAGCTGAACCCGACGAGGATCGCCAGCCAGACAAACATCAGCAGGCGCATCAGGTGGAAATCCTCGCTCAGCCAGCGCCGTCCGCCCTGGCGATAAAAGTAATAAGGGGCCCAGCGTGCGAAGACATGCGCGCCCAGCGCGGCCGCGCCAACCGGGGGAATGGCGGCCACAGCGGCAAATGCCGCGCCGCGCGCGAGTTGCAGACCGGAGTAAAGCCAGACGCGGGTGGACTTGTCGACCCGATTGTAAATCCGGAACAGAGCCCAGGTGGCGAGCAGCACCGCGGCCCAGCGTAAAAAGTCGACCGCTTGCGGCGCCTGTGGAAATTCGAGCACCACGATGCCCAGCGCGCCGCAGACGCCCGCCCAGACCCAGGATTGGACGGTATGCGAGGGCATCGGATCCGCCAGGTAACTGGCACTCAGCTTCGGATTTTCCTCGTAAAGCGCGGCGCAATGATCGTTGTCGACATAGCCCTGTTCATACACCGTCCAGAACGACAGCAGCAATAGCAGCAGTCCGGCGCAATGCCAGAAGGGGTCGAGCGCCAGCGGCAGCGAGGTCAACAGCCAGAATGCGAAATCCTCCTGCAGGATGCCGCGCAGGATGTAGCGCTGACCCGGATGCTTGATGCGCGAGATGTACTGGCCTGGCAGGTAGAGCTGGCGCAAGGCTTCTTCAAAACGGGCTTCGGGCCATCTCACCAGCAAGGCGGTACGGCAGCGCTGAAGCAGAGGCATGTCGGTCTCCGCATCGGTCAGCACCAGAGCGTGGGCGATCTCGACCGGACCCAGTTTTGCCATGCACATGGCCAGTTTGCCGGCACTGCGATCGGACGGTCGGAATATGCGGCTGCCGATGAGGCGCAGATCCTCCAGCCCCATCGCCTTGGCCAGGGGCGCGATGACGCGGCCAAAGCCGATCGAGACAATAATTGTTTGACTGGCGCTGTTGGCCCGCAAGGCCTGCAGCAGCGGACGATTGGTGTAAGCCGCGGCAAGGCCTGAGCAGCGGCGCCTCCAGCGCCACCACGTCCAGGGGAGGGCTACGCTGATCAGGCCTGCCCGCCAATTGTCGCGCGCGGCCTCGCCGCCGCTGAAGCGCCACGGCTTCAGCGCGTCAAGCAGGCGCAGCAGCAGCAATGCCAGGGTTCCCGGCCAGGCGCAGTCGATGAAGCATTCTGTGGAATTGCGCAGGAACAAGGTTTCGTCGAAATCGATCAGCATCGCACCCCGGTGCGCAGCCATCGCTTCCAGCGCCGCCAGATATTCGGTGGTCAGGGTGGGCTGGCCCATGCGGCCGGCCAGCACCGGCGGCGCGGACACGGTCGCCGGCGACTCATCCGGCATTGCTCTTTCACACGCGGCATTCAGGGTATTGGACATGTTCAGGTGCCGCGCTGGAATGCCGGTTCAACCATGACCTGGGTTCGTCGTTGATGCAGGCGCCGGCGCAATCTCGCGCAGGGTTCTTCGACCCAGCGCCGCATGGATGCGGCCAGAAGCAGGCTCAGCGCGCCGGCGAGCAGCGCGACGGTCACCGGCCCTGCGTGCGGCAGCTGCTTGGCCGCGGCAAACAGAAGCACGTGATGACACAGATAGATCGTGTAGGACACGCTGCCCAGGTAAATCATTGCCGGGCTGTTGAGGAGGTGGACCCATGAAAGACTGGCCGATTGCCGCCCCGAGGCCACCGCGCAGTAAAGCAGACCCGCCACCGCCACGCTCTGTACCGTGAACCGGATCGTCTGGCGGAACCAGGCATCGCGCAGCAGCAGGGAAGCCAGCAGGAGGGTGATGCTGGCCAGCGGCAACCAGGTCACGCGCCAGTCGCCCGTGGGCACCAGGCGGTGATCCAGCGGATTGCAAAGCAAAGCCAGTATGCCGCCAAACAGGATGGCGTCGATGCGCACGTCGGTGGCCATGGTCAGCCAGCTTTCCGAAGCACCGGCCGCGAACAGCGCGCAGCGCCACGCCAGCACCATGGCGCACAGCAATAGCAGTACCCCTGCGGCGCCGCGCGGCCCGGCAGTACGAAGCAGGACGGGCAGAACGAAGGGATAAACCAGGTAATAGTGCTCTTCCACCGCCAGTGACCAGACCACGCCCATGCCGGCCGGCAGGCCATTGAAGTCGTGGGCGATCACGAAATAGTTGCCCCAGTAAAACAACACCGAGAGCAGGCCGGCGGCGGAATACCCGCCATCGATCCAGCCCAGATCCGAGGCCAGCAGGGTGGCGGCAAGCACCAGCAGCAAAGGAGGCATGAGCCGCAGCAGTCTGCGCAGGTAGAAGGCACCGAAATCCAGGCTGCCGTCGCGGCCTATTTCCTGCAGCATCAGGGTCGTGATCAGGTATCCGCTCAGGACGAAGAACACCGTTACGCCCAGCCCTCCCGGAACGATCCGTTCAAGCCCGGCGTGGGCCAGGAAGACGATGGATACGGCGATCGCCCGAACGCCGTCCAGGCTGGGGATGTTCGTTCCCGGAGCACGAGAGTTCTTCACGGAAATTGACGTCATGGCGATCAATTCTGTGCCGGCGAATAATTCGGGAACGGCGGATAGCGTTCGAATCCGCGGGAAGACCCGAGATCCGGTTCGCCGAAAATCGCTCTGAGACGCTGATCAAGGAGCTGCCGTCCCACGCAGACCGAAGCAAAGGTCATCACCACGAAGTCGGACGACAGCACGCTGAACCAGTGCGTCTCCGCCAGGTTTGCAATCACCTGCTGGGCGAACAAGGCGATGATCAGGGCGCCCTGCGTGTGATCGGTCCGGAACACGCGGAGCGCATCGCGCAAGTAAAGCGCCAGATAGCCAAGCAGGCAGGCGAAGCCGACCAGGCCGAGGTCATTCAGGACATCGAGGTAACCGCTGTGCGCGGAACCCGGGTAGAAACTCAAGCGCAGTACGAACTGATACACCGGTGCCCAGGGCTGCGGCCCGATCCAATAGGCCCCATAGCCCGACCCCAGCCAGGGCTGCTCCTTGAAGTGTTCGACGACCAGGGTCCAGATATCGGTGCGGCCACTGAAGCTGGCATCCTTCCCGGTCAAGGAGGAAAGCGGCGTGAGCAGGAAATCCAGCCCCGGAATCAGCCTGAGCACGATCAGCGAGTAGACCACGACCAGCAGCACGGATACGACGATAAGAGGCGGCAGGCGCTCGCGCAGGCGCGGCGAGGCCTTGCAAAGCAGGCATAGCAGAGCGCTTACCGCGGCGGTCGCCAGCAGCGAAGTGGAGCTGCGGGAAAGCAGCAGGCAGGCCATGGCGACGCCGATTCCCAGGACCGCCCGTCCGCGCGATTGCTCGCCCGAAAGCCAGGCGTGCAGCCATAAAATGACGCCGATGCTGGCGCAGTCGCCGAGGCTGTTCTTGTGATTGGTAAGGCCCTTCCAGGCGTCTTTCAATTCGGGCGACAGCTCGTGGTGGATCGCGAGGTCCGGACGCACCAGACCGAAGATCAGGGAGCCGATCAATATCAGCGTGATGGCGGGCCTGATGACGCGCTGGAAGCGCCGCGAGTCCCAGGCGATCACCGCGAAGGACAGCGCACACAGCATGACGGCCGCGATGCGGATAAAACGCCTGACGGTAACCGACGGCAGATCCGACCACAGGACACTGGCGATCGCCAGCGCACAGAATGCCAATAAAAACGGATTGACCCAGCGCAGCAGCAGCCATGTCAGCGACCTGCGCCATAGAACGATCCCGGCGGGCCCCGCGATGAGGACCATCCAGAGCATTCGGCTCATTGGGCTGCCGGCGTCCGGCGCGACGGCGGTGGTAAGACTGGAATAGTCGAAGTTGTCCGGAACGGTCATCACCAGCAGCAGCAGCCAGGTGAAAAAAACACCGATCCAGGCACCGCGGTGATCCGACGCCCAGGGGCCACCGTTGGGGCCGGACGGCACGGTGCCCGCCCTGGTGAACGAATAGGCGAGCCCGGTCATGTTGCCGCACCACAAGGCGAAGGCACCCCGATGCAGCCGGCTGATGGCTCCGCCCCAAAAGCATAGTGAGACGCGGTCATGTTCAGAAGTGGCACACCACTGCGCCCAGAACCTCGGCCCGCGTCGCTTCAAGCCGGCGCAGCATTTCGCGGGTGCCGTTGAGAGAAGTGTGGTGGGCGCGATTCACGACCAGGACACGTTTGGCGACCGTGCCCAGAGCCAGCGCATCGGGAAATGCGCCGATGGGGGGCGTGTCGAGAATGATGTGGTCAAATTGCTGGGCCAGGCTGTCCAGCAGGACCTCCAACGCGCGGCTCGACAGCAGTTCCGCCGCCGCGTCGGAAGGGCCGCCGGCTGGCAAGAGGAACAAGCGGCCGGCATGATCCAGAGGCCGCAACTGCGGTGCGCAGCCGCTGGTGATGGCTTCGATGAGTCCAGGCCCGTGGTCCTGCCCGAAGCGCACGTGCTGAGTCGGACGACGCAGGTCGGCATCGATCAACAGCGTGGGCTGGCCGGTCCGCGCAAAGGTTTGCGCGAGGCCCGCAGCCATCTCCGAGCGGCCCTCGCCCGCCGCAGGGCTCACCACCGCGATCACATTGGCTGCGCACACCCTGCGATCATGCCGAAGCATCAGCTCGGTCCGCAGGCTGCGCATTTGTTCGCT
>CAJCJI010000260.1 GCA_903970595.1 Verrucomicrobiota bacterium
GCCCGCCGCCTCGCGCCTGGCGTTACTCAAGCACCAGGATCGCGTCCGCCTCGACGCGCGAGCCGCGCGGCAGGCTGGCCACGCCGATGGCGGCGCGGGCGGGGAACGGCTGCACGAAATACTCCGCCATGATCTCGTTGACCTTGGGGAAATGCGCAAGATCGGTGAGAAACACGTTGAGCTTGGCCACGTCCTTGAGCCCGCCGCCGGAGGCTTCCGCCACCGCGCGCAGGTTGCTGAACACCTGGTGGATCTCCGCCTCAATGGTGTCGTTGCGCAGCTGCATGGTCTTCGGGTCGAGCGGAATCTGCCCGGAGAGATACACCGTGCCGCCGCACTTCACGGCCTGCGAGTAGGTGCCGATCGCGGCGGGGGCCTGGTCGGTGTGGATGATTTGACGCGACATCGATGAACCTCCCAATGAACTGAAAAATCTGTAATCGTCATTCCGGCGAAAGCCGGAATCCAGGGAATTCCCTGCAGCGCCTTGGCCTCTGGGCCCCTGCTTTCGCCGGGGTGACGACTGAAGCAAGCCTTTCCCTGACCGCTATACCCGCACCACGCGCTGCACCGGCGCCAGCCGCCGCAACCTGCGCAGCACCCGCGCCACGTGCACACGGTCGCGCACGGTGATGGTGAAGCGCATCTCCAGGGCCTCGGAGCCGTCGCGCTCGGGCATCTGCACATTCTCGATGCTGGCGCCGGCGCTGGAGATCTCCCCCGCCACCATCGCCAGCAGGCCGCGGCGATTCTCCGCTTTCAATTTCAGCTCGGCCAGGAAATCGCCCTGCACCTTCTCCGACCAGATCAGCGGCACCCGCTCCTGCGGGCCGCCCTTGCGGGTCTGCACGTGGCGGCATTCGAGGCGGTGGATGACGATGCCGCGGCCGACGCTGACATAGCCGCAGATGTCGTCGCCGGGAATCGGATGGCAGCACTTGGCGTAGTCGATGACCAGGCCTTCCGTGCCCTCGATCTGCAGGGGCACGCTTTCGCCGAGCACGGTGGTCTGCTTCGGGTCCGGCAGGAAGTGCCGCGCCACCAGCGGTGCCAGGCGCGCGCCGGTGCCGATGGAGATGTACAGGTCTTCCATGTCCTGCAGATTGAAGACCTTCAGCACCGCCTCGGTGGACTCTTCCTTGAGCGAGGACAGCGGCACGTGCAGCTCGCGCAGCGCGATTTCCAGCAGGCGGCGGCCGAGGCGGATGGCCTCGTCCTCGCGCTGGTTCTTGAGGAAATTGCGGATGTGCGAGCGCGCCTTGGCGGTCTTGACGTAATTGAGCCAGGCGGCGTTGGGGCGCGCGTGGCGGGCGGTGATGATTTCCACCGTCTGCCCGTTCTGCAGCGGCGTGTTGAGCGGCTCCAGCTGCTGGTCGATGCGCGCGGCCACGCAGTGATCGCCCAGCTCCGAGTGCACCGAGTAGGCGAAGTCCACCGCGGTGGCGCCGCGCGGCAGCCGGCGGATCTGGCCCTTGGGGGTGAACACGTAGACCTCGTCGGGAAACAGGTCGACCTTGACGTTCTCGATGAAGTCCAGCGCGCCGGCCCCGCCCTGCATCTCGAACAGGTTGCCCAGCCATTCGCGCGCGCGCACCTGGGGCGCCGAGGCCGGATCGTTCTTGCCGCCGAGCTTGTACTGCCAGTGCGCGGCGATGCCGCTTTCGGAGATGTGGTGCATGTCGCGGGTGCGGATCTGCACCTCGATCTTGCGCCCCTGCGGGCCGACGCAGGTGGTGTGCAGCGACTGGTAGCCGTTGACCTTGGGGTTGGCGATGAAGTCGTTGAACAGCTCCGAGATCGGCCGGTAGACGTGGTGCACCACGCCCAGCGCGCGGTAACAGTCATCGACCTTGGTCACCAGGATGCGGAAGCCGAGCAGGTCCATCACGTCGAGGAAACGCAGGCGCTTGCGCTGCATCTTCTCGTATACCGCGTAGAGGTTTTTCTGCCGCCCGACCACGGAGGCGCCGATGCCCTCCTCGCGCAGCGCCCGTTCCAGCTTGTGCTCGAATTCCTTGATGAGGCTCTTGGTGTCGCCCAGGCGGTCGTTGACCGCGCGCTGGAACACGTTGTAGCGCTTCGGGTGCAGGTTGAGGAAGGCCAGGTCTTCCAGCTCGGTGCGCAGGGTGTTGATGCCCAGGCGCTGCGCGATCGGCGCATAGATTTCCAGGGTTTCGCGCGCCACCCGGCGCCGCTTGGCCGAATCCACCCCTTCGAGGGTGCGCATGTTGTGCAGGCGGTCGGCCAGCTTGACCAGGATCACCCGCAGATCCTGCGCCATCGCCAGCAGCAGCTTGCGCACACTCTCCGCCTGCTGCTCGGCGCGGGTCATGCCCTCGACCTTGTGGAACTTGCTGACGCCGTCGACCAGCTCGGCCACGTCCTTGCCGAACTCGCGCATGATCTCGCCCTTGTCGACGGGCGTGTCCTCGATCACGTCGTGCAGGATCGCGGCGCAGAGTGTCGTGGCGTCCAGCCGCATCTCGGCCAGGATGCGCGCCACCGCCAGCGGATGGTAGATATAAGGCTCGCCCGACTCGCGCGCCTGGCCGGAATGCATGCGCGCGCCGAACTCGTAGGCGCGGCGCACTTCGGCGATCTGGTCTTCCGGCAAATACTCCTGCAATATCTTGCACAAAGCCTCGATGCCGTACTCGCGCGCCACGCGCTGAGTGCGGATCGCTGTGCCGATACGCTGGATGACCGGGAATTCCATGATCCCAGTATAGAAAGAAAAAGGGGCTGTCAGGCCCCTTTTTTAGCAACAATGCACCAAGCGGCGGCAGACGCCGCCCTTTTTGTTACATGTCGAAACTGGGGTCCAGCGCTTCCAGTTCCATCTTCGGCTGCTGGATGGCGGGCAGGTCGGCCTCGCTCAGCACCGAGGTGCCGACGAAGCCTTCGGCGATTTCCTTGAGGGACAGCACGGTGGACTTGTGGCTGCCCCAGGGCAGGCGCGCTTCCGCGCCGCGGGCCAGCTGGCGCGCCCGTTTGGCGGCGACCAGGCTCAACTCGAACTGGTTGGGGATGCGGGCCAGACAATCTTCTACGGTAACGCGTGCCATGACTTACCTGCTCAAAAACTGCGGATTTGGCTTGGAATTATAGCCGGTCGTCCCCTTCCAAGCCAATTGATGCCCGGGCGAGGACTAGCGATGAAGCAAATCCCGGATCAGCGCCGTGTGACGGACCCGCTGCGCCGGCAGGCGCAGCCGCTGCGCCAGCACCAGGGACTGCAGTTCCTCCAGCGCGTGTTCAAAGCTGTCGTTGACGATCAGGTAGTCGTATTCGTCGAAATGCACCATTTCGGCATGCGCCGCCTCCATGCGGGAGGCGATGACCTTGGGATCGTCCTGTCCGCGGCCGCGCAGGCGCCGCTCCAGTTCCGCCGACGAGGGCGGCAGGATGAACACCCCCAGGGCTTCCGGGCGCTGCGCCTTGATCTGGCGGGCGCCCTGCCAGTCGATGTCCAGCAGCACGTCGGTGCCGGCGGCCAGCAGGCGCCGGGTTTCGGCCAGGCCCGTGCCGTAGCGCCGCCCGAACACCTCGGCGTGCTCCAGGAACTCGCCCGCCGCGATCATCTCGAGGAATTTCGCCTCGTCGACGAAGTGATAGTGGGTGCCGTGTTCCTCGCCCGCCCGCGGCGCCCGGGTGGTAAAGGACACCGAGATCGCCGCGGCGACGCCGCGCTGCCGCAGCCGCTCCACCAGCGCCCGGGTCAGGCTGGTCTTGCCGCCGCCGCTGGGGGCCGAGACGATCCACAGGGATCCGGGCGGCGGCTTAGGCAAGGGGGTATACCGGTTGGTGGCGCATGGGTATGGCGTGCTGGACAGGCTGCAATTCTCCCCCAGACCGCGGCCGCTGCCTATGGGCGGATCGTCCACGTCCGGCTTCCGGGAAGGAATTATCGAGTCCGGCGCAGCCGTTCCCCGCACGCGGCGGCGGGCAGCCGCCGCTAGAATGGTGCGCGCGGAACCTTCGGTTTCGGCAGGATCCGCACGCAGACCTCCAGCCGCCGAACTGACGCAGGATCAGCCCATGCAGGAGTTCGGCAGCTTCGACTACATCATCGCCGGCGGCGGCACCGCAGGTTGCGTACTCGCCAACCGGCTGTCGCAGGACCCCGAAGTCTCGGTGCTGCTGCTCGAAGCCGGCGGCAAGGACGACTGGATCTGGATCCATATCCCGGTCGGCTATCTGTACTGCATCGGCAATCCCCGCACCGACTGGTGCTACCGCACGCAGGCCGAAGCGGGCCTGGGCGGACGCTCGATCCTGTATGCGCGCGGCCGCGTGCTCGGCGGCTGCTCCTCGATCAACGCGATGATCTACATGCGCGGCCAGGCGCGCGACTACGACCAGTGGGCCAGCCTGACCGGCGACGCCAGCTGGCGCTGGGAACAGGTGCTGCCGCTGTTCAAGCGCAGCGAAGACCACTGGCGCGGCGGCGACGCCTATCACGGCAGCGGCGGCGAATTGCGCGTGGAAGAGCAACGCCTGCGCTGGGACATCCTCGACCGCTTCGCCGACGCCGCCGAGCAAGCCGGCATCCCGCGGACCGCCGACTTCAATACCGGAAGCAATGCCGGCTCCGGCAAGTTCGAGGTCACGCAGCGGCGCGGCGTGCGCTGGAACGCGGTGAAGGCCTTCCTGCGCCCGGTGCGCAAGCGCCCGAACCTGCGCATCGTCACCGGGGCGCTGATCGAGCGGCTCGGCTTCGACGGCGCGCGCGTGAGCGGAGTCGAATTCTCCCTTGGCGGAGTGCCCATGCGCGCCGCCGCCCGCATCGAGACCGTGCTGACGGCCGGCTCCATCGGCTCGCCGGCGATCCTGCAGCGCTCGGGCATCGGCGATGCCGAACATCTCGCCAAACTGGACATCCCGGTCATCTATGACAGCCCAAATATCGGCCGAAATCTGTTGGAGCATCGGCTGCTGATGATGCACTATAAGTTGAAGCGACCGATTAGCCTTAATGCCGAACTCTCAGGCTGGCGCCTGGTCAAGAACGGGCTGAAATATTTTCTCAA
>CAJCJI010000261.1 GCA_903970595.1 Verrucomicrobiota bacterium
CACACCGCGGTGGTGCCGATCGCCGGCGACCTGGTCACCAGCGACGTCGCCGTGGCGTTCCGCACGCCCGGGCAGCACGCCGAGCAGATCAAGCTCAAGTACGGCTGCGCGCTGCCGGAGATGGTGCAGCACGATCCGGGCATCGAGGTTCCCGGCGTGGGCGAAACCCCGCCGCGGCGGCTGTCGCGGCAGATGCTGGCCGAGGTGATGCGGCCGCGCTACGAAGAGCTGTTCCGCTACGTGCGCAAGGAGCTGCATCGCGCCGACGTCTACGACCTCATTGCCGGCGGCGTGGTGCTGACCGGCGGGGCGGCGCAGACCCCGGGCATCCTGGAACTGGCCGAAGAGGTGCTGGATGTGGCGGTGCGGCTGGGTCTGCCGCACCAGGTGGAAGGCATCGAAGAGGTGACGCGCAGCCCGGCTTACGCCACCGGCGTGGGCCTGCTGCTGTTTGCCCGGCAACAACGGCCGGCCGGCGCATCGCAGCGCCCCGGCAGCGCCGGAATGCAGCACTGGGTGGGCCGGGTCCAGGGCTGGTGGAAGGCGCATTTTTGAAGATCTTTTGGACATTTTTCCGATTTGCACAGGGATGTTGCTCTGGAGTGGTACTTGGATTTAATTGAAGGAGGCTGACATGGCGAACGTGGTACCGGAGTTGTTCGAGTTGGTGGACGGTCAATGCAAGCGCGCCGTGATCCGTGTGATCGGCGTGGGCGGCGGCGGCTGCAATACGGTCAACCAGATGGCGGCGGCGAATATCCAGGGTGTGGAATTCATCTCCGCCAACACGGATCGGGATCACCTGGAAAAGTGTGTGCCGACGCTGCAGCTGCAGCTCGGCGCGGAAGTGACGCGCGGCCTGGGCGCGGGCTCCAATCCCAAGCTGGGCCGGGAGGCGGCGGAAGAGGATCGCGACCGCATCCGCGAGATGCTGGAAGGCACCGATCTGCTGTTCATCACCGCCGGCATGGGCGGCGGCACCGGCACCGGCGCGGCGCCGGTGATCGCGCAGATCGCCCGCGAGCTGGAAATCCTCACCGTGGCGGTGGTGACCAAGCCGTTCCCGCACGAGGGCAAAAAGCGCCTGGCGGTGGCGCAGGAAGGCATCCGCGAGCTGCAGCAGCATGTCGACTCGCTGATCATGATTCCCAACGAGAAGCTGCGCCTGGTGCTGGGCGGCACGGTGACCTTGCTCAGCGGTTTCAAGGCGGCCAACGACGTGCTGCAGAACGCGGTCCAGGGCATTTCCGACCTGATCACCCGTCCGGGCATGATGAATGTGGACTTCGCCGACGTGAAGACGGTGATGTCCAACCGCGGCATGGCCATGATGGGCCTGGGCTCTGCCACCGGCGAGGACCGTGCCAAGAAGGCGGTGGAGGCGGCGCTGTCCAGCCCGCTGCTGGACGACCTGGAACTGACCGGCGCCCGCGGCATCCTGGTCAACATCACCTGCGACGAGAGCCTGACCCTGGACGAGCTGGAGCTGGTCAACGAGCGCATCAACGAAATCGCCTCGGCCGAAGTCGACATGAAGTGCGGCACCAGCTTCGATCCGGCGCTGAACGGAGAACTGCGGGTGACCGTGGTGGCGACCGGCCTGGAAGGCTCGCGCGCCGCCAAAGCCAAGGAAACGATGGCCGAGCAGATGCAGCCGCGCCTGAAGTCGCCCGGCGTTGTGACGCCCCTGCGCACGCCCGCTGCCTGGCCGCCGCGCGGCCATGACGTGGAGATTCCCCCGGCGCGCCAGGGCCGCCCGGCGACTTCGGCCAGCCTGATGGCGCTGGACTACAACGAGGAACTGCTGGATATCCCGGCGTTTCTCCGCGCCCAGGCGGATTGAACGGAGCGGGTGGGTGCGTTACGCCATGGCGTGCCCATCCGGCAGCTTATAGCGGCCCGGGCCAGGGAAGGCCCGGCCGCGCTTCTTTTACAGGCTCGGCCCCGCCTGGGGCGGCTTTACCGACCTTAACAGGAGCGGGCGCAAGTCCGTGCTAAAATCCCCGCCCCTGGCCGGCTTCCCGGCACGATTACCCTTCCAGGCGACAGGCCGCATACTCCAAAAAACATGATTCGGCAGCGCACTCTTCGCAATCCGGTCCGCGCCGGCGGTATCGGCCTGCACAGCGGACAAAAGGTCTTCATGTCGCTGCTGCCGGCCGGCCCCGACACCGGCATCCTGTTCCGCCGCGTGGACCTGAATCCGCCGCGGGAGGTGCCCGCGCAGGCCATGGCAGTCAACGAGACCACCTTGTCCAGCAACTTGGCCGCGGATGGCGTCAAGGTGGCCACGGTGGAGCACCTGATGTCGGCCATGGCCGGAATGGGCATCGACAACTGCGTGGTCGAGCTGTCTTCGCCCGAGGTGCCGATCATGGACGGCAGCGCCGCGCCCTTCGTGTTCCTGATCCAGTCGGCCGGCATCTTCGAGCAGGACGCGCCCAAGCGCTTCCTGCGCATGCGCCAGCCGGTGGAAGTATCGGATGGCGACAAGTGGGCACGGCTGGAACCCTACGAGGGTTTCCGCCTCAGCTTCCACATCGATTTCGATCACCCGCTGCTCAAGGCCACGGCGCAGCAGGCCACCATCGACTTTTCGACCGCCGCCTACATCCGCGAAGTCAGCCGCGCGCGCACCTTCGGCTTCATGCGCGAATTCGAATTTTTGCGTTCCCGGCGCCTGGCGCTTGGCGCCAGCCTGGAAAACGCGGTGGCGGTGGATGAGTTCCGCGTGCTCAACCAGGACGGCCTGCGCTACGACGACGAGTTCGTGCGCCACAAGATCCTCGATGCGGTGGGCGATTTGTACCTGCTGGGCCAGCCGATCCTCGGTGCCTACAGCGCGTTCAAGTCCGGCCATGCGCTGAACAACAAGCTGGCCCGCGCGGTGCTGCAGGATGCTTCAACTTGGGAAACGGTGATTTTCGAGGATGAACGCGCCGCCGCCCCCGCTTTTTACACAAGAACTGCGGCGGCCATGATTTGAAGCCGCGGCGCCGGGCAATCCGCCTAGCATAAGCGGTTTAGGTTGAAATGGCCCAACTTGCTCGAAGGCTCGGCCCGCCGGACCCGCGCCGGCGCTGCCGGGCTACCCCTCGAAGCATCTCAAGTTATTGATAATAAAAACTTAAATTGATAGCCGCGCTCTGAACTGGAGGGGCTTGCAGGGTGCCCATACGGGATCGGCTAGTACTTTCGTTCAGCTTGCGTTCAGATCAGTACCCTGTTTAGACTCAGTTGACTACCCCTTGGCTGAGGAGGGGTTTATTTTCACTTCGATTTTTATGGTGGCCAAGCCCAGGTTTTGCCGCAGGAAATGGATCAATTCTTGCTGGTTGTAGCGAACTTGGGTGAGGGCGGCGGCAGAAGCGGCATAAATGAATAGAGTGCCGTCGCGAAAATTGGCAATAAACAAGGAAGAAGCCAGCGGCTCGCCCGCCCAGCTACGGATGGCGGACTGAACGTCTGCCAGTTGGCCGGCGCGCATCAGAAGTTTGTGCACAGGGGAATCTGTGCCGTTTAAGCATGCGCCGATGCCAATGGCGTCAGGCTCCTGAGGGGGCTTCATCGGTTTTACGGAGTCGTTTGCCGGAATGGATATTATTTTAGTCAGTCATGCGCGCGGCCGCACTTGGCGCTTGCGCCTGGATCCCCGCAATATCATAGGCTGGCTGCCGGCCGCAATCTGTGCGCTGGTTCTCATTAGCGGCTGTTTTGCCGCGGGCTGGTTCCTGCGCCCGGACGGCGCCCTGCTGCCGGCGGAAGTGGTGAGCCAGTGGGATAGCCAAATGCAGGTGCAGCGGGGCGAACTGGTCACCGCGCGCGCCAAGGCCGAGGAAGACGCCAACGCGCTGTCCCGCCGCATCGCCGAATTGCAGGCTTACGTGATGCGCCTGGATGCCGCGGGCAGCCGCATGACACAAATTGCCCATATCGACCCAAGCGAGTTCAATTTTGACAAACCGCCCCCCATGGGCGGCCCGGAAGTACAACTGGCCAACCAGTCGGCGCAGCCCGTGGCACTGGCTGACGTGCTCGGTTCCCTGGACCAGTTGCAGCAGCAGCTGTCCGATCGCGAAAGGCAGATGCGGGTGCTGGAAGACCTGCTGCTAGCCGGCCGCCTGGAAAAGGAAATCCGGCCTTCCGGCTGGCCCATCAGCGGCGGCTACATCACCTCCGGTTTCGGCGTGCGCACCGACCCCTTCACCGGCATGCGCGACTACCATCCCGGTATCGATTTCGCCGCGCCGGAAGGCTCGCAGGTCATGGCGGTGGCTGCAGGCATCGTCACCCAGGCCGGCGAAAGCAACGGCTATGGCAATCTGGTGGAAATCGACCACGGCAATGGCTACGTGACCCGCTACGGGCACAACGAAAGACTCCTGGTCAGGGTCGGCGACCGCGTCCGCAAGGGCCAGGCGGTGGCGCTGATCGGCAGCACTGGCCGCTCCACCGGGCCGCACGTGCACTTTGAAGTGGTGCTGAATGGCAATATCGTGAACCCTGAGCAGTACATCGAAGCCGCCCGCTGACGCGGCCGGCTTCGATGTTGCTGTCATCCTGACAAGCACCGGGCCATCCATGGCCCGGACTGTTGAAAAAAAGCTGGAACGCCGTGTCCATGCCCTCCGAGGCTTGAAAAGCGCGCTTCCGTAGCCATGTCTCAGGCATAATCCGCCTTCCGCCGGACTTGGCCGGCTACTGGCTGGCCGGTCATCCCAGCACACAGACAGATAATGGCTTCCTTACTCACGCGCATCTTCGGCAGCCGCAACCAGCGACTGGTCAAAAAACTGCAGGGCCTGGCGGTTCAGGTGGGAGCGCTGGAATCCCGCTACCAGGCCATGAGCGACGCCGACCTGGCGGCGCAGACCGGCTTGTTCCGCGAGCGCCTGGGCAAGGGCGAAACGCTCGACGGTCTGATCGCGGAGGCTTTTGCGGTGGTGCGCGAGGCTGGCCGGCGTGTGCTGGGAATGCGCCACTTCGACGTGCAGCTGATCGGCGCCGCGGTGCTGCATCAGGGCAAGATCGCCGAAATGCGCACCGGCGAAGGCAAGACCCTGGTGGCCACGCTGCCGGCCTATCTCAACGCCCTCAGCGGCAAGGGCGTGCACATCGTCACGGTCAACGACTACCTGGCGCGGCGCGATGCGGACTGGATGGGGCGCATCCATCGCTTCCTGGGCCTCAGTGTCGGCGTCATCGTGCCCGGACAGTCGCCGCCGGAAAAGCGCGCCGCCTACGCCGCGGACATCACGTACGCCACTAACAACGAGTTGGGTTTCGATTATCTGCGCGACAACCTGGCGTTCACGCCGGGGGACAAGGTCCAGCGCGGCCATGCCTATGCCATCGTCGACGAAGTGGATTCCATCCTCATCGACGAGGCGCGGACGCCGCTGATCATCAGCGGCCCCACCGACGACGATCCCGAGCTGTGGCGCAAGCTCAACGGCCTGATCGCCAGTCTGCAGGCGCAAAAGGAAGAGGAGGGTCCCGGGGATTTCTGGGCGGAGGAAAAGAGCAAGCAGATCCACTTGTCCGAGCAGGGCCACGAGCGGATCGAGCAGCTGCTGCGCGAGGCCGGCCTGCTGGGACAGGACGAGAGCCTCTACGACGCCAGCCGCATCGTGCTGGTGCATCACCTGAATGCGCTGTTGCGCGCGCATCACCTGTACCGGCTCGACGTCGAATACATCGTGCGCAACGGCCAGGTGATCATCATCGACGAATTCACCGGCCGCATGATGGTCGGCCGGCGCTGGTCGGACGGCCTGCACCAGGCGGTGGAGGCCAAGGAAGGCGTGCCGATCCAGCAGGAAAACCAGACCCTGGCGTCGATCACCTTCCAGAACTATTTCCGCCTGTACAAGAAGCTGTCGGGCATGACCGGCACGGCCGATACCGAGGCCTTCGAGTTCCAGAACATCTACAACCTGGAAGTGGTGGTGATCCCCACCAACCGCGCCATGATCCGCTCCGACCGCGGCGACCTGGTGTACGGCACCGCCAAGGAAAAGTTTGACGCCATCATCCAGGACATCATCCAGGCCAACGAGCGCTCGCAGCCGATCCTGGTGGGCACCGCCTCGATCGAGACCTCGGAGCTGCTGTCCGGCCTGCTCAAGCAGAAGGGCATCCGGCACGAGGTGCTGAACGCCAAACAGCATGAGCGCGAGGCCGAGATCGTGGCCCAGGCCGGCCGGCCCGGCGCCCTGACCATCGCCACCAACATGGCCGGCCGCGGCACCGACATCGTGCTCGGCGGCAACCTCGAGGCGGAGCTGGCACTGTTCCCGGCCGAGGACCTGACGGCGCGCGAGGCGGCGCGCACGGCGTGGAACCAGCGGCATGAACAGGTGGTGGCCGCCGGCGGCCTTTACGTGATCGGCTCCGAGCGCCACGAGTCGCGGCGCATCGACAACCAGCTGCGCGGCCGCTCCGGACGCCAGGGCGACCCGGGTGCCACCCGCTTCTACCTGTCGCTCGACGACACGCTGATGCGCATCTTCACCCCGCCGCGCATGCGCGCCCTGCTGCTCAAGCTGGGCATGCAGCAGGGCGAGGCGCTGGAGCACCGCATGGTGAGCAACGCCATCGAGACGGCGCAGCGCAAGGTGGAGGCGCACAACTTCGACATCCGCAAGAACCTGCTGGAGTACGACAACGTCGCCAACGACCAGCGCAAGGCGGTCTACGAGCTGCGCGACGAGTTGATGTCGGCCGAGGATGTCACGCCGCTGCTGGACGATGTGCGCTCGGACGTGGTCAACGCCGTGGCCGACGCCTACATCCCGCCGCAGACGCCGGAGGATATGTGGAATCCGACGGGCCTGGAGGAAACCCTGGAGCGCGACTTCGGCCTCAAGCTGCCCCTGGCGCAATGGATCGCCTCCGACAAGGAGCTGGACGACAAGGCCATCCGCGGGCGGATTCTGGAAGCGCTGGCCGGCGCCTATGCCGAAAAGAAGCGCAGCAACGGCCCGGCGCTGGCGCATGCCGAAAAGGTTTTCACGCTGCAGATCCTGGACCAGTTCTGGCGCGAGCACCTGGCGGCGATCGACTACCTGCGCCAGGGCATCCACCTGCGCGGCTATGCGCAGAAGGATCCCAAGCAGGAATACAAGCGCGAAGCCTTCAACATGTTCAACGAGATGCTGGTGCGCTTCAAGCACGCCGTGATCTCCAATCTGGCGCGCGTGCAGATCCTGTCCGAGGCCGAAGTGGCCGCCCTGGAAGAAGCGCGCCGCCAGCCGCGGCCGATGCAATTCCAGCATGCGGCAGCGGACAGCGCTGCGGCGGAAGCCGCCCCGGCGCTGCCGCCGGTGCAGCCCCCGGCCCAGCCCGCTGCACCGGCGGGACGTCCCCTTACGGCCCAAGTCCCCGCAGCGGCGGCACCGGCGGATACCTTCGTGCGCGAACTGCCCAAGGTCGGCCGCAACGATCTCTGTCCCTGCGGTTCGGGCAAGAAGTACAAGCAGTGTCATGGGCGTCTCGCCTAGCGAGACGCCCAGTGGTTAGTGGCTAGTGATTAGCGGTTGGTAAAAGCTAAGCTAAACTGCGGCTCTCG
>CAJCJI010000262.1 GCA_903970595.1 Verrucomicrobiota bacterium
TCTTCGCCCGACATTGTATTCTTGTCGATAAAGATCATTTTCTCGCCGCATCGCGGACAGCTCGTCGCGGATGCTGGCGATGACGGTTTGCGGTTGCGTCTCGGTTTAAGCCAAGAAAGCCAATGCATCTGGTGTTCCTTCGAGCTTTCTAAACCAGCTGATTGCTGCACTTAGCATTGCTTTCTTGCCACATCCTAGAGCAGAGCTCCACGGGGCTGCGTATGCATACATTTCTATTGCTGGCAGAAATTGAAGCAGACGACCCGCCGAAATATTTGGCAGTTGACTGTGACGCGAGGGGTGGGTTTTGCCAACTTAGCGGACATCGGCAGCGGCAAACTGATAATGAAGGCGGCGAACGCCAGCCGCCGCATAAAGACCAGCAACGTTTTTAGAAAACCAAATATTAAGGAGTTGTTTTCAACCCTGAAACGCAATTTCTGTCGGGCAGGCTATGGGAATGAATCCCGACGGCGTTGCAAGGTTGCAGCTTTCGGTCGGGTTTTGTGCGCCCTGAGAGTTCAAATTCATCTGACACCAGGCTTGGCCAATTACAGCATTCGAGCATACCAGCGGCGCGTGATGGCCAGTGCTGCCCGAAACGTCCATGGACGTGAAGGAATTCGGGCTAAAAGGCTTTCCGAAGATGGGAAGTCCGTCCGGACCAAACGATACGGTCCAGCTTCCAAATTTGACTGGGTGGCCGACAGCGAGCACTTGTGTGCCAAAGGTTATAGAGGTCACGCGCGCGGGATAGTTGGCTTGGTCACGCCAGTCTTCCGCAATAGCAGGATGTGCCAAGGCTAAGCCCGCCGCAACAATCGCGCAGACTGAACTCAATTGACGAATTTGATGGTTCATTTGTCCCTCGAAGCAGCCTTCTGCGGGGCTTCATCTTCATCGAGCAGAAGTAAACACTGGCCGGGAGCTGCGGGCGCCATTACATTTTTGCGGGATTTCGATGCACTTGTTCATGTCTTGCGTATTCGCCGCCTCGCATGCCCCTCGATAGTTCTTCTCAGAATTTCGTCGCCGGAAACGGCCGGGAGGCCCTGGAGCATTGGCCAATGAAATGACCCAGATTGTAGGGGCTTCCGATGACCCTACCCTCGAATACTCCTGACCTTCGATCTATGTAAAAGGCCCAATGATATGTTGGGTCGGGCGCATAGCTGAACGACCAGTTGATCGAAGTCGCCGTGATCTGAACGGGAAACGACCGTTCGTCCGGCGGAAACGCATTCCCTACTGCCTGGTTGAACTGCCATGTGAGACTGGATTTATCGAAGTCGACCCAGACATTCGCCCAAACTTGTTGGCTTGTTTGATTCGTACAATCCAGCGACAACATCTCGGCCTTCGCCTGTGCCGCGCTCGCCATGGCGAAGACGAAGAGGGCTGTTCGCAATGCAAAGTGCTTCCGCATTTTGTCTCCCGGGCGACCTCGATGGTCGTGCGATGTGCGTCGCTGGGTCGTATCCCTGCGCCGGAGACCGCCTTGTTTTGAGGGCTGAGCGAGTAGAGGACAGAGCTTATGACTGTCCATAACCGCAGTGCCTTAGTGGAGCCACTCGAAGTAGTTGATACGGGGCGTCGTCGTCGCTGGAGCGAGGACGAGAAGCTGCGCATTGTGGCAGAGAGCCTGAGCGGGCCGCGCCAGGTGTCGTCGACGGCGCGGCGGCACGGTATTTCGCGCTCGCTGCTGACGCATTGGCGGCGGCAGTTCCAGATCGAGCCTGCTGCTGAAGCTGGCGGAGCGGCGGCCGGGGCAGCGTTTGTTCCGGCAGTTGTGGTGCCGGAGCCGGCAGCAGGGGCGCAGCCGGTATCATCGTCGTCGACGCGGATGGAGATCGTGGTGTCGGCCGGCCTTCGGATCATCGTCGACGCCGGTGTTGACGCGACGGCCCTGGCGCGCGTGCTGGATGTTCTGGAACGCCGGCGCCCGGCAGGTACTGCGCGATGATTCCGGTTCCGTCAGGCGTTCGGGTTTGGATCGCGGCCGGTCACACGGATATGCGCTGCGGCATGAACTCTCTGGCACTGCGCATCCAGCAGGCGTTGCGTCACGATCCACACGCCGGCGATCTGTACGTTTTTCGGGGCAAGAGAGGCCAGCTGATAAAGATCTTCTGGTACGACGGGCTGGGCGCCTCGCTCTACGCCAAGCGCCTGGAGAAGGGCCGCTTCCTGTGGCCCGCCACGCACGACGGCGTGGTAGCGATCACGGCCGGCCAGCTGGGCTATCTGCTGGAAGGGATCGATTGGCGCCATCCCCAACACACCTGGCGGCCACAGACGGCGGGCTGAGCGCTTATGCACATGGTGATGCGGCAGATTGAATCGGCGCGCACAGAGGTGATCACAAGCGCGCGGCTTTGTGGTTTGCTTCGGGACCATGACCCCGGTCGACGCCCTGCCCGACGACGCGGCGAGCCTGAAGCAGTTGCTGCTGGCGCGCACCGAGGAGTTGCTCGCAGCGCGAGCACAAGTCGCCAGTGGCGAAGCGTTGATCGCCCATCTGAAGCTGCAGATCGAGAAGTACCGGCGCGATAAGTTCGGCCAACGTTCCGAGCGCAGTTCCAGGTTGGTGGACCAGCTCGAGCTGCAGCTCGAGGAGCTGGAGGCCACGGCGACGGAAGACGATCTGGCGGCGGAGCAAGCGGCCGCCACCCAGGTGTCGGCCTTCACCCGTCAACGGCCAGCGCGCAAGCCCTTCCCCGAGCACCTGCCGCGCGAGCGCCGGATCGTTCCCGGCCCATCGGCGTGCGCCTGCTGCGGCGGCACTCGCTTGTCGAAGTTGGGCGAAGCCGTCACCGAGACGCTGGAGGTCGTTCCCCGCCAGTGGAAGGTGATCCAGCATGTCCGGGAGAAGTTCTCGTGCCGTGATTGCGAGAGCATCGACCAGGCGCCGGCACCGTTCCATGTCGTGCCCCGCGGCTGGGCGGGTCCCAGCCTCCTGGCGATGATCCTGTTCGAGAAGTACGGCCAGCATCAACCCCTCAACCGGCAAGCCGAGCGCTATGCTCGCGAGGGTGTGCCGCTCAGCCTGTCGACGCTGGCCGACCAGGTGGGCACCTGCTGCACGGTGCTGCGGCCGATCCATGATCGCTTTCTGGCTCACGTCCTGGCCGCCGAACGGCTGCATGGCGACGACACGACGGTGCCGGTGCTCGCCAAGGGCAAGACCATTCTCGGGCGATGTTGGACCTATGTGCGCGACGATAGAGCGTTTGCAGGGCAAAGCGCTGGGCCGTTCGGGGGACAGGCACCGCCAGCGGCAGTGTATTTCTACTCGCGCGACCGTGCCGGCGAACATCCCCAGCAGCATTTGGTGGGCTGGAGCGGCATCCTGCAGGCCGATGCCTATAGCGGCTACGGCAAGTTGTACGACGTCGAACGAGCCGCCGGGCCGATCTTCGAGGCCGCCTGCTGGGCCCACGCCAGGCGTAAGTTTTTCGAGCTCGCCGATATCGCAGCGGCCGCCCGCCGCAAGGCGCAACGGCGCCGTACTGCGCCGGTCATCTCGCCGATCGCGCTGGAGGCGGTGCAGCGCATCGACGTGCTGTTCGAGATCGAGCGCGCCATTAACGGCCTGTCAGCCGAGCAGCGCGTTGCCGTGCGGCGTGAGCAAAGTGCGCCGTTGGTCGCAGAACTCGAAGCCTGGATGCGCGAGGAACGGCGCAAGCTGTCGCGCCACAGCGACCTTGCCGGACCGATCGACTACATGCTCAAGCGCTGGCCCTCGTTCACGCGCTTCCTCGAAGACGGACGGATCTGTCTCTCGAACAATGCCGCAGAACGGGCCCTGCGCGGTCTGGCACTCGGGCGCAAGGCGTGGCTGTTCGCAGGTTCCGATCGTGGCGGCCAGCGCGCTGCCTTCTTCTACAGCCTCATCCACACCTGCCGGCTCAACGACGTCGATCCCCAGGCCTGGCTCGCCGACGTTCTCGCCCGCATCGCCGATCATCCCGCCAATCGCATCGACGAGTTGTTGCCCTGGCACTGGGCACAGGACAAGGTAAACCGTAAACTGGTGGCATGAACGCCGAGCCAATCGCCCGCGTCCGCATCAACCTGGCACACATCACGCCCGAGGTTTGGCGACGGGTCGAAGTGCCGCTCGGGCTCAATCTCAAAGGACTGCACGACGTCATACAAGCCGCGTTCGGCTGGCTCGACTATCATCTCTTCGAGTTCCAGATTGGCGCGACCCGATTTGGGATTCCCGATGC
Source organism: Verrucomicrobiota bacterium (assembly GCA_903970595.1). GTDB lineage: Bacteria > Pseudomonadota > Gammaproteobacteria > Nevskiales > Nevskiaceae > Nevskia. The sequence continues at coordinate 4,233 of CAJCJI010000262.1, forward strand.
CGACTGGGACGATGACAAAGTACGGCAAGCAAAGTCCATCAAGCTCGCTGCACTCGTGGCCAATGGTATCGATCGCTTCGGCTACCTCTATGACTTCGGCGATCATTGGGAGCACGTCGTGGTCATCGAGACGACTGCCATCGGCGATCCTGAGTTGACCTATCCGCGCTTCGTCGACGGCGCACGGCGCTGTCCGCCGGAAGACGTTGGCAGTGTATCAGGCTTCTTCGAATTCCTTGAGGCAATCCTCGATCCGAGGCACGACGAACATCCGCGAATGCTCGAATGGTATGGCGGCCCCTACGATCCAAACGACATCGGACTGCCCGATATCCACCGCCGCATCGCTGTCCTCGCAAAACGACGCCGCACCGGCCAGATCGCCTACACCAAGAGTCGCCTAAAGCGGTGACGACATTCACCACCACGATGCTGCCGCGCCGCGGCGCTCACCGCATGCTTACGAAGCAACGGGCCCCCGAGTGCTTAGTCCCGGTACACTAAGTAGGTGAGCGCCCACGCCACCGCTTCGACGTAAAGCAAGCAGTATAGACGATCGCAGATTGTTCCGTTCTGATCGATCAGCATACGCTGTCGTGGCCTCTCGAACCGGCATACGACAACGGCACCACTGAAGGTCCTTCTTTCACGAACAGGAGCGCGATGGCGGCTGCGCGCAACGTCTTAGCGGGACCTGTCATTGACCTTTTCCAACACATAGCCATGTAGATACTCGGTTTCCGGCACGT
>CAJCJI010000263.1 GCA_903970595.1 Verrucomicrobiota bacterium
CTGCTGTACGACCTTGGCCCCTTCCTTCTGGTCCTTGGAATCGAACTTCATGAACGGGTTGATCGAATCGGGCAGCACGCCAAGCAGGGTGAAGAACACCACGCTGACGCTGACATAGAGCTTGAGCGGCCGCACATAGCGCTGGCGCCGGCCCTGGACGTAATCCAGGGTGAGCTGGCCCGGCTGGCTCAGCAGCACGCGCAGGGTGCGGCCGAGCTTGCCCTCGACGGCGATGTACTGGTCCATCAGCTCGTGCGCGAACTGCCGCACCGAGGGCACTTCGATCCTGGTCTCCTGGCCGCAGTTGGAGCAGTAGTTGCCGGAGATGGGGGCGCCGCAGTCCTGGCACGCTGCGACACCGGCCGCCGCCGGGAGCACCGAGCCCGGTTCCAGGGTGCCGGTCATTGACGTGTCGCTCATTGCCGGTGCCCAGGCCGCCGGCTCAGCCGGCCATCAGCGTTTCGACCGCGGCGACCTGCTTCGGCGCGCCCCCGGTCAGCACTTCCGGTCCGCGCTCGCCGACCAGCACGTCGTCCTCGATGCGGATGCCGATGCCGAGGAAGCGCGGGTCCACGCCGGCGGTGTCCGGCGCGATGTACAGGCCGGGCTCGACCGTCATCACCATGCCCGGCGCGAACGGCCGCGGCTGGCCGTCCAGCTTGTAGCGCCCGACGTCGTGCACGTCCATGCCGAGCCAGTGGCCGGTGCCGTGCATGTAGAACTGCCGGTGCTTGCCGGCTTCGATCAGCGCCTGCGGATCGCCGTGCAGCAGGCCCAGCGCCACCAGGCCCTCGGTCAGCACGCGGGTCGCCGTCTCGTGCGGACGCGCCGAGCTGTTGCCCGGGCGCAGTTCCTCGATGGCGGCGAGCTGCGCCGCCAGCACCACCTCGTAGACTTCCTTTTGCGCGCCGCTGTATTTGCCGTTGACCGGGAAGGTGCGGGTGATGTCGGCGGTATAGCCGCGGTACTCGCCGCCGGCGTCGATCAGCAGCAGGTCGCCGCCGCGCAGCTGCATCTCGTTTTCCTTGTAATGCAGGATGCAGGCATTGTCGCCGCCGCCGACGATGGAGCCGTAGCCCGGCTCCATCGCGTTCTTTTCGAATTCGTGGTGGATCTCCGCCGCCACCTGCCATTCCCAGCCGCCCGGCCGGGTGGCGCGCATGGCCCGCACATGGGCCTGCGCCGAGATTTCACAGGCATGGCGGATCAGCTTGAGCTCGGCTTCCGACTTGATCAGCCGCAGCTCGTGCAGGGTGGTGTCGAGCGAGACGAACTCGGTGGGCGCCGAGGGGCCGCGGCGCGAGATCTCGCGGATTTCGCGCACGCAGGCGGTGATGCGGGCATCCCAGGCCGGATGCTCGCCCAGCGTGTAGTGCACCTTGCCGCGGCCTTCGAGCAGCTTGGGCAGCATGCTTTCCAGCTCGGCGGCGTTGAAGGCCTGGTCGGCGCCGTATTCGGCCACTGCGCCCTCCGGACCGGCGCGGCGGCCGTCCCATATCTCGCGTTCCTTGTTGCGCTCGCGCACGAACAGCAGAAAGGCCCCCTCCTTGCGGCCCGGCGCCAGCACCGCCACCGAGTCCGGCTCGTTGAAGCCGGTCAGGTACCAGAAGTCGGAGTCCTGACGGAACTTGAAGTGCACGTCGCGGTTGCGGATCAGTTCGCGCGAGGACGGGATGACGGCCACGCCGTCCGGGCCGATGGCCTGCATCAGGCGGGCGCGGCGGCCGGCGTGTTCGGCGAGTTCGGCTGGGCTGGGGATGGGCATCGGCGGACCTGTGGATCTGGAGGCTGTCTAGTGCAAGGTCTTCGAATGCATCGCCGCGGCCTGCGGACGCGGATGCAGCTCCATGTACACCAGCTGCGCGCCGACCCTGATGTACTCCACCAGCTCGGCGTAGGCTCCCTCTTCCACTTCGAGGTCGTCGCCGGCATCGAGCGAGGCGCGGGTGAATTGGGTGAAGTCCTTGACGATCTCGCGCACCTCGTCGGTACAGCTGCGCAAATCGAGCTTGATGCGTCCGGCCAGCCCGAACAGGAAGCCCTCGCACCAGGCACCCAGGGCTCGCGCGCGCTCGCCCAGGCCGACGCCGTCCTCCGGCAGCACCGGCATGAAGCCGGCCTGCATGTCGGCCAGGGACGACACCGTCTGCTCGCATAGTTGGCGCAATTCGGCCCGCGCCTGCGGGTCCGGATCGATCGCCTCGTCGTTGAGCAGGGCGACGGGATCGATCTCCTCGGGCTTTTGCCGGCACAAGGCGCCGCACAGTGCGCCGTGGAATGCGGCCGCATCGTCGCGGTAACCCACCTGGGCCAGTACCGCGGCGAGATCGGAGTAATGCTGCATCGAAGACATGGGCGATAGTATAGCGTCCGCCAGCCGGCCAAGGCCGCCCCCAAAGCCGGTCCGGGCCGGCGCCGGCGCGCCATCTCTCCAATTAAGCTCTAAAATCCTCGCCCATGAACGACACCGCTCCCAAGCCGGCGGCCGCCAGCGGCCGGGACTTCGTCGCCGCCCTGCGCGGCGCCGCTCCCTACGTGCACGCCCACAACGGGCGGGTATTCGTCATCGCCTTCGGCGGCGAGGCGGCGCTGCGCCCCGATTTCGAGCGGCTGATCTACGACGTGGCCCTGCTGCACAGCCTGGGCGTGAAGCTGGTGCTGGTGCACGGCGTGCGTCCGCAGATCGAGGCGCAGCTGGCGGCGCGCGGGCTCAAGGCGCAGTTCCACGGCGACCTGCGCATCACCGATGCGGCGGCGATGGAATGCGTCAAGGCCGCCGTGGGCGGACTGCGCATGGAGATCGAAGCCAAGCTCAGCACTGGCCTCGCCAGCACGCCGATGGGCGGGGCGCGCCTGAAGGTGGCCGGCGGCAACTGGGTCACGGCGCGGCCGGTGGGGGTGCGCGAAGGCATCGACCACCAGCTCACCGGCGAGGTGCGGCGCATCGACATCGCCAGCATCGAGGCGGTGCTGGCGCAGGACCGCATCGCGGTGCTGTCGCCGATCGGCTACTCCCTCACCGGCGAGATCTTCAACCTGCGCGCAGGCGAGGTGGCGCAGGCGGTGGCCACCGGCCTTGCGGCCGACAAGCTGGTGTTCGTACTCAATTCCGATCCCGACCACTGGAAGCTGGCGGACGAGACCGGCGACGCCGGCCAGCTGCCGCTGGGCGAAGCCGAACGCCTGCTGGCGGCAAAAAGCGATTCGCTGCAACTTTCCGGCGAGGACCGCGCCCTGCTGCACAGCCTGGGCGTGAAGCTGGTGCTGGTGCACGGCGTGCGTCCGCAGATCGAGGCGCAGCTGGCGGCGCGCGGGCTCAAGGCGCAGTTCC
>CAJCJI010000264.1 GCA_903970595.1 Verrucomicrobiota bacterium
CATCGACACCGGCGCCAAGCCTGCCCCAACCGCTTCCGGAGCAATGCCAGAGCATCTGCCTGCGTCGGTGGAGGGATTTCTGGGGCGGCCGGATGGTCCTGCCATGCCGACCGATTCCTTGGGGCAATCGGCCGAGTTGACGTTCCTGGGCATGTTGGCGCCCAACCTTGAATGGCGTGCCACCGAGCGGCTTTTTACCAAAGCCTGGGTTGCGCTGGAGCCCGCGGACGCGAAGGATCCAGCCGTCAGGCGCCTGCGCGCACGCATCCTGTTCCATTTGCAGGAAAGGCCGCTGGCGCTGGCGCAGATCAAGGACGATACCGGTGCGGAAGCCGAAGGCTTGCGTGCCGTGCTCAACGGCAATCTGCCGCAGGCCCGCCAGGCGCTGGCGCAGGTGCAGGGCGAGTGGGATCGATTCTGCCTGGGACTGGAAGTGCACGATCTGGAACTTGAGTATGAGCGCGACCCACGCAGCAGCGAAGGGCGGGTGATGCAGTTGTTCACCCAATCCGCTCTTGCCCCATTTGTCGAGCGGCGGCTGCACGATTTGGATCGCTGGAGTCTAAGCAGTACGGGCGACTTCAAGACGCTGCTCGACCAGCACCTGCCGATTCCCGGATTCCAGATGTCTGATATCCCGATCGGAGGCACGCTGATGGCCTTGTTCGACCGGCCTGAACTTGAATTGGAACCGCTGCGCCAGGTTCATCGCCTGGTCGAACAGCAGCCGCAACGCTGGTGTTGCAAATCCTTTTCCGCCGCGCCGGCCGCATCGGACCTGCTGGATCTGCTCGACAGCCGCATCGAGCATACGGTGGGTCGGCAGGCTTATTACTATATCGACCCGCAGGGCCGTTATGACCGCGCCCTGGAGGTGCTGAACAGCTATGACGCCGAACTGGCGGGCAGTCCCTGCGCCGAGCAGACGCGAGCCATCATTTATAGTGCTCTGATGTATCAGGTCCGCCGCGATAAACGGGAAGATCTAAACCAGAAGATGCATCAGGCCGCGCGGCTTTCCGCCTGGTGGGATCAGTCGCAGTCCCCGGACATCAACTCCATGCTTTCATATATGTACCAGGAACCGAAGGATCCGGCATTGGACTATTTGGTCAAATTCACCGATGACTACCCGATTCGGCAATACTGGCAAGCCAATCTGCATGTTCCCACTGCGGAAGCACGTCTTGCATTCAGCAGCGAGAACTCGGACGCCCTCGCAGATCTGATCAAAACCAGCAAGCCGGAGGAACGCGCTCGATACCTCGCCGTACTCGATACGCGTTTTATCGGCGGCCCTTACGCCACGTCGCTGCGTCTTGACAATATGAGCGATGCCCAGAAGTCGCCGCAATCCTTGCGCGCCGAGATTGCACGCGACCCAGACAACTGGAAGCTATACAACGCTTTGGGCCGGGTGCAAATAAGGAAGGACGCCTATTCCGATGTTGTGCAGACCGTGCTGTCGTACCCTCCATTTGGCGAGAGTGATCCAAATGACCCGGTGGCTCTGTCCAACCACGTCTCAGCCTGGGGTCATAGCTTGTTCTGGCTCGGGGCTTTCGAGCAGGCAAGGCCTCTGCTGCAGAAAGGCGTCGATTATCATACCGGATCGGGAGAGAGCGGTTATTCAGCGGCGCACCTGGCGCAGCTTGACCAGAAATATGCGGAGGCGGCAGGCTGGTTTGCGGAAGTCGCCCATCGCTACAATGCCATGCCCGCCTATCGCGAATTCATCAGCATGATGTTCGCGGCCGGGTTGGACGACCAAGCCTGGAAGGCATTCGACCAGGTCACCGGACACTACGAGGTCAACGATGTGTGGACCGCGGCGATGGTCGCACATCGTAGGGCGGGAGTCGGAGACGTGGAGTTGGCAAAATGGTATGCCGACCGTATGGTTCGTTTGCAGGATGAGGAGGATCGCGAGCACCTGCGGCTTTTCGCGTTTCTGAGTCAGGTCGTCGACCGGATGCCGAGCGCGGAATTCGCAGGCTTCATGCAGGCCCTTGCGCCGACCGCTGGGGCTGTCGTGCACCCGAACGGCTCGGTTTATCCTGGGTCACCCGCTTCAGGCCAGAGCGGCGCGATAGGGCCAAGCGGATTTGGCAAGGTCCGCCGGCAGAAGCTCGCTCCGGGCACAGCGGTGCCGGATCGGTACGCTCTGGCTGCCCAGGCCATGCAGGCGGTGCAATCGGGCCGTTACGAAGAAAGCGTATCCGCCTTTGACCGCCTGAGTTCCTTTTACCAGATCGAAAAAGGCAGCATGAATTTTGTCGTTCCGTACTTCGCCTATGCCGCCGCCAAGACCGGGGACACGCTTGGCTACAGCCAGTTTCTCGACGGCCTGCCGGAAAACGAGCAGTCCTATCCGATCAAGCTGGGCCGTGCGGTTTTTGCGGCAATGTCCGGGCGTCACGCCGACGCGCTGAACTTGCTGGAAGGCGCGTTCCATGACTGGGCATACAATGATCCTTTTCCCCTGACCGCCTACGAATACCTCAACACCTGCACGCTGCTGTTCGAGGCCACCGGCGACGATCGCTATCGGCAGGCTGCGCTGCGGCTGGCCCGCCCGCTGCGTCACATCGAGCCGACCCAGGCCTACGGTCATGCCCTGGTCGCCTACCTGGGTGACAACGACAAGGAACGTACCGATGCCCTATCCGTGGCCCTTTATCTCGACCCACGTTCGGTTTGGGCGGCCAAGGCCCCTGCCGCCTTGCGCGCACGCGTGCAGGGCAGAGGCGCACCAGCCGACAGTCCCTTCATGCGCGGCTCAAATGCCGCGGATTGGAGCGAAATCGAAAGCTCCCTGGTGGTCGATAGGTACTGAAGCCAGGTGAACGCGCCCGGTCGCCGCTCACTCATGCCCCGGCGGCGGATACGCCGGTACCAGCGGCGGCGGCGGAGGCAGGCCGCCGGGCTTTTTCTTCAGCTGCTCGATCAGGTAATTCACGCCGGCTTCCAGCTGAGCGTCGTGGCCGGCCAGGATCTCGGGTGAGTCCTCCACCTCGATATCCGGCGCCACGCCGCGGTTCTCCATCACCCACTGCGAGTCCAGACCGTAGCGGCTTTCCTCCGGGATGGTGATGTAGCCGCCGTCGAGCAGCGGCCACTCGCCGCGGATGCCGCGCACGCCGCCCCAGGTGCGGGTGCCGATCAATGGTCCCAGGCCGTACTTGCGGAAGAAGAAGGGGAAGATGTCGCCATCCGAAGCCGAGTAGTGGTTGATCAGGCAGGCCTTGGGGCCGTCGATCAACTGCGCCGGCGTGGTATCGACGCCGCCTTCGCGGTCGGTGCCGAGCCCCACCAGCACGCGGCGCAGGCGTTCCAGCAGGATCTGGTCGATGAAGCCGCCGCCGTTCCAGCGGTCGTCCACCAGCAGGGCCTGCTTGTCCAGCTGGTTGTAGAACTGGCGCGCGAACTGCTTCATGCCCAGCGCATCCATGTTGGACAGGTACACATAGCCGACCTTGCCGCCGGACAGCTTGTCCACCAGTTCGCGGTTGTGTTCGATCCAGCCCTGCTCGCGCAGGGGCAGTTCGCGCTTCACCGGCTCCACCACCACCTCGCGGCGCTTGCCGCCGGGCGCGTCGGCGATGCTGAGCCGGACCGTGCCATGGTCCTTGCCGACGAACAGGCTGTAGGGATCGGCCGGCGCCTGCAACTCGTGTCCGTCCACCGCCAGCAGGTAATTGCCCTGTTCCACCTTGAGGCCGGGCTGCGTCAACGGCGAGCGGTACTCGGCGCGCGTATTGTCTCCCGCATAAATCGTGGCGAAGTAATAGCGGCCCGAGGCGGCGTCGAGTCCGAAGTCCGCGCCGAGCAGGCCGGTGGGCACCGGCTCGGTCGGGTCGTCCTGGTCGCCGCCGCCGACATAGGTATGCGAGTTGCTCAATTCCCCCTGGACCTCGCCGAGCAGGTAGTTCAGGTCCTCGCGCGAACCGGCCAGCGGCAGCAGCTTTTCATAGGAGCGGCGCACCCCGTCCCAGTCCACGCCGTTCATCTTGCGGTTGACGAAGAAGTCCCGTTCGAGCCGCCAGGCGGACTCGAACATCTCGCGCCATTCCGCCTTCGGATCGACGCGCGTGCGCAGGTGCGACAGGTCCAGCGCCTTCTTCTCGCCTTTTTCCTTGGCCTCGATGATGCTGAAGTCCCGGTCCTTCTTGTACAAGACCTTCTCGCCGTTGGCGGAAAGACTGTAGCTGTCCAGTTCCTCGACCACCACGGCATCCTTGCGCTCCTTCATGTCGTATACGTGCAAAGCGGACTTCTCTCCCGGCAGCTTGCCGTCGATGGTCTGCAGCGGCACGGTGAGATAGAACACCTTGCCCTTGCGTACATCCAGTCCGCCGATTTCCGCGTCCGTCACCGGCAGCGGCACGGCACGCCGCATCAGACCCTCCAGATCGATGCGGATCGGGCTGGACGCAAACGGCTTCCAGCCGCCCTTGTCGTCGTTCTTATCACCTTCCTTGCCGCCGCTCTTGTCCGCCTCATCGCCGGACTTTTTCTTGTCCTTGTCGTCCTTGTCGCCGTCCTTCTTGTCGCTCTCCACAACGCCTTCGTCGGAGCGCGGCGCCAGCGGCGAGGGCGCATCGGCGCGCAGCGTGGCGACGTAGACGCCGTTGCTCTTGAGCATCGCCGTGTTGAACTCGTTGTCGGCGAACACCGGATTTTCGTGGCGGGTGGAGATGAAATACAGATGCTGCCCTTCAGGATCGAAGCTTGGCCCGAAATCGTTGTCGCGCGCCGCGCTGACCCGCGTCGCCTTGCCCGAATCCAGGCTGTACAGCCAGATCGAGTGCACCTGGCTCGCGTCGGTCAGGCTATAGGCCAGCCAGCGGCCGTCCGGCGACCAGGCGTAGTCGTGGATCTCCTGGTAGATGTCCTGCGCCACCTGCCGCGGTTCGCCCCCGGCCACATCCAGCAGCCACAGCCGGTGCTCGTTGTCTGAAAACGCCAGGTGGTCGCCGCCCGGCGACCACAGCGGCTGATAGAAATAGCCCGCGCTGAAATGCGTGAGCAGCTTCTCCTCGCCGCCCTCGGCCGGCCGCAGCGCGATCTGCTGCTCGCCGCTGCCGTCGGTGGTGTAGGCGATCAGCTTGCCGTCCGGCGACCAGGCCGGATGGTCCTCGTCGGCGCCCGAGGTCTCAGTCAGGTTGCGCGTATCGCCGTGCTCGGCCGGCACCGTGAACAGGTCGCCGCGCGCGGCGAACACGGCGCGCTTGCCGTTGGGCGCCAGGTTGTAGTCGGTCTGCTGCGCCGCGTCGCTGTCGCGCAAGACCTTGCGCGCGTCGACGAAGCGCGGGCTGGTATGCAGGCCATCGTCGGGCACGCGCGTCTCCAGCTTGTGCAACTGCTCGCCCGGCAGGTCCATCACATACAGGCTGCCGCCCTGCTGGAACACGATGCCGTTGTCGCCGAGCGAGGGGAAATCGATGTCGTAATCGGTGAAGTGCGTCAGCTGGCGGAACTGCCTGGTATCCAGGTCGTAGGCCCAGATGTTTTCGCGCCGGTTCTGGTCGTGGTCGGCCAGGAAGTAGATCGTGCGCCCGTACCACATCGGCGCCGTCTCGGTGCCGGCCCAGTCGGTGAGCTGCGTCAGCTTCTTGCTGTCGAAGTCGTAGGTGTAGAGGTCCTGGGCCAGGCCGCCGTCATAGCGCTTCCAGGTGCGGAAGTTGCGGAAGATGCGGTTGAAGGCGATCTGCTTTCCATCGGGGCTGTAGCTGAGCAGGCCGCCCCGGTCCAGCGGCAGGCGCTGTGCCATGCCGCCGGACAGCGGCACCGTGAACAAGCGCACGATGCGGGTTTCCCAGGCTTCGCGGCGCGACATGAAGACGATGTTTTTGGAATCCGGCGTCCACCCCACCACCATGTTGTCCGGCCCCTGGCGGGTGGGCATCTCGGCCGCGATGTCCGAATGGAAGGTCAGGCGGCGGGCCACACCGCCCCCGGCCGGAATCACGTACACATCGCGGTTGCCCTGGTACTGCCCGGTGAAGGCGATCCACTGGCCGTCGGGCGAGTAGCGCGGCATATACTCGAAGCCGGGCTCCGCCGTCAGCCGAGTGGCGCTGCCGCCGGCGCGGTTCACCTGCCAGAGATTGCCGTGGGCCTCGAACACCACCGTATCGCCATGCAGCGTCGGAAAACGCATCAGCGTGGCATCGCCCTCGGCCCGCGCCGGGCTTGTGCCGGCGCCGATGCAAAGCAACAGGAGCAGAAACAGCATAGGGCGGAGCGCAACGCGCTCCATTGCGGCGTTGCCAAAAGATATCGACACAGGTGCCCCTTCTGGTTGGTGTGGCCCTAAGCGAACTGGCCGGATGCAGGCCAGCGGCATGGTAGCAAGCTTTAGGACGCACCCGCGCCGCCAGGGGTTTGAAGCGCCTGGCCGGTTTTTGCTTTGGCGAATTCGTCGGGGCCGCGCGTATGACATCGAGTCATTCGCGCGGCGCCTCACCCCTCATCCCAAGGCCCGCAAGCCCTCGTGAGTCAGACCCACCGGCAGGGTGCGATCGAATACCGGCATCTCGTCCTCGGAATCTACTTCCGCCGGGACTTGCGGCGCGGGCTGCGGTGCCGGCATGCGCTGCGCAGTCCCGCGCTGCTGGCGCAGCCCCAGGTGTTCGGCGGCGATGCGCCCCCTGGCGTCAACGATGCCCTGCGCCGCCAGGGCGCGCGCCGCCGCCAGCGGCACTTCCCGGGTGCTGGCCAGCGGGTCCCAGACAAAGGCCCGTCCGGTGCGGCCGATCACCAGCCGGCGCGCGGTGGCCGGGTCCAGCAACTGGCAAATGAGCAATTCATCGGAGGTCAGGAAGATCATGGCGGGCGTCCCTTGCAATGCCGTGCTGCGTGGAGCGGAGGTGTTGCAAGGCATATTAAATAAACGCTGTTCATGGGATGTGACCGCTCGCACAGCCTGCCGCAAATCCCTGTATAGAATAAATTTTTGATCCATTCGACGCCGCACCGGCAAGCCCGGCACAGCGCCCTGGCCGCCGCCGCCGGGTTAACACAATTTAATGATTCGCCAATGCCCCCACAGCGGCCCGCGCGTAGAGTTGCCGCCGCCCTCAGTCCAGCTCCCGGCATGACCGCTCGACGCTCCGCTCCGCCGCCGAAATTTTCCTGCCGCTGCCGCTCCTGGCTGACCGCCTGCTGCGCAATGTCCCTGGCCGCCTGCAACCTGGGGCCGTACTACCATCGCCCGGAAGTGCCCGCCCTGGCGGCCTGGCGCGAAGGCGACAACCAGTCCGCCGCCTGGCCCTCGGCGGACTGGTGGCGCGGCTTCGGTTCGCCGCGGCTGGATGAATTGATCGATCAGGCGCAGAAAGCCAATGACGACATCGCCGCCGCCGTCGCCCGCGTGCGGCAGGCCGACGCCCAGGCGCGCATCGCCGGCGCGCCGCTGCTGCCCTCGCTGCAGGCCGGCTTCCAGGCCAGCGAGCAGCGCGGCTCCACCTCCAGCGGCGCGGTCAAGACCTATCCCCTGTACGCGCCCATGCTCAGCGCCAGCTACGAGCTGGATTTCTGGGGTAAGAACCGCGCCGCCCTGGAGGCCGCCAAGGCCAATGCGGCGGCCAGCCGCTTCGACCGCGTCACCGTCGAGCTCACGGTCATGAGCGGGGTGGCCAATACCTATTTCCAGGCACTGGAACTGCGCGACCGCATCGGCATCGCGCAAAAGAACCTCGAAGCCGCGCAGACCATCCTCGACGGCCTCAAGCTGGAGCAGCAGGTCGGCACCGCCACCGCGCTCGACGTGGCGCAACAGGCGACCACCGTCGCCACCGTCTTCGCCTCCATCCCGCCGCTGCAGGAACAATTGCGGCAGAGCGTCGACGCCCTGGCGATCCTGCTCGGCAGCAAGCCTGAAGCGATCGACGTCACCGCCGGCGGCCTGGCCGACCTGTCGCGGCCGCAGGTGGTGGAAGGCCTGGCCTCGGGTCTGCTGGCGCGCCGCCCGGACGTGGCGCAGGCCGAAGCGCAGCTGGTCGCGGCCAACGCCAACGTGGCCGAAGCCCGCGCCGCCTTCTTCCCCAGCATCGCGCTCACCGCCAGCGGCGGTTACCAGAGCACCGCCCTGTCGAACCTATTCAATCCGTCCAATGCCGTGTTCACCCTGCTGGGCAGCGCCACCCAACCGCTGTTCGAGGGCGGCGCCCTGCAAGGACAGTCAGATCTGGCCAAGGGGCAATACGCCGAACAGCTGGCGGATTATCACAAGGCGGTGATCTCGGCCTTCGGCAACGTCGAGGATGCGCTGACAGCGGTGCAGCAGACGGCGGAACAGGAGCAGCGCCAGCAGCAGGCCGCGACGGCCGCAAAGCGCGCCTTCGAATTCGCCCAGGCGCAGATGCACGCCGGCACCATCAACGTGCTGACCCTGCTGAACACCGAGACCGCCCTGTTCACCGCGCAGGACGCGCTGGCCCAGGTGCAGCTGGCCCATCTGCAGGCCCTGGTGAACCTCTACAACGCCCTCGGCGGCGGCTGGCAACAAACCTAGGAGCTGGTTGAATGAGTACAGAGGACGGCGGCCCTTCGATCAAGCCGGCGCAGCGCGGCATGCCGGCGCCGCTGCGCCAGACGGGCCGTACCCGGATCGTGCTGGCCGTCGTGGCGCTGCTGCTGGTCCTGGGCTGGTGGTGGTGGCACGACCACGCCAAGGCGCGTGCCGCCGCAGCGCAGTCCAAGACGCCGCCGGGCATCGCGGTCGATACCGCCGCGGCCAGGCGCGCCGACGTGCCGCTGTACGTCGAGGGTCTGGGCTCGGTGCAGGCCTTTTACACCGTCACCATCACGCCGCGCGTCGACGGCCAATTGGTCAAGGTCGCCTTCGTCGAAGGGCAGACGGTGCACAAGGGCGACCTGCTGGCGCAGATCGACCCGCGGCCGTACCAGGCGGCGCTGGACCAGGCCATCGGCACCCGCGACAAGGACCAGGCCCTGCTGGAGAACGCCAGGCGTGACCTGGATCGCTACACCGTCCTGGCGCCGCAGGACTTGGCCAGCAAGCAGACGGTGGACACGCAGCGCGCCCTGGTGGCGCAGACCGAGGCGCAGATCAAGACCGATGAGGCCGCCGTCGAGAGCGCCCGCACCCAGCTGGACTACACCACCATCACCTCGCCGATCGAGGGCCGCACCGGCATCCGTCTGGTCGATCCGGGCAACAACGTGCACGCCGCCGACACCACCGGCATCGTGGTGGTGACCCAGCTGCAGCCGATCGCGGTGATCTTCACCCTGCCGGAAGATTCGCTGCCGGCGATGTCCACCGCCATGTCCAAGGGCAGCGTCAGCGTCGCGGCGGTGTCGCGCGACGGCAAGACCGAGTTCGACCACGGCACCGTCTCGCTGATCGACAATCAGATCGATCCCACCACCGGCACGGTGCGGGTCAAGGCCATCTTCCCCAATGCGCAGCTGAGTCTGTGGCCCGGCGAATTCGTCAACGCCAAGGCTCTGCTGCAGACCCGCCAGAATGTGGTGACCATTCCGCCCGGCGCCGTGCAGCGCGGCCCCAACGGCGTCTTCACCTACGTGGTGCAGCCCGACTCGACGGTGGAGGTGCGGCCCTTGCAGGTGGACGGCGACGAGACCGCCGCCGCCGTGGTGGTGAGCGGCGGCCTCAAGGAAGGAGAGCAGGTGGTGACCAGCAACCAGTACCGCCTGCAGCCCGGCGCCAAGGTGCGCAATAGCGCCGACACGGCGGACAAACCGGCACAGAAATCGGCCGCCCCCGCGACCGGCGGAGCGCCATGAGCATTTCCTCGCCCTTCATCCAGCGGCCCATCGCCACCTCGTTGCTGATGGCGGGCATCCTGCTGGTGGGCATGGTCGCTTTCCCCCTGCTGCCGGTGGCGCCGCTGCCGCAGGTGGACTTCCCCACCATCCTGGTCACGGCGCAGCTGCCCGGCGCCAGTCCCGAGACCATGGCTTCTTCGGTGGCGACGCCGCTGGAAACGCAGTTCTCGGCCATTCCCGGCGTCACCCAGATGACCTCGACCAGCGTGCTGGGCACCACCCAGGTGACGCTGCAGTTCGACCTCAACCGCAGCATCGACGGCGCCGCGCAGGACGTGCAGTCCGCCATCACCGCCGCCGGCGGCCAGCTGCCGAAGAACCTGCCGACCCCGCCCAATTACCGCAAGGTCAACCCGGCGGAATCCTCGGTCCTGATCCTGGCGGTGCACTCCGACGTGCTGCCGCTGACCACGGTGGACGATTTCGCCGAAACCGTCATCGCCCAGCACTTGTCGCAGCTGCCCGGCGTGGCCCAGGTGTCGATCGGCGGGCAGCAGAAGCCGTCGGTGCGGGTGCAGGTGGACCCGGCCAAGATCGCCGCCCTGGGCATCCAGCTCGAGGACCTGGCCACCGTCATCGGCACCGCCACGGTGGATTCGCCGCAGGGTTCCATCAACGGCGTGCGCAACAGCTTCGCCATCTACGACAACGACCAGCTGCTCAAGGCCGCGCCCTGGAACGACGTCATCGTCGCCTACCGCAAGGGCGCTCCGGTGCGCATCCGCGACATCGGCATCGCGCTGGAAGGGCCGGAGAACAACCAGGTGGCCGCCTGGCAGAACGGCAAAGACGGCATCCTGCTGCTGATCTACAAGCAGCCCGGCACCAACATCATCGACACGGTCAACAGTGTGCGCGCGCTGATGCCGAGCATCCTCAACGCGGTGCCGCCCTCGATCAAGGTGGACAACGTCATCGACCGCACCACTACCATCAAGGCCTCGGTGGAGGACGTCGAGTTCACCCTGATGCTGACCATCGCTCTGGTGGTGCTGGTGATTTTCCTGTTCCTGCGCAACTTCTGGGCTACCGTGATTCCCGGTGTCACCGTGCCGCTGTCGCTGCTGGGCACCTGCGCCATGATGTACGTCTGCGGCTACAGCCTGGACAACCTCTCGCTGATGGGGCTGACCATCGCCGTGGGCTTCGTCGTCGACGACGCCATCGTCATGCTGGAGAACATCTATCGCCACATCGAGGAAGGCCTGTCGCCGTACGAGGCGGCGATGAAAGGCGCCGGCGAGATCGGCTTCACCATCATGTCGATCAGCCTGTCGCTGGTCGCCGTGTTCATTCCGCTGCTGCTGATGGGCGGCATCGTCGGCCGCCTGTTCCGCGAATTCGCCATCACCGTGACCATGACCATCGCGGTGTCGGCCTTCGTCTCGCTGACGCTGTCGCCGATGATGTGCGCCCTGTTCCTGCGCGACGAGCGCCACGTCAAGCATGGCCGCGTCTACCAGGTGATCGAGCGCGAATTCGACCGCCTGCTGGCCTGGTACACGCGCGGCCTCGACACCGTGCTGCGCCACCAGCGCGCCACCCTGCTGGTGTTCCTGCTCACCGTGCTGGCCACCGTGGTGTTGTACGTGCTCGAGCCCAAGGGCTTCTTCCCGCAGCAGGACACCGGCATCATCCTGGGCCTGTCGGACGCGTCGCAGGATGTGTCCTTCGCCGAAATGATGAAGCTGCAGCATGCCCTCACCGACGTCATCGCCAAGGACCCGGACGTGGCGAGCTGGGGCGCCTCGGTCGGCGGCTCGCGGCCGCTCAACAACGGCTTCGCCGTGCTCGGCCTCAAGCCGCGCGGCGAGCGCAAGGCCGACGCCGACCAGATCATCAACCGCCTGCGGCCGCAGCTGGCCCAGGTGAAGGGAGCGACGCTGTTCCTGCAATCGGCGCAGGACGTCAACGTCGGCGGCCGCCTGGCGCGCACGCAGTACCAGTACACGCTGCAGGACGCCGACCTGGAGGAACTCAACACCTGGGCGCCCAAGCTGCTCGGCACGCTGCAAAAGCTGCCGCTGCTGCGCGACGTCGCCTCCGACCAGCAGAGCAGCAGCAGCAAACTTTCGCTGGTGATCGACCGCGACCAGGCCGCCCGCTTCGGCATCCAGCCGGCCGTGATCGACAACACCCTGTACGATGCCTTCGGCCAGCGCCAGGTGACGCAGTTCTTCACCCAGCTCAATTTCTATCACGTGGTGCTGGAGGTCACGCCGGCGCTGCAGGCCGATCCCAACACCCTCAACAAGCTCTACATCACCTCGCCGGTGACCGGGCAGCAGGTGCCCCTGTCCACCTTCGCCCGTTTCGATACCCAGCACGTCAGCTACCTGTCGATCAACCACCAGGGCCAGTTCCCGGCGGTGACCATCTCCTTCAACCTTGCGCCCGGTGCGGCCCTGGGCCAGGCGGTGGAGGCGATCGACAAGGCCGCCGCCGCCATCCACCTGCCGCCCGGCGTCACCGGCACCTACCAGGGCACCGCCCAGGCCTTCCAGGCCTCGCTGAAGAGCGAGCCCTACCTGATCCTGGCGGCGCTGGTGGTGGTCTACATCATCCTGGGCATGCTCTACGAGAGCTATATCCACCCGCTGACCATTCTGTCCACCCTGCCTTCGGCCGGCGTCGGCGCGCTGCTGATGCTGATGGCCTTCAACTTCGACCTGTCGGTGATCGCGCTGATCGGCATCATCCTGCTCATCGGCATCGTCAAGAAGAACGGCATCATGATGGTGGATTTCGCCATCCAGGCGGAGCGCGAGCAGCACCTGAGCCCAGAGGATTCGATCCGCCAGGCCTGCCTGCTGCGTTTCCGCCCCATCATGATGACCACCATGGCGGCCCTGCTCGGCGCCCTGCCGCTGATGCTGGGCCACGGCACCGGCTCGGAACTGCGCCGCCCGCTGGGCTTTACGATGGTCGGCGGCCTGCTGCTGAGCCAGATGCTGACGTTGTTCACCACCCCGGTGATCTATCTTTACCTGGACCGGGTCAACAACCGCCTGTCGCGCAAGCCGGCCGCTGGCGCCGTCCCCGCCGGCCAGCATGGGTGAACATCGTAGGGCGGGCCGTGCCCGCCGGTTTTCCCGCGCCAACCGGGCAACAGCGGCGGGCAC
>CAJCJI010000265.1 GCA_903970595.1 Verrucomicrobiota bacterium
CCGGAAAAGCCGACGCGGCTATGGGTGGACGTGGAATTGTATTCGTTCAATCCGCCCTACCGCCCGGCGGGCCTGTACGAGGTGATCGACTACGACCGCGTGCGCAACTACGTGCGCGCCTGGGAACGGCGGCCGCACACACCGCTGCTGGAAACCCTGGCCGACGAGTTGGTGGAGTTCGGCTTCGAGGACGAGCGCGTCGACGCCGTGCGCGTCTCCCTGCTCAAGCCCGACATCTTCAACGAAACGCGCGGCGCCGGCGTGGAACTGTTCCGCCGTCGCGCCCAGCTTCTCCGGGCTGCGGCGCCGGAAAAGAAAAAGCCTCCGGCGCGCAAACGGGCGCCCGCGAAAAAATAGCCCTGGCCGCGGGTGATGCCCGCGGCTGCCCTAACCTGGCTTGCCGCAGCAGTCCTCTCAATCTGACAGGAACGAGTGAACGGGCAGGGGGCTTGACCCTAAATACTTGTAAATATACAATTGTTGTATGAATACAACTGTTGCGACGCCGACTTCCCGGCGGATGGTGATCCTGGCCACCTGCTGCCTCAGCCTGCTGGTGGTCTCGATGGACTCCACCATCGTCAACGTGGCGCTGCCGGCGATCCGCCAGGATCTGCAGGCGAGCATGTCCGGGCTGCAATGGGTGGTCGACGCCTACACCATCGTGCTGGCCAGCTTCCTGATGTTCGGCGGCTCTACCGCGGACCGCTTCGGACGGCGGCGTGTGTTCCAGATCGGCATGGTGCTATTCAGTGCCGGCTCGCTGCTGTGCAGTCTGGCACACAGCGTGGGCTTTCTGATCGGCGCCCGCATCGTCCAGGCCCTGGGCGGCTGCATGCTCAACCCGGTGGCCATATCGATCGTGGTGCACACCTTTCCCGAGCCGCGCGAGCGGGCGCGCGCCATCGGCATCTGGGGCGCCGTGGCGGGCATTTCCCTGGCCCTGGGGCCGCTGATCGGCGGCGCGCTGACGCAGACCCTGGGCTGGCATGCGGTGTTCTGGATCAATCTGCCGATCGGGGGGCTGGCCCTGCTGCTGACCGCGCGCTATGTGCCGGAGTCGCGCGCGCCGCAGCCGCGCCGCCCCGACCCGGTGGGACAGGCCTTGCTGCTGATCGGGCTGGGTGCGCTGACCTATAGCCTGATCGAGGGGCCGAGAGCGGGCGGCGCCTTCGCCGCGGGCACGCGGCTGATTGCGGCGGCGGCCTTTGCGGGGCTCATCGCCTACGAGCAAAGGCGGCGCGAACCCCTGCTCGATCCGCGCTTTTTCCGCAGCGTGCCGTTCAGCAGCGCGACGCTGATCGCGGTATTGATGTTCGCCTCGATGGGCAGCTTCCTGTTCCTGGGTTCGATTTACCTGCAGGAAGTGCGCGCGCTTTCACCCTTCCACGCCGGGCTGTGCCTGCTGCCGATGGCGGTTGTTGTCATGATCGTATCGCCCCTGTCCGGCCGGCTGGTGGGCGCGCGCGGAGCACGGCCCTCGCTGCTGATCAGCGGCAGCATGCTGACGCTCAGCGCCCTGCTGATGACGCGGCTGCAGGCGGACACGCCGCTGCCGCTGCTGTTGTTGAGCCTGGGCCTGTTCGGCCTGGGTTTCGGCATGGTCAACGCGCCGGTGACTTATGCCGCAGTGTCCGGCATGCCGCGGGCGCAGGCGGGACTGGCGGCGGCGATTGCCTCGACCAGCCGGCAGGTCGGCGTTTCGATCGGCGTGGCCATGGCCGGCGCGCTGGTCGGCGGGCGGCAGGCCTGGAGCGGCGCGAACTGGGCGGCCTTCCCGGAGGCGAGCCACCCGGTGTGGTGGGTCCTGAGCGGCTGCGGCCTGCTGGTGCTGGCGCTGGGAGTGGTCTCGACCGGCGTCTGGGCGCGGCTCAGCGCGGAACGCATCGCCCACCTGCTGCAGGAGCCCGCCGCATGAAGGACACGGCCCCGCAGGATGCCGAGCGCGCTTGGAACATCCTGGTGTCGCTGGTGATGAACACGCGCGGCGACTGGCGGCGCAAGGTGATCGAGGCGACCGGGCTGCCGTTCAGCCGCGCCCGCGCCCTGTGGCGCCTCGAGAGCGAGCCGCGGACGCTAGCCGAACTGGCCTATGAACTGAGCGTCGACGCACCGGCGGCGACGATGATCGTCAACGACCTGGAAGTGCATGGCCTGGTGACGCGGACCCCGCACCCGGAAAGCCGGCGCACCAAGCTGGTTGCGCTGACCACGGCGGGCCGGCAGGTGCTGGCCTCGGTGGATAAGATTACCGACCGGCCGCCACCGGCGCTGGCGCAGTTGCCGGCAAAAGACCTGGCGGAGCTGAGACGGATTGTGGAAGCCATAGCACAGAGCTAAGGCTCACTGCCTGCGGCCCGCGCAAACAGCGGCCGGATCAAGGGCGGCGCAATCAGCGTGGTGGCGCAGGCCATAAACAGCACCGCCCCGAATTGCGGCGGGCCGATCACGCCCGCGCCCAGGCCGATCTGGGCCACCACGATGCCCACTTCGCCGCGCGGCACCATGCCCACGCCGACCTGCAGCGCGCCGCGCGGACCCAGGCTCCGGGCGCCGAGACCGCAGCCCAGGAGTTTGCTCAATACCGCCAAAAGCGTCACCAGCAGCGCCAGCAACAATGTGTGCGGGTTGCTGAACACCGCAAGATCGAGCTGCATGCCGATATTCACCATGAAGAAGGGCACCAGAAATTCGGTGGCGCCGCGCACCTGCTGGTGCACGTCGTGGTTGCCCTCCACCGCCTCGGCCAGGGCCATGCCGGCAAGGAAGGCGCCGACGATCGCGGCCACGCCGATATACGTTGCCGCCAGCGCCAGGCCGAAGCACAGCAGCACAGCCACCACGAAAAATTCGTTGCCGGCGCGCAGACGGCTAAAGTGCGGCGCCGCGCGGGTCAGCGCGGGCGCGCCGAGGAGGGCGATGGCGGCGACGAAGCCCAGCGCCAGCAGCGCCGTGGTGGCGATCTCGGCGATGTTGACCCGGCCCTGGGCGGCACTGGCGACGGCGGCCAGCATCAGCAGGCCCAGGATGTCGTCGATCACCGCCGCGCCCAGGATGATGCGTGCGGCGGCGGTATCGAGCAGGCCCATGCCGGACAGCACCCGCGCGGTGATGCCGACGCTGGTGGCGACCATGGCGGTGCCGATGAACAGCGCCTCCATCGGCTTGCCGTCCCAGGCCATCATCAGCGCAAAGCCGCAGCACATCGGCACCGCCACACCCAGCACCGCCACCAGCAGCGCCGTGGGGCCGACCTTGAAGATAGCGGCCGGCTTGGTCTCCAGCCCGACGTTGAACAGCAGGAAGATGACCCCTAGCTCCGCCAGCACCTGCGAAGTCTCGGACGGGGCCACCAGATGCAGCACCTGCGGCCCCACCAGCACCCCGGCGAGGATTTCGCCAACTACCGTGGGCTGGCGCAGGCGCGCGAACAGTTCCGCCAGCAGCTTGGCGCCGCCGAGCATGACGAACAGTTCGATCAGCAGCCGGCTGCCGTGTACTGCCGCAGCGTCGGCCGACATCGTAAGCTGGACCTAGGGCCTGAACGGGTAGTGGTGAATATGCACGCCTGCGGCCGGCTGCAAGGCCAGCGCCAGCATCGCCGCCGCCACCGCCTCGGCCCGCACCGGCCGGTATTTGCTCAGCGGGCCGATGCACAGGGGCACCACCAGGGGCGCCAGCTTCTGCGCCAGATCCTCGGCCGGGCGCGGCTCCGCGCGCGGGCCGAGCAGCAGCGAAGGCTGCAGGATGTGCACCGTGGCAAACCCGGCCTCCGCCACGCCCTGTTCCATCCGCGCCTTGACGCGCGAGTAAAAGGCGGGCGAGCGCAAGGCCGCGCCGACGGCCGACACCACCAGGAATTGCTGCGCGCCCGCGGCCCGCGCCGTGCGAGCCAGGTCCAGCACCATGTGGTAGTCGACGCGCTCCAGCCCGGCCTTGCCGCCCGCCTTGGCGGTGGTGGTGCCCAGGCAGCAGAACACGTCGTCCGCGGCCAGTTGCTGGCGCAGCGTGCCCAGGTGCTCGAAATCGCTGGTCGGATTGGCCAGCTTGGCATGGGATTGCCGCAGCGGGCTGCGCGTGACCGCGATCACCCTGCCATACGCCGGACTGTCCAGCAGCAGGGGCAGCAAATAGCTGCCGATGAGGCCGGTGCTGCCGGCGATGAGGGCGGTGCGGGGCATGCTGGAACCGGCTCGCGGACATCCAAGAAAATCGATGGCGGGAGTTTAGCGGAGTGCTCTGGCCGCCGTGTTGCCGGCCTGGGCTAAACTGCCCGGGAGCCCTCAGCCGCGAATCCGCAATGGCCATCTGGAAACAAGCCGTGACCCTGGGTCCGGTGACCGACTACCGCCTTCCCGTCCCCAACACGCTCGGCGCGCATCTGGGCCTGCGCATTACCGAATTCGGCGAGGACTATCTGCGCGGCACCCTGCCGGTAGACGGGCGCACCAAGCAGCCCTTCGGCCGCCTCCACGGCGGCGCCTCCTGCGTGCTGGCGGAGGAGCTGGGCAGCGTCGGCGCCAGCCTCTGCACTGATCCCGCCAAGGTGTTCGTCGTGGGCCTGGAAATCAACGCCAACCATGTGCGCGCCGCCACCGGGGGCATCGTCACCGGCACCGCCCGCCCGCTGCACATCGGCCGCGCCACCCAGGTCTGGGAAATCCGCATCGAGGACGAACAGCAGCGCCTGGTCTGCATCTCGCGCCTGACCATGGCCGTGGTGTCGCTGCAGGACGGCAAGCCGGCATGAATTTCCAACTGCATCCGCAGCTGGCACGGGATTGTCATCGGCTTGGGCGCTTCGATTTGGGCCTGCTGTTGCTGATGAACGATGCCCAGTATCCCTGGTTCATCCTGGTGCCCCAGCGGGAGGGGCTGCGCGAGGTCTACGAACTCGAGCTTGCCGATCAGGCGCTGCTGCTGCGCGAGTCGACAGCCCTGTCGCGCGCGCTGATGAGCGCCTACCGCGGCGACAAGCTCAACCTGGCCGCGCTCGGCAACCAGGTGCCGCAGCTGCATCTGCACCATATCGTGCGCTACGCCGGCGATC
>CAJCJI010000266.1 GCA_903970595.1 Verrucomicrobiota bacterium
CGGCGGATTAGGCAGCGCCGTGGGCGAAGGGTCCGCCGTCTTTGCGGTGCGCCATAGCGAATTGAAGTTGGTGTAAATCGCCACGCGCGCCATGATCCTGTCGCCGCGCTCCCAGGCGACGCCCACGTCCACGTTGCGCAGGCCGCGATAGGCCAGCCCCTCGTTGATGCGGGAATTCTGTTTCTGCGTGTTGCCGAAGGCTTCGTGCTGGTAGTCGTTGCCGTCGTATTCCAGCCGCAGCGCCAAACCCCTGACCGGGGTATTCCACTCGACGCCGCCGAAGGGTCCTATGGTTTCGCCGGTGAACAGGCGGCCGAGGCCAAGGCCGCCGGCGGTGCTGCTCGAGGAGTCGTTGTAGCGATTGATATCGAAGTGCTTCGGATCAAGGATGCTGAGCGGGTTGTGGATGCTGCCGCCCGAACCCAGGCGCCCCCAAGCCAGGCCGAACGAGAAATCCAGGTCATACCAGTGGTAGTTGCCAACCAGGAATTCGCTGGAGAACAGGCCGGTTCCGCCAAAATCCTGGATGCCCAGCGAAAGCTCCGGCCAATAGCGGCCTTCGTTCAGCAGCCTGACCTTGAAATCGATACTTTTGTCCTTGTAGTGCTCGTTGGCGGTGGCGGGGGAGGGCGGCAGGTAGGGCTCGTTGGTCACATCCGTATAGCGGCCCACCAATTCCAGCCACGGCAGCGGCTGCATAAAGATGTGGATTTGGTCGTAGGGGCGAACGGTGGACACGCCAACGCCGAAATCCGCGTCGGCACGCATGCGCGCCGTGGGGGTCTGCATCAGGCCCACATCGCCAAAGTCATCGCTGCCGGCGAACAGGCCGTCGAATTCCGCGGCGTCGGCCTGCCCTACCACGCACAGCAGGGATGCGACGATCACGGACAGGCCGCAAGCACCAATCGGCAAAGCAAGACGAAAACTCAAAAGTAAACCCCTGCAAGTTCTTGAATACGTCCCGAACCGCACAAAACCGCACGGGCCGGCTCACCCAGCCTTCCGCCTGGAACGGGCTGCACCTTGAAGGGCGAACGGCGGATGCGCGCCTTGTTCGGCCCCTGGCATGACATTCCCGGAACGTTCTTGCCGGGTTTGAATCTAAAAACCGTCATCGCCATACAATTCACGCCATTCTGGCATGCGTAAGGAAAAAAATCCTGCGCGGAATGCCCTTTGAGCAGGCTTGCTGGATCAGTTTCCTGGCATCGATAGCCGACAGACTTCCGGAACGGCCCGGAATCCTGTAAATCTGGCCGGAAACTTGCTGGGTAATCGCATGTTGCATGATCGATTGTATGCGAGCGGCATTTTGTGCCGGCGGCCTTGAATTGTTTGAGCGTGGGTATGCGGGTATACTGAGGCTAACTCACGGCAGGCCAAGGCGCTGTCGATTAGAGAATGATGCTTAAGGACAGATGTTGCTCAGTTAAATGGAGAAGCCTTATGAACAAGATTGTTAACGCAGCGTCGCTGCTTGTTGGGGCGGTCGCCATCTCCGCCGCCGCCCTGGCAGATCCTGCGCCCGGCCCTTACGCCGGCAGCAATGAAGCGGGCTCCAAGACCGCCACCGGCTCTGTTGCAACCGTCATCGCGGGCACCGTGGGTTTGGCGTCCGCGGCCGCAGCCGTGATCGTGGGCAATTCCAGCAATTCAAACAGCTCCTCGACCACCACGACGAAATAAGGCTGTAGCAAGCCCAAAAAAGCCGCCCATGGGCGGCTTTTTTGCTTTAGGAGGCCGCTTTGCCTGCTTATGCGGCGGCCGGCCTTAATACCTCCATCTCGATCGGCGCGATTTCCGGGCAATACTGCTGCACGGAGCGGCGCACCTTGCCGGACTCCGGGTCTACCCAGAACTTGTTGCGGACCTCCCAGTGCCAGGCGCGTACGCTGGCGATTTCGTCGATCCTGCGGGTCAGGTGTTCCTCGCCCAGGACCACGATGGTCTCGTCCTTGGCGCTCTCGAAGCGCGACTCCACCGCGATCCCCCGCTCGTCGGCATGTTTCAGATCGATCTCCCGGTATACCCCGCGCGCCGGCAACTCGCCGGTCTGGCCGAAGGCGGCCAGCGGGTTCTGGCCTGCGGCCGGCAGCCAGCGGGTGGCCGCGAGGTCGCGCTTCAGGCCATGCGTCTTCAGCAGCCAGCCGTCGAGCGTGACAAACGACACGAAATCGTTGGAAATCCACTGATGGGCCTTGCCATCGATGGTGGATAGCACCATCACCCCGCGCGGATTTTCGCCAACGCGCACACCCAGGGTGGCATACGGGATATCCAGGATCTGGGCCGTGGTCAGCGGATACTTGCCAGCCGGCGGCACTTTGCTGGCAAAGGTTTCAGAGACCAGGCTATAAGTCGAATCCGGGTCCACCAGGGTCGAACGCGAATTGCTTGCGCAGCCGGCTACGCCGGACAACGCCAGCCCCTGCAGAAATTGCCTCCGACTCAGCATCGAAACCTCGCGTCCAGACTGTGGGCATTACGGCTTGCATAGCGCCATCCAGCCGCCGCAGCCGCCCCTGGGCAAAGAGCCGCGGGCAGGTCCGGCAACATACCTTTATGATGTCATGAAAACGCGGCGCGGCGCCTCGCGGCCGGCGCCGGGGCGAGGCTGGAGCTAGCACCCCGCTTGATCCCGTCACCATCGGGGCATCGCGGCGGCCGCCGCCGCTCCACCGCGCCGCCGTTCCAGCCCTGTCTCCGATACGTTCATACCCATGGCCTCTCCAGCACCCAGCCCCCTGTTCCTGAGTTGCGCACGCGGCCTGGAGCCCCTGCTCGCGCAGGAAGCCGGCGCATTGGGCGCAAGCGAGATCCGCGAACAGAATGGCGGCGTGGCCTGCGCTGCCGAATGGGCCTCGGCCTACCGCATCTGCCTGTGGTCGCGCCTGGCCAGCCGGGTCCTGTTGCCCGTGACCCATTTTGATGCAGCCGATGCCGACCAGCTTTACCAGGCCAGCAAGCAGGTCGATTGGCCGTCCTGGTTTTCCGCCGCCCGCAGCTTTGCCGTGGAAGTCGCGGGCCGCTCCGAAACCCTGACGCACAGCCATTTCGCCGCGCTCAAGGTCAAGGACGCGATCGCCGATCGCTTCCGCGACGATCACGGCCGCCGGCCGGACGTGGACGCCGATCATCCGGATATTCCGGTGCATTTGCACCTGAATGGAGCAAAAGTCACGCTGAGCCTGGATCTCTCCGGCGGCAGCCTGCACCGCCGCGGCTACCGCGCCCGCGGCGGCACTGCGCCGCTGAAGGAAACCCTGGCGGCGGCGATCCTGCTGCGCGCCGGCTGGCCGGAGATCGCTCGGCGCGGCGGCGGCCTGATCGACCCCCTGTGCGGTTCCGGCACCCTGGTCATCGAGGCCGCCTTCATGGCCGCCGATATCGCCCCCGGCCTGGCGCGGGAGCGCTTCGGCTTCCAGGCGCTGCGCAACTTCGATCGGACCGCCTGGGATAGCCTCATGGGCGAGGCGCAACAGCGCAAGGCAAGCGGCCTGTCCGGGCTGCCGCCGCTGCATGGCCAGGACATCGACGGCGCCACCCTGCGCTCGGCGCGGCGCAACGGGGAACTGGCCGGCCTGGACGATCGCATCCATTGGGCGCAGGCTGATGTCTCCACCGCACGCCCCATCGGAGACGTTCCGGGGCTGCTGGTAAGCAATCCGCCTTATGGCGAGCGGCTGGGCAGCGAAGCGGAACTGATCAAGCTGTACAGCCTGTTCGGCGCCACCCTGAAGCAGCACTTCGGCGGCTGGCAGGCGGCGCTCTTCACCGGCCGCCCGGACCTGGGCCCGCGCCTGGGGCTGCGCGCCGAAAAAATGTATTCACTCTACAACGGCGACCTGCCCTGCAAGCTCCTGCTGTTCGACGTGCCGGCCCCGGCCGCCGCGGAACCCGGCACAATGAACCCCGGCGGCGGCAGCGAGGATTTCGTCAACCGTCTGCGCAAAAACCTCAAGCACCTGGGCAAATGGGCCAAGCGCAGCGGCGTTTCCTGCTACCGGGTCTACGATGCGGATTTACCGGATTATGCCCTGGCCGTGGACCTTTACCCCACCGCCTCGCTGCAGGTCCATGCCCAGGAATACGCCGCGCCCAAAACCATCGATCCGGTGCGCGCCGAACGCCGCCTGCGCGAGGCCCTGGCGGCGATCCAGCAGGAGTTCGCCGTCCCCGCCGCAGCCATCCACTTCAAAATCCGCCAGCAGCAGAAGGGAACCGACCAGTATGCAAGGCAAAGCGAGCAGGAGCACTTCCAGCAGGTGGAAGAGCACGGCTGCCGCCTGTGGATCAACCTGGACGATTACCTCGATACCGGGCTGTTCCTCGATCACCGTCCGCTGCGGCGCCGCATCCAGGCGGAAGCCCAGGGCAAGCGTTTCCTCAACCTGTTTTGCTACACCGCCACCGCCACCGTGCATGCGGCCAGGGGCGGCGCCAACGGCACCGTCTCGGTGGATCTTTCAGCCAACTACCTGGAATGGGCCCAGCGCAACCTGGCGCTGAACGGCGTGGAGGCCAGCCTGACAACGCGGCGCCAGCCGGAGAATGTCTGGAAACAGCAGCGTCCGCGGCGCGAACCGGCCGCCAGACATAGCCTGATCCAGGCTGACTGCCTGGCCTGGCTGAAGGAGCAGGCGCAAAGCAGCGCGCCGCCGCGCTTCGACCTGATCCTGTGCGATCCTCCGACCTTCTCCAACTCCAAGCGCATGGACGGCACGCTGGACGTGCAGCGCGACCACGTGGAAATGCTGCAGCACGCCGCGCGCCTGCTAAGCCCTCAAGGCGTGCTGTATTTTTCCACCAACCGCAAGCGTTTCAAGCTGGACCAGGAGGCGCTGTCCGATCTGGAGATCGCAGACATCACGCCGCAGACCCTGGACGAGGATTTCAAGCGTCCGCCGCCGCCGCACCGCTGCTGGGCCATCCGCAAACGCTAAACGGCGAGGATTTAGAGCTTAATGCGGTGCCGGCTTGAGGCTGAGCTCGCCCGCCACCTTGATTTGAGTCAGCACAATCTGGCCGAGTTCGACGTTTTGCCCCGGTGTCACCGTTCGGCTGATATCCGGCCTGAACTCCGTGCCGAAGATCAGGTACTCATCCGCGCCCGGATCCTTGGGCTTTTCCGCCGTCTCGTAATTCAAGCGATTATCGACATAGAAGCGATATCCGAACGGCCCGAACTCCGATTTGTAGCTATGCGTCTGGCAGGGATTGGGCAGCGGAACAATCTTGCCCGTGGTCCAATGCAGGCTGCCGTAGCCGCCCCGGTGAACATTGTGCATCACGATTGGATTGACCGCGGAGGTGATGATCTCGGCGATGTCGATTTCCGCACCGGGCCCCATCTGCCCGCCCTTGTCGTTGTTCTGGGGCGACTGCAGCCAGATTGCGGATCGGAACGCCGCCTTGGTGCAGATCTGGGCAAGCCCTTCGACCGAGCCGCTCTTGATGACCAGGTTTCCGTCCGTTGTCGCCGAACCGGTATAAAACTGGCCATCCTGGTACCGGGGCGTAATGACGATCTTGTCCGCCTGGATCGATACCGCGGACGGAGTGTCGATGGCCCCATCCCTGGGCCCATTGCCGCGAACATGCCAGAACGCCGTAAACGGCGTGCCGCCACTGCCGACGGTGACCGTGGATTGCTGGGCACGGGCATCCGGCGGCGCCAAACCGACGAGGAAAAAAGCGATTACACTGGCGAAGTGAAATATGTTACGCATAGGACTGGCCTTTAGTACCGAAGTCTGACTGAAAATTCGCACAAAAACCGCCGACGTCGGCTGCGGTTCGCGCCATCCCGATTCAAAGGCATATTTCTCATCAAAGTCGATGAAAGCTTCGATCGTCATTCCAACCTATAATGCGGCCGCTTTTGTTTCCAAAGCAATCGGCAGTGTACAACGGCAGGACTTGGGCGATCTTGAAATCATCCTGGTCGACGATGGCTCCACGGATGCCACGGTGCCGGTCATGGAGAAACTGGCGGAGGCGGACCCGCGCATCAGGCTGCTGCGCCTGCCCGATAATCAAGGCCCGGCGGCGGCGCGCAATGCCGGATTTCAAGCCGCGTGCGGCGAGTGGATCGCGGTGCTGGACGCGGATGACTCGTGGAAGCCGGAGCGGCTATCCAGCCTGATCCCGATTGCCGAGCAATGGAATGTCGACTTCATCGCCGACAACCAGATCCTATGCTCCCCGGATGACGGCCAGCCGGTGCGAACGGGATTCCGGTCCAGCCGGGCGATCCGGGAGCTGGACCTTTCGAGCCTGTTGCGTTACGACCGGCCCGGACGATCGTTTACCTACGGTTGGCTCAAGCCGATTATCCGCCGGACCTTTTGGCAACAAAGCGGGGTTCGCTACAACCCCGCGATCCGCTACGGCGAGGATTTCCATTTTTACGCGGAGCTGCTGTTTCATGGCGCCAAGGCCGTCATCTACTGCGAACCCTATTATTACTACACGCTCAGAACCGCTCGCGGCGGCGCGTCCTCGAATCTCTCAAGAACCACCCCTTCCTTCGAGCAGGTCGCCAGAAGCAGCGATCTCCTGCTGCAGACCTACGGACCGCAAATGACGCCCCATCTGCGCCGCCTCATTGCAACACGCCGATCGCGCGTCGTCGCGTGGCCGGCCACCCGGAAACTGAAGGAGCTGGTCGCCTCTGGCGACTGGACCGCCGCTGCCGCTCTGGTACGCAGCCGTCCGACCAGCTTGTTCCACCTGGTCTGGATCGCGCTGGACCGGCTCACTGAGCGCACGCCGCGGCCGTCCTTTCAATTCAACCCACACCGCTAGAAAAATGCTGAAACACGTCGCCGCCCTGGTTGCCTTTTTCGCACTCTCAAGCCCGGCGCTGGCCGCGTTGGATCCCTCTTCCAAATTGTTGAGCAGCGCGATCCCGGTCTTCGGCTTGTTCCTGGGAATTGCCGGGCTGGTGATAAGCTTGCTAAACAGACCAACTTTTGAAAAGGATTTGTTCGGTCCTCTCAAGTATCTCGCGCTCTTGGCGCTGATGTACGGAATCAGTTCCTTGTTTAACGGCCACACTACCCTGCAAAGCGCAAAAACCATCGCACAACTATTCCTCACCTTCGGCTTTTTCATTTTTATCAGCCGCGAGGCGTCGCCGGTGCGGACACTCAGGACAATCTTCATGGCCGATCTTCTGCTCGCGCCGGTCATGGTGGTTTTCCTGGCGATGCATCTTCGGGTCGGCGAGGACAGCGGCGTCGCCGAAGACCCTGTCGCGCGCCTCAAGAACGCGTTTGGCCAAGTGGCGCTTTCATATTGCATTCTGGCCGCGATATTGTACTTCAACTCGAACCGGCTCGCTGACCGGTTCCTGGCGGTAGTAGTCTGGATGCTTTCGGTGGCAGAGGTTGTTTTGAGTCACTCCCGCGGAGCGGAGTTGTCCCTGATATTGTTTACCGCCGTGTTTGGGGTGTGGCCGCTGATCGACAAATTGCGGCTCAAATCCATCGCAGTCGTTTCGTTCATCTTCCTCCTGTTGCCGGGCCTGTTCTGGGCATATCTGCACCTGGAGGACCTGAGCAGCTTTTCCCTCCTGCAAAGCCATGTTCGTACCACTACGGGCTTGAACGTTTACACGGGCCGGCAATTAATTTGGCCCCTGGTGCTGGACGCCATCTCTCAACACCCATGGCTGGGGCTGGGCGCCGACGCCCAGGCCAAAACCCTCTTGCAGTCGTCGGGGATCGACCAGGAGTGGTCCTGCCACGATCTCTATCTGCAGGTCGCTCTGCAGGGCGGAGTATTTGCTTTGGCCTTCCTGGCATTGTTTCTTGTTTCCTTGTGGCGAATGCTGTCTCCCCGAGGAACCAATATCGCCAACGAGCGGATTGCCGTAGCGTCGTTGCTGACTATTGCTTTCAGCGAATTGTTTGAAGTCACCCTTTTGCAGAACCTCCTGATCGCGGGGCTCAGCTTTTGGGTTGTGCTCGCTATGGTTAGAGCCTCGACCTCCAGTAGCCGAAGTGTGCTGAAAGTTCCGAATATGATTGTGCGCAGACCGTTGCCAGTCTGGCAAAGCCTCGGAATCCCTCCCACCAAGCGAATTGCCAACGCAGCCGTTTCTTGAAAAATCGGGGGATTTGAACGCCTTGCCTCACAGATCGACGCTGACGAGGAATTCTCTTTATAAC
This sequence comes from Verrucomicrobiota bacterium, assembly GCA_903970595.1. Lineage (GTDB taxonomy): Bacteria > Pseudomonadota > Gammaproteobacteria > Nevskiales > Nevskiaceae > Nevskia. The sequence continues at coordinate 8,178 of CAJCJI010000266.1, forward strand.
GCCATAGGCGCTGTATTGCCTATGGGCCTGTCCTTGCTCACAGTCCCGCTTTACCTTGGCAAAATAGGACCGGCCCGCTACGGAATTGTAGCGTTGATATGGTTGTTGTTTGGCTACTTCGGATTGTTCGATTTTGGATTATCCAAGGCCACTGCCAACCGCCTGGCGCGCCGTGAGAACCAGGCTCCGGAAAGACAAGCCGAACTGTTCTGGACAGCCCTGCTCATCAACACCTTTCTGGGCATATTGGGCGGGTTGGCGTTTCTCTTTCTCGCCGACCCGATCCTGACCGCGTTCAACAACATTCCGGCCGACTTGCGTGCGGAGCTTCGCGCCGCGACCCCCTGGGTCGCGTGCCTCGTTCCACTGTCCACGACAAGCGCGGTTTTTACAGGCGCTCTGGAAGCCCGCGAAAAATTCTTTGAGCTGAATATTACCCAGCTTGTGGGAGCCTCATTGGCTCAGATTGCGCCGCTGCTGGCCATCTATCTGTTCGGCGCGAGCATACAGATTGTGATCGGTGCAACGGCGCTCACCCGTCTTCTTGCGACGATCCCAATCGCAGTTCTTTCCTTCAGGCAAGTGTATGGTCGCTGGAAATCCGGAATCAGACTGACGACGATGAGGGACCTGTTCGCCTACGGCGGTTGGGTCACCACCAGCAATATTTTCGCACCCTTCCTGATCAGCGTTGACCAATTCATGATTGGATCGGTCTTTGGCGTGCAGTCGGTGCCGCAATACTCGATCCCGTTCAATTTCGCCATGAAAGTCCTCGTCCTGCCCACCGCGATGGTGCGGGCGCTGTTTCCACAAATCTCGAAATTGGGCCAACAGGACGCCCTGCACCGGGCCGAAATGGTTACACAAACGGTATCGCTGGTGCTGGCCATGATTTGTGTGCCGGGCATTTTTATCGCGCAGCAGGCATTGAATGTATGGCTGGGTCACGAATTTGCGGACAAGGCCACCATCGTTCTGAGAATCCTGCTGCTCGGCGTTTGGGTAAACGGCGTTGCCTTCATTCCATTTGCACTGCTGCAGAGTCAGAGCCGCCCGGATTTGACCGCCAAGCTCCATGCGCTGGAGTTGCTGCCGTTCATTGCGGTTCTTTGGTTGCTGCTCCATACGCTCGGGCTGCCCGGAGCCGCGATTGCCTGGTTGCTGCGGGTGGCAGTTGATGCCGGCCTGCTTTTCTGGGTCGCCGGGTTCCCGGCAGACTTCATAAAGAAGGTACTACCGCAGCTCCTTGCCCTGGCCTCGGCCCTGGCGATCACCACCCTGCTTCCGCTGAGCACCTTTCTCAGCCTGGCACTGGCAGCCTGCGCATTCGCGGCGATCGCGATATACGCTTATTCACGCGATGACACGATCAAGCGGCTGTGCCATCAGGTTGCTTTTGCATATACGTCGGCGTGACTTTCCTTTGAACACCCGCTCTTCAGATGCAAGCGCGCCAATGCCCAGCGCCGATTGGCCGCCGCAGGACCTTTGTACTCTAAATCTATGCCCAGTTTGCAAGTCCGCAAAGCGCAGTTTGCGTTACTCTGATCTGGAGGACTGGAGCTTCCGGACGGCGCCGGGGAAATGGTCGTTATGGCACTGCACCGATTGTGGTGTTGACTATCTGGACCCACGTCCAACTCAAGCATCCATCGGTCGGGCCTACACCACCTACTACACCCATCAGTCGCCGTTCAGCGATGACGAAGCCATTGAATCAGCGCCGGACAATTCCACGCGCAGCCGCCTCAAAACGGCGCTGCGCAATGGATATCTGAACTTTCGGTTTGGGCATCGGCTGCAGCCAAGTTCGTCAGTCGGAGCCCCACTAATGCGGATGCGGCCAGATCGGGCCTTGAAAGTCGATCTGGATATCCGCCATCTTCCGCCGCCGCAGCAACCCGCGGCAAGATTGCTGGACGTGGGCTGTGGCGACGGTTGCTTCATGCTGGAAGCGCGGAATCTGGGCTATCAGGCCACCGGCATCGATCCTGACATTAAAGCTGTCGAAAATGCGCGCCGGCGCGGTCTGGACGTATGCCGGGCCGGCTTCCCTTCGATCGACCTTCCATCGGGCTCTTTCGAACAAATAACCATGAGCCATGTAATCGAACACCTGCACGATCCCGTTGGCGCAATGTCCGAAATCCGCCGATTGCTCAAGCCCAATGGCCGAATCTGGCTCGCCACACCGAACATGAACAGCATTACTTTTGAGGAATTTGGAAGGCATTGGCGAGGGCTGGAGTCTCCGCGGCATTTGACACTGTTCACTCACGACAGCATCTCCCGTATTCTGTCCGAGGCCGGATTCGAAAGGATCTCATTTCAGGCGCACCGCCCTTGCGCCGCATATTTTGTGAAGCAAAGCCTTGCACAACAATATGATGTGTTTCCCGCAGAGTTGGATTCCTCCTGGCTGACGGATCAGTGGAAGAAACGCATCCGCCGCATGGACAATATCGTGCGCAAGCATCCGCAGCGCGCCGACATCATCATTGCCATCGCCTGGAAGCCCTAGGCGCCGACCGGCCCTGGCAATCGATATGAACGCACATCTCTCGGTCAGCGTGATCATGGCAACCTACAACGGCGAGCGATTCATTGCCGGGCAACTCGAGAGTCTTACCCGACAAACACACAGACCACTGGAGATCATCGTTTCCGATGACGGCTCATCGGACGGCACCCGGCAGATCGTGGCCGATTTTTCAAGGTCATCTCCTGTTCCGATCAAGCTTTTGGTGAATCCTGTGAATGTCGGCTATGCTGACAACTTTCTCTCCGCCGCTTCCTTGGCGCAAGGGGATTTGCTTGCATTCTGTGACCAGGACGATATCTGGCTGCCGAACAAGCTTGAGGAGTGCGCAAAACCCTTTGCGGATGATCGCATCCAGCTCAGCGTTCATACCGCGGAACTGATCGACGAGGCCGGTGCCACGGTCGGCTATCTCGCTCAAGGCATCAGCCGCACGGGTCCCCTAGCCCCATTACGCTTTGAACCCTGGGGCGTGTTCATGGGGTTTTCGGTGCTGTTCCGGCGGAATCTGCTCGATTTGATGCCTGCGGATCAACGTGGACCCGAGCCCTTCAATCCTTCCAAACCGCTTTCACACGATCGCTGGGCCTATTTTCTCGCCACATCGGCGGGCGGCGTTTTCGCCATTCAAACGCCACTGGTCAAATATCGTCAGCATTCCTCAAATGTGTTCGGTTCTCGCGGAGGCGTATGGACCGCAAAAAAATATAGGTCGATCCTTTCCATGAACCGCAGCGACGCCCGGCTGCGAAGCTCGGCCCATCTTGAGATTGCGCGCAATCGTTTGTCACTGCTTGAAAATGCCATCCTTGCAAACCCAGGCAACGCGGCCGTTTGCCGTTCACTGGCTAACGCACGTGAAAGATGGAAAAGATTTCATTTTGCAATGTCACAGCGCCAGAATATGTTTGACTTCAACAATCGATCGGCGAGACTCAGGAAATGGATGTCCAATCTCACTTCCGGAATCTATTCGGAAACGGCGGGTATGGGCGCTGGGATCATGGTTGCCATTCGCGATGCCATCATAGCCTTCAGATAGTGGCATCCAGGGCCTCCAATGGCATTTTGAAGGATCGTCGCGAATGGAACCCGATGCCGTGAGTCCGGATGTTGGTGCCGATCATCCCTGCGTTTCGGTGGCTTTGGCAACTTACAACGGCGCACAATACCTTCCGGACCTCCTGGACTCACTGGCTGCTCAGTCCTGGAGGCCGCTTGAAATCATCGCCTCCGATGACTGCTCATCGGATGACACGCTGCAGATTCTTCAGCGGTACGACAGTTCACTTAAGATCCGCATCCTGCCGCATGGCCCTAAACAAGGGATCATCGGAAATTTTTCCAGGGCCCTGGACGCCTGCACAAGTCCATACATCACCCTGGCGGACCAAGACGACATCTGGCTCCAAAAGAAAATCCAGCTGCTGATGGAGAAAATGCATGAATTGGAAAAGGCTCAGGGAGTTGTTACGCCGATCATGGTATTTTGCGATCTTGAGGTCGTTGACAAAAACCTGCAGCGGCTCGCCAACTCATTCTTTGGCCTGACAGGAAAATCCAAGCGGTGCACCAGGCCTGCAGATTTCTTCTTGACGAATCACATTCCAGGCTGCGCCATGTTGCTGAACCGGGCGCTGTTGACGCGCGCCATGCCGATACCACCGACGGTTGTGATGCACGACTGGTGGTTTGCCCTGGTTGCGTCATCCTTTGGCGCGATCGAGTGCGTGGATTTGCCCTTGGTTCGCTACCGCCAACACGTTGCAAACACCATCGGCGCAAGCGTCAGACGATCGCAACTACGCAAGTTAAAGAAAATTCTCTCCCCCGCGGCGTGGAAGCGCCATCTTGCCGGAGCGGATTCCTTCAGTGACCGAGTGGTTCGCAACCTTTCAGCATTTGAGCGGCGCTATGGCGCGAATGGAGGGAATGCCGCAGCTCTTGATCTTAAGCGCCTCAGGAGCGCCATCCGGAATCCGGTCGGCCGCCTGCTGTTCTATCGATACGCCCGAACGAACCTCAAATTGAACGAATATTGGCTTCTGATGAGTGCCATGCGGCGTTCGGCAAAGCAATTCGGCCAGGCCGGTTCCGATTGAGCCACGTCGAGAGGCCCGTGGCAGCCTTTGACACCGTCTTCGTGCCTTATCTCACTGCAGGCATTTAGCGATGATTGGGGCAACATGCTTGGCCCAATGAAAATTCGAGCATGCAAATTCATGCGCACGCCTGCCCATTTGCCCTCGCAAGACGGGGTTCAAATACATGAATGAAAGCGCGTCCTCGATCGCCCCTATGGATTGCCCATTGACGAGCAGTCCCGACAGGCCATCGACAATGTATTCGGAAGGGGCTCCGTCCCTGCCGGATATCACGCCTAAGCCTGCCGCCATCCCGTCGGCAATGGTCAGGCAAAAGGATTCAATGTCATTTTGATCATGGTCGTGACTGTGGGGATGAAGTAACACATCCGCCGTTTCGAAGAGCCTCCGTAGCTCCAGCCCCTGGATGTGCCCTAGAAATTTGATCCTTGGACTCATTAAGGAATCCGCAACGCGTTGTTGAAGCTCTGCCCGCTGCGGCCCATCTCCTGCAACCATCAAGTTCATACCCGGGTGACGAAGAGCTGCGCGTGAAAACCCCGCTATTGCGCGCTCAATATTCTTCCTCTCAACAAGTCTAGCCGCGCACACGACGGTCAGAGACTTCGGCTCATCACCGTCCTTCAAATGGTAGTCACGCCTTGCGCCAACTTCAACCGCCCATGAGCTTGCGCCATTCCAGGCAATCAGCGCCTTGGTACGCAAGCGCGGAAAAGCTTGAAGACACATGTCAGCTGAATAGCGACTAATGACAAGCAGGTTTCTTGAATGCGTGTAGACTGCCATCATCACTTTGCGTAGCACAACATTACGCGTTGCAAGAAATTCTCTGCCATGCAGGCTGGTCACCATGGGCAGCGAGGGCCACAGAATCAATGCAGGGAGAGCGGCGCGCCAGGTTGTTGCATGAACCAGCAAGAAGCTCGACTGTCGCGCCTTGATGGCCCAAAGTTCCCGCAGCATTCCAAATGCAGTGTGAATCTGCGAGCCTAGGCCAACATTGCAAATCTGGATGCGGTCGAGTTCGTAATGCCTCGCCGGTCCGGAATGCGAAGTGATCACGCTCACGTGATAACCCTCGCGTGCGTAGGCTCTGGCAACCTCCAGGCTGTATGTTTCAACGCCGCCCAGGTCGGGTGGAAATCCCTTCGCCAGCACCAATAGGGATTTTTCGGGAAGCGTCGCAGAGGTCATGATACTCGCGTGGCCGTCTATCTCGATCGGATTTCAGCCTGGGCGCCCTTCCGGGTTGACTGGGCGGAACTCCATTGTTCCAGCTTTTCCCCTCGAAGCGTCATCCACAAACCCTGCGCCGCGGCAAAGATCACCACGGCGAAATAATATGGTGCTGCGAAAAAGGGAAGTTTCCGAAGCGCTGCGGGTCTGATGATCTTGACCACCAAGGCTTCCAGCCAGAATAAAAGCTGCATCATGCCGACGATCAGGAAGGTTTTGCCTGAAGTCACCAGCAGCAAATTGCTGCAGAACAGGATCACAATCCAGAATCCCAGAGTCCAGCGCAGCAGCTTGTGTGACGCGATTGCGGCTTTCTGCCAGCTTGAGAGCGCCGAAAAATAATGGAGGTAGCATGCGGAGGCTCTCGCCACGATCCTCCTCTTCCGTGCGAACTCTTCCGAGGAGTTCTGGGCGGAGTTCTCAAATGCGATGGCAGAACGGGTCATTCTCGGCTTGAATCCCTGGAGAATGACGTCGAGCGGAGTCTGAAAGTCGTTGGGAAACCCGCTGTGCAGGGTCTTGAACAGATCGCGGCGCACAGCCAGGATGGAGCCGTTTCCGCTCATGAACAGGCCAAGCTCGCTTTCCGCGAGCTTGATGGTGTTTTCCCAGCCGAAATACAGGTCGTCGGTGCGTGAAAAGGCGCTTCCCGTCTTGGCCGCCGCGCCATGCAACTCCACGCCGCCGACGCAACCCGCCTGCGGATGATTGTGCAATTCAAGCACCAGATGGCGAATCGCATTGACCTCAAATATTGTGTTGGCGTCGGTAAAAACAACGATGGCCGCGTCGATGCCTTTGACGGCATCGTTCAGGCTTTGATTTTTTCCCTTGCCGATTTCGTTGACGATCAATCGCAAGCGGTCGTTGTCCGCGGAAATCTTCTTGATTTCGCTCACGGTGCCATCACTGCTGCCATCCGAGATCACCACGACTCTCAGCAATTCCGCCGGGTAATTCTGCGTGAAGATGTTGTCTATCCTTTGCCGGATGACGAGTTCCTCGTTCCTGGCGCTGACCATCACGACCACGGACGGCAAGGCTTCGGAACCGCATTCGACAGATGCATCCGCGGGATTGGCCCGCGACGTTCGCGCGGCCTTCAGCCGCGAGACAAGCACCACCAGCAAACCGTATCCCAGCACGGCATAGAACACCATGAAGCCGGAAGCCAGCATGAGCCCCGTCAGCACAAGTGAGTATGCGTCCATCGTGCCCCCTAGCTAGCTTTCGTATTTATAGTAGGTATATCCGTAATTTCTATAACCATAGCTTCCCGGCTTGAATCCCACCTGGTTGAACAGCGCGCCCCGCACCCGAATCCCCGAGGATGCAAGACGTTTGAGAGACTCTTCGATCTCCGGAAGAGGATGCTCCGCCGACTTGAGGATCAGCAGGGTGCAGCCTGCGAGTTGTCCGACAATCGCCGCGTCCGTCACCGGCAGCACCGGCGGCGTATCGAGAATGACCAGATCGTAGAGCTCCGACAATTGCTTGATGAGGGACGCTGTTTTCTCATGCAGCAGCAACTCGGACGGATTCGGCGGAGTCGTACCGCGCGGAATCAAATGCAGACGATCAACTTCCGTTTTTTGCAGGATCCGGTCCAGGCCGGCATCCCCGGCGATAAAATCGGTCACCCCGGGATCGTGCGAAACACCGATATAGCGATGCAGGTGGCCGCGACGCAAATCCATGTCGACTACCACCACGCGCTTTCCGGAAGTCGCCAGCAGCGCACCCAGGTTGATGGCGATAAATGATTTGCCCAGGCCGGGCGTCGGGCCGGTCAGCATCACCACGTTGTTGGGCGAATCGAGCAGGGCGAAGTGCAGAGAGGTGCGCAAGCTGCGTAGAGACTCGATGGCCAGGTCGTCGCCATGCTGCGTCGCAAGGATGAAACTGCCGCCTCCCTTCTTGCCCTGGCGCATGGCGCGGTTGATCTGCACCTGCTTCTGCGAGTAGGGGATCATGGCATACGTGTTGAGCCCGAATTGCCGTTCCACCTCCGCCGGGTCGTGGACGCCCCTGAGCAGGGAGCGCTGGACGAAGACATAGGCGATGCCGATGATCAGGCCCAGCACAAAAGCGACCGGCAGGACGATGATCAGCTTCGGGCTATGCCGCTCGAAGGGCAGCAGGGCGTAGTCCACGATCCGCACGTTGCCGATGGTGCCCGCCTTGGCCACCTGCAGCTCCTGGATCGTGTTCATCATATCGGTGTAGAGCTGGGTGTTTACATCCAGATCCCGCGTCAGGCTGAACACATCCTGCTGCGTCGTCGGCAGCTTCTCCGTCGACCGTTTGATCTTTTCCTGCTCCTGACCCATCGCCACCAGCTGCTGGTCGATTGCTTTCACGACCGGGTGCTGCGGCTTGAACCGCTGCGTCAGCTCCTCGCGTTGCTGCTCGAGTTCGAGCCGCTTGGTTTCCAGGTCCACGCTTTGCTGGAGTACCAGCTGAGTCTCCTGCGTGACATCCACCGAGCCGTGGGTCTGCTGATAGCCGTTGAGCTTGGCTTGCGATGCCGCCACCTGCTCCTTGAGCTTGGGCAGCTGCCGGTCCAGGAACTCCAGCGACTGCTGGGCATCAGCCGAGCGGCGTTCGACGTTTTGCCGCAGATACGCCTCTTCAATATCGTTGATGACATCCTGAACGAACGCCGGCGTCGGGCCTTTCACGGCGACTCCGATCACGCCGGATTGCTTCCCTTTCTCCTCGACATCCAGCAGATTGAGCAGGCTGTCCAGTGCCTGCTGCTGCGGATATCGGCGCAGCTTGAATTGTGTCCCGGGTATGGCGATCAGATTTCTTACCAAAATCGTGAGCGGCCCGGAAGAGGTATTCCCCTGCTCGGAAACGCCGATTTTTCCTTCCAGGACCTTTTTCCTGTCCGGATCGAGCAGCACGTACCCATCCTGCTTTGCTACCAGCCGGAATGGCGTATCCAGCAATTCGTCGGGCACCTCAAAGCTTTCGACGTCGATCTGCTCGCCGCCCCAGGCATACGACCGGAACAGGGACGGAACCGCCACCGGCTCCTTGGCGTTCAGCCAGCGGGAAATGGGTTTGCCGATGATAGGGAAATAAGCCGGCCTGACGTTGACCAGCAGGTTCAGCTTGTCGATGACCTGGTTGAGCACCAGATGGCTTTGCAGAATCTGGATCTCGGCCTCGGTTTCGACCGGTGTGCCGAGCAGGAGCGAGGACATATCGCTCATCTGCGACATCGAGCCCGATTTGGTGTCCTGCTCGACCTCCACCAGCCCCTCGGCTTTGTACGTCGGCGACGCCAGGACATAGTAAAGCCCCCCGAGAAGCAGGAAGCCGGCCACAATGGCGAGGATGGTGCGCACACCGGAGCGCAGCAATTCGTAAACCTGGCGAAGGTCCATCTCGGAGCCTTCCGGGCCCGTCTGGCCCATCGATTCGTGATTCTTAAATTCGCGGTGCGCGAGATCGTTTGGCACTCAAAAAGCCTCTGAAAGATATCTAAGCTGGTCCAGCATGAAGTCCATCGTCCCCCGCCCTAGCAGGCCACGCCCAAGGTCGCGAAGCATTCGATCAGGATGGATTGGTAAACGGCTGTGACCGTGGGAAGAAGCTGACTGATGACCGAGTTGTACTGCGCAAACGCGGTTTCCTTCACGTAGATCACATCGCGCGGCTCGACTTTGAACCTGCTGGCCAGCAGCATACCCTCCGGCTTGGACAAATCCAGCGTGAAAATCCTTGCATCAAGCGTCGACTCGGGCGTCGAACGCAAGCGGAACACGAGTATGCCGGAATCCTTGCCGCGCGTCGGATCGAGGCCGCCCGACGTGCTCAGTACCTGAATCAGTGAAGTCGAATCCTGTTCAATCACCACCGGGGCCTGCTTTCCGGTCATGCCCAGGACGAATACCTGATCGCCGGATTGATCCGGGATATGCAGCACATCTCCGGGTTTGAGCTCGGGATTGGGCACCAGCCTGGACCCCGACAGCAGGCCCGCCAGGTCGATCACATGAATCGCCCCATCACGCTCCAGCAGGGCCCTGCGCCGGCTTGCGGCAAGCGTCAGCCCGCCGGCCAGGTCGATGGCCTGGAGCACCCCCATCGGGGTATCGTTGAAATTCAGTGTTCCGGGCTTGACCACTTCTCCCGCGACTTCGATGCGGCCGGCCCTGAAAGCCACAATGCGGACGTCGACCTGGGGATTTTCGATCACCCCGTCGAGATGTTTGGCCAGATAATCCCGCAGCTGCCGCATCGTCATGCCGGCGGCGTTGAACGTCCCCACAAACGGAAAAAAGGCCGTGCCATCCGATGCCACCAGCCGCCCCTGATCCACCAGGTCCTGGGTCAGCCCGGCATACGGCGTCGTCAGCTCGGGATGGTCCCACACGATCGGGAAGAACACGTCGCCGGGGCCGAGCTTGTATTCCGGCGGCACCGCCGACGGCAGCAGGCTCGGGGTGCTGTCCAGATCCCCGTGTTCCTGCTCATGAGACAAGGCAACCAGCAGCTCCGGCGTAATCGGGGTCACCTCGTAGGTGGGCGCCGGCGCACCTTCGACGACGTTGTACTTCTTGGCCGCATCCGAGTGCACGACCCTGTATTGATGCGTCTCGTTCGATCCCTCGTTGATATTGATTCCAGGAACCAGGTCTGAACACCCCGCCATGGCCAGCAGCGCCAGGGCAGCGGTCAAACGAAACGTAGGCGTCTTAAATGTCATTAGTACCGTCAATTTGAACAATTTCAGAATATTGGCCGATGTCGGGACGCAACAATCAGACCCGGATACGCATGCAGGTCCGTGCATGGTAACCAAATCGATACCCGGACAACCGGCGGTGCTTCAAGTATTTTCCCAAGAAATTCAGAAAACAACAGCAGCCCGCCGCTTTTGGCTCCCGCGCAATTCTTTAAATTGCACAGCATTCCGAGCAGGCCGTCAGATTTATCCACAAATATGAAATAATTACCCCAATGCCGACGCTCTGCAAGCCGTCGTTGTGCGAATTTATCCCCACAAAAGCTTAAGATAACTTTAAGTTACCTTGTGTTTCAATAGATAGCGGGGTGAAGGCTGTCCAAATCGACCGGCGGCCGATCGAATTCCCTCCCCGCGCCACCATCTGCCTGCTTGCCCTGCCTGCCTTGCGACCCGCCCTGCGGGCCGCTTCCGGCAATGGAGTCATGTTTTAGGCAGCGTCACGCCGCGCTGCCCCTGATACTTGCCGCCTCGGTCGCGGTAGCTGGTTTCGCAGACTTCGTCCGCGCCCAGGAACAGCATCTGCGCCACGCCCTCGTTGGCATAGATTTTCGCCGGCAGGGTGGTGGTGTTGGAAAATTCCAGGGTGACATGCCCTTCCCACTCCGGCTCCAGCGGCGTGACGTTGACGATGATGCCGCAGCGCGCATAGGTGCTCTTGCCCAGGCAGATCACCAGCACATCGCGCGGAATGCGGAAGTACTCCACCGTGCGGGCCAGGGCAAAGGAGTTCGGCGGGATCACGCAGCATTCGCCCTTGAAGTCGACGAAGCTCTTCGGATCGAAGGCCTTGGGATCGACGATGGTCGAATTGATATTGGTGAAAATCTTGAATTCGTCGGCGCAGCGCACGTCGTAGCCGTAGCTCGAAACGCCGTAGCTGACGATGCGGCCGCGCTCGCTGGCGCGGACCTGGCCGGGCTCGAACGGCTCGATCATGCCGTGCTGCTCCGCCATGCGGCGGATCCATGTGTCGGCCTTGATGCTCATCAGTCTTCGACCACGGCGATTGACGGGAACCCGGCAGCGGCGGCCGCACCATAGGCCAGGCGCGCGGCGGCAAGCCGCGCGATATCCCGGTAGCGGTGGGCCAGGGCGCTCTCCGGCTCGGCGGCAACGGTGGGATTGCCGCTGTCGGTCTGCTGCCGGATGCGGATATCGAGCGGAATCTGCCCCAGCAGCTCCGTGCCCGCCTCGTGCGCCAGGCGCTCGCCGCCGCCGGCGCCGAAAATCGCCTCCTCGTGGCCGCACTGCGTGCACACGTGCGTGCTCATGTTCTCGACAATGCCCAGTACCGGAATGCCGACCTTGCGGAACATCTCCAGGCCCTTGCGCGCGTCGAGCAGCGCCACGTCCTGCGGCGTGGTCACCACCACGCTGCCGGCCACCGGCACCTTCTGCGACAGGGACAGCTGGATATCGCCCGTGCCCGGCGGCATGTCCACCACCAGGTAGTCCAGTTCTTCCCACACGGTTTCGCTGAGCAGCTGCCACAGCGCCTGCGTGGCCATCGGTCCGCGCCAGATGGCCGGCTGCGCGTCCGAGGCCATCAGGAAGCCGAGCGACATCGCCTGCAGCCCATGGGCGCGGATCGGGTGCATGCGGCGGCCGTCCGGCGAAGTGGGCCGCTCGCGGCTGCCCAGCATCAGCGGCTGGCTCGGCCCGTACACGTCGGCGTCCAGGATACCGGCCCGCGCACCCTCCGCCTGCAGCGCCAGGGCCAGGTTCACCGCAACCGTGGACTTGCCCACGCCGCCCTTGCCGGAAGCCACCGCGATGATGTTCTTGACCCCCGGCAACGGCTGCAGGCCTTTCTGCACTGCCTGCGGCACGATGCGCCATTCCACCGCCACTTCGACCGCGAGGTCCGGGCGCAGCGCTGCCAGGTGCCAGCGCAGGTCCGCCGCCAGCCTGTCCCGGTAGCCCGCGGCCGGGAAGCCCAGTTCCAGCCGCACGCGCGCCTGCCGGCCCTGCACCTGGACCTCGCGGGTCACCCCGGCGGACTGCAGCGTGCATCCGAGGAGGGGATCGACATAGCTGCCCAGCGCTTGTTCGAGTAGGGCTTGATCGGACATCGGGGAGAGGGTTCGCTGCGGGTAATGGGAAGTCCCAAGTCTATCATCCGCGCCGCGCCGAGCCTGCCGCCGCGGCAGCGGCCGGACAGGCCTATGCGATAATCCCCGCGTCTCCCGCCTGCCCCCGCTCATGACCGCGCCCGCCCGCCGAAAACTGTTTGTCACCAACGCCTTGCCCTACGCCAACGGCCCTCTGCACCTGGGCCACCTGGTGGGCTACATCCAGGCCGACGTCTGGGTCCGCTTCCAGCGCATGCAGGGCCACGAAGTGACCTACGTCTGCGCCGACGACGCGCACGGCACCCCCATCATGCTGGCCGCCGAAAAAGCCGGCGTGGCGCCGGAAACCTTCATCGCCGGCATCAAGACCGGCCACGAGCAGGACTTCGCCGCCTTCCACATTGCTTTCGACCATTACCACTCGACCCACTCGGAAGAGAACCGGGTGCTGTCCGAGCGCATCTATGCGGCCCTGGAAAAGGGCGGCTACATCGCCACGCGCGAGATCGAGCAGGCCTACGATCCGGTCAAGGGCATGTTCCTGCCCGACCGCTACATCAAGGGCATCTGCCCCAACTGCGGCACCCCCGACCAGTACGGGGATAATTGCGAGAACTGCAGCGCCACCTACTCGGCGCGGGAGCTGAAGGAGCCGTTTTCGGTGCTGTCCGGGGTGGCTCCGGAATGGCGGCCCTCGGAGCACTACTTTTTCACCCTGTCGAAGCTGCAGGCCGCGGTGGAATCCTGGCTGGCCCGGGCCGAGGTGCACAGCAGCGTCAAGGCCAAGCTCAACGAATGGATCGAAGCCGGCCTGAAGGACTGGGACATCTCGCGCGACGCCCCCTATTTCGGCTTCGAGATCCCTGGCAAGCCCGGCAAGTACTTCTACGTCTGGCTGGACGCGCCCATCGGCTACTTCGCCAGCCTGCTGGCCCACCTGGGCGGCGACCAGGCCGGCCTGGAGGCTATCATCGGCGCCGACTCCACCGCCGAAATGTGGCATTTCATCGGCAAGGACATCGTCAACTTCCACGGCCTGTTCTGGCCGGCAATGCTGCGCGGCTCCGGCCTGCGCAAGCCCACCGGCATCTCGGTCAACGGCTATCTCACCGTCGACGGCGCCAAAATGAGCAAGTCGCGCGGCACCTTCATCAAGGCCCGCACCTACCTCGACGTAGGCCTCAACCCCGAATACCTGCGCTACTACTTCGCCGCCAAGCTGGGCCCCGGCGTCGTGGACATCGACCTGAATCTGGAAGATTTCGTCGCTCGGGTGAACAGCGATCTGGTGGGGAAGTACGTCAATATCGCCAGCCGGTGTGCGGGGTTTATTACCAAGTTGTTCGGCGGAAGGCTGGCGGACAGCATGGGCACATTCGCGCCTCCCTCAGATTGGCAAACGCAGGGCTGGACAAACAACTACGAGGAGCGGGAATTCGGCGCGGTCATCCGCGATGCAATGATGCTCGCCGATCGAGAAAACGAACGACTCCAGCGCGTGGCACCCTGGAAACTCGCCAATGACGACAGCCCGGAGGCACGCACCAAGCTCCATCAGATTTGCACGGCAGCTCTCGATACCTTCCGGGTTATCAGCATCCTGCTGAAGCCGATCCTTCCAAATACTGTGGCGGAGGCAGAGAAGTTTCTTAACTGCGCGCCCTTGACATGGGCTTGTATAAACCAGCCATTGCTCGGCCATACCATCAATGACTATCAACCGCTATTGACCAGAGTTGATCGCCCAACGGTTCAGAAGATGGTCGAAGCCTCAAAAGAAGATTTGGCGCCCAGCGCCAAATCTGCTCCTTCCTCTAATTCCGCTCCAGCAAAGGGAGGGGAGGCAAAAACAGCAACCGCAGCAGACGCCCCCCGCCTCCCGCCCCACCCACCATCTCCATCGACGACTTCACCAAGATCGAACTGCGCATCGCCCGCATCGAAAACGCGGAACCCGTGGAAGGCGCCGACAAGCTGCTGAAGCTCACGCTCGACGTGGGCGAACTGGGCAAGCGCCAGGTCTTCGCCGGCATCAAGTCGCAATACGCGCCGGAAACCCTGATCGGCCGCCTCACCGTGGTCGTGGCCAACCTGGCGCCGCGCAAGATGCGCTTCGGCCTGTCCGAGGGCATGGTGCTGGCCGCCAGCCACGGCGACGGCAAGCCTTTCCTGCTGTCGCCGGATTCGGGCGCCGCGCCCGGTATGAGAGTGAAATGACTGCCCACAAGACTGTCATCCCCGCAAAAGCGGGGATCCAGTTTTAAGCTGGCCATGACCGACCCAGGCCTGCCCGACTGCATCGACGCCCTGCTGCCGCAAACCCAGTGCACCCGCTGCGGCTACGCAGGCTGCCAGCCCTATGCCGATGCCATCGGCGCCGGCGAGGCCGGCATCGACCAGTGCCCGCCGGGCGGCGCGGCGACCATCGCGGCGCTGGCGCGATTGCTGGACGTTCCGCCCAAG
Source organism: Verrucomicrobiota bacterium (assembly GCA_903970595.1). GTDB lineage: Bacteria > Pseudomonadota > Gammaproteobacteria > Nevskiales > Nevskiaceae > Nevskia. The sequence goes on from CAJCJI010000266.1 coordinate 23,358, forward strand.
CCGCTGAATCCGGCCTACGGCAGCGAGGCGGAAATAGCCACCGTCGCGGTCATCGACGAATCGCGCTGCATCGGCTGCTTCAAGTGCGTGCTGGCCTGCCCGGTGGACGCGATCGTGGGCGCGGCACAGCAGATGCACACGGTGCTCGCGGCCGGGTGCAGCGGCTGCGAGCTGTGCATTCCGCCCTGCCCGGTCGACTGCATCGTCATGGCACCGCGCCCGGCGGAACTGCCGGCCCCGGCGGCCATGGCGGCTATCTGGCG
>CAJCJI010000267.1 GCA_903970595.1 Verrucomicrobiota bacterium
GGTCCATCGACAGGCCATCCATGGCCTGACGATGGACGCTTCGGCTCCTGCCTCGCCCGCGTCTGCGCGCGGCAATGTCCGCCCCGTCTTTGCGGTGCTCGGCGCAGCCAGACGGGGAGGAACGTCAACGGCGGAAAAGCAAAAGCGAAACCGCGAAAAAAAAGCAGGATTCTATGTGCTTATTCCGAAATCTACCTGCGGGCTAAAACTCCCGGTCACCGGCTTCTGTAGTACGAAGTACTTCTTTAAGCTTCGATGCGCCGTTGGACAAATAGGTGCTGAAGAACTCTGATGCCGTCTGCTTCAGAATCTCAACGCGAGCTGGACTTATCTTGGTCAAATTCACAATTTCATTCATTGATTTTAACGCCTGGTATTTTTCAACTCTCCTAATAAATTTCATGACATCCGTATCGAGGCATGGGTCGATTACGAGCATCTTCTTACGCGCCTACTCGGGACATTCGGAACAGCGCGCCCGCTTAAGCGGGCACTCGGGACGAACGGAGTTTGGCCTTGTTCAAGTAGAAAGGCGCCCCTCACCCTTTGCTCAGAGTCTGCCCCCGACTCGATCGGGAGATGACAGCAAAAAACTGGATTCCCGCCTTCGCGGGAATGACGATGATTTGGGGTTCATTACAATCGCGTGCGCGATGCGCACCCCACACCCCTAAGCCGGAGAGTGCCCACCCGCAACCATCCTCCCCCTCCGCATCCGCGGCAGCGCCGCGACCGGCGCGAGGAACTTCCCCAGTTCCCGCACAAACACCCTCGGCGCCTCAAACGGAATCACATGCCCGCAGCCATCGATCGGCACGATCCGCGCATGCGGCACATATTCCGCGATGCACATCTGCCCTTCGGCCGGATACATCCGCGACTGCAGTCCGATCAGCAGGGTCATCGGCGTCTTCATCTGCAGCAGGCTGGTCCGCCAGTCGTAATCGTCTTCCAGATAGGACCGCAGGCAGTCCAGGTAGATCGGCCAGTTGGCGGTCGGCGCCACGCGCCGGATCAGCATCTCGTAGCGCGACAGGCCGCCGACGGCGCGCAGCCCGCGATGATGGAAGGCGTAGGCGATGAACTGGTCCAGCCAGGTCCACATGCCCTTGCGCAGGTGCCGCGGCAGTTTGGCGTACGGCGTGCCGCGATAGGCTTCCAGTTCGGCCACCACCTCGGTCCAGGCGGCGAGCTGGGCTTCCTGGCGGTCGCCGAGGAAGCCCAGCTGCCAGTCCGGGCCGTTCAGCACGCAGGGGCCCTGGTCCATGTGCAGGTAGGCGCGGATGCGATCAAAACCATACTGGCGATGGTATTGCAGGGCGGTGCAGGCGCCCATCGACAAGCCGCCCAGGTGCACCTGGTCCAGGTCCAGGGCCTGCAGCAGGTCGTGCAGGTCGTCGGCGTGCTGGTCGAGGATGCTGTGCCGGTTCAGCGGCAGGCGGTGGGAACGGCCGAAGCCGCGCAGGTCGGGGATGACGAAGCGCGCGCGGTGCGCCAGCGGCGCGGCAAACGGTACCCACATCGCGGCGTTCATGGCGAAGCCGTGCAGCAGCACGCAGGTCCGCGGGCCGCGGCCGAAGCTCAGGTAGTGCAGCGGCGCGCCGTCGCGCATGGTGGCGTAGGACATGGCGCCGGACTCTACCGATAATCGCGATTATCGGTAGTGGATTGTTTTTACTTAGAACGAGCGCCCGTCGACCGGTACCTTCTTGAGGGACGACAGGTCCGCGCCTTCCAGGCAACGCACGTTGACGGCGGCCGTGGCTGCGCCCGTGCGGTCCTTGCCGGAGGCGAACGGCGCGCAGCCGCATTTCGGGCAGAAGTGGTGCCGGATGACGTGGCGGTTGAAGGTGTAGGTGGCAAACGCATCTTCCGGGGTGAGCAGCTTGAACTGCTCGCCGGGCACGAACCACAGCAGGTAGCCTTTGCGGCTGCAGTGCGAGCAGTTGCACTCCATCGCCTGTTCCAGCGTGCCCTCGACCTCGAAGGAGATTTGTCCGCAGTGACAGCTGCCTTTGTAATTCATCGGTTGGCTCCGGGGATTGATTGGTGCAGATAGTAGCCCGGGATTTTTGACGAAAGTAGGCTGCACACGCGTGCAGTAAGCGCCATACTATAGCCATGCAAAAGCGCCTGGATTTCGGCGGCGGCGCCGTCGCCAGCGGGGACGAGCGGTTCCACCCGGCGGTGTCCGGCTGGCTGCGGCGGCGCTTCGGCGCGCCCACAGAGGTGCAGGCGCGCACCTGGCAGGTCACGGCCCAGCACCGCCATGCCCTGGTGACGGCTCCCACCGGCTCCGGCAAGACCCTGGCGGCGTTCCTGTCCGCGCTCAACGACCTGGTGCTGGAAGGCCTGGGCGAGGGGCTGCGCGACGAGGTGCACGTGCTCTACGTGTCGCCGCTGAAGGCGTTGTCCAACGACATCGAGAAAAACCTGCAGGAGCCTCTGGCCGGCATTCGTGAACGGCTCGCCGAGCTGGGCTGCGCCGACCTCGACATCCGCGTGGCGGTGCGCACCGGCGACACCAGCACGGTGGAGCGCGAGCGCATGCGCCGCGTGCCGCCGCACATCCTGGTGACCACGCCGGAGTCGTTGTTCATCCTGCTCAGCTCCGATTCCGGCCGGCGCATGCTCAAGTCCACGCGCAGCCTGATCGTCGACGAGCTGCACGCGGTGGCCGGCTCCAAGCGCGGCGCGCACCTGATGCTGTCGCTGGAGCGGCTGCATGCGCTATGCGCCAGCCCGCCGGTGCGCATCGGACTGTCCGCCACGGTGAAACCCCTGGAGGAGATGGCGCGCTTCCTCATCGGCGATCGCGAGGAGCCGGTGGCGATCATCGACGCCGGCCATATCCGTGAGCGCGACCTGGCCCTGGAGATGCCGCGCGCGCCGCTGACGGCGGTGATGGCCAACGAGGTGTGGGGCGAACTCTACGACCGCCTGGCTGAGCTGATCCGCCAGCACCGCACCACGCTGATCTTCGTCAACCAGCGCCGCGTGGCCGAGCGCGCGGCGCGCCACCTGGCGGAGCGCCTGGGCGAGGAGCAAGTCGCCGCGCACCACGGCAGCCTGTCCAAGGAGCACCGCCTGCGCGCGGAGCAGCGCCTCAAGTCCGGCGCCCTCAAGGTGCTGGTGGCCACCAGCTCGCTGGAGCTGGGCATCGACATCGGCCAGATCGACCTGGTGTGCCAGCTCGGCACCCCCGGCGCCATCAGCGCGCTGCTGCAGCGTGTGGGCCGCGCCGGCCACTCCATCGGCGCCATCCCCAAGGGGCGCCTGTTTCCGCTATCGCTGGACGATCTGCTGGAATGCACCGCCCTGCTCGATGCCGTGAAGCGCGGCGAGCTGGACCGGATTCACGTACCGCAGCACCCGCTGGACGTGCTGGCACAACACATAGTGGCCGAAACCGGCTGCCGGGAGTGGAACCTGGACGAGCTGTACCGGCGCTTTACTTGTGCTTCGCCCTATCGTGAACTCGG
>CAJCJI010000268.1 GCA_903970595.1 Verrucomicrobiota bacterium
CTACCCATCCGCCGCCTGATGTCGCCGTATTGGTGACCGAGATCACGCGTCCGTCGTTCAGGCGCGAAGTGCTTGCAAAACTGCCGTCCTTGAGCAGGCCTTTCCGAAATTCGTTGACATAGGCTCTCGCGTCCATGTCCAGCCCGGCGCGGTGATCGGCGGCCGCGGCTTCGGCCTGGCGCGATCCCCGCAGGGTTGGGTGGAAACGCCGCAGTTGGGCAGCGTCAGGATCGGCGACGACGTGGAGATCGGCTCCAATACCACCATCGATCGGGGCGCGCTGGACGATACGGTGATCGAGGACGGGGTCAAGCTCGACAACCTTATCCAGATCGCGCATAACTGCCGTATCGGCGCGCATACCGCCATTGCGGCATGCGTCGGCATCGCCGGCAGCACGGTGATCGGCAGGAATTGCATGATCGGCGGGGCGGTCGGAATCGGCGGCCACCTGAACATCGCCGACGGCGTGGTGCTGCTGGCGGGGGCGATGGTGAGCAAGTCCATCCCCGCTTCCGGCGGCTATGGTTCCGTGCTGCCGGCACTCCCGGCACGCGACTGGCGCAAGCTGATCGGGCGCCTGCGCAGGATGGAGATTTTGGTGCAACGCGTAGAGCGGGTCGAACAGAAACTGAAGCTGCAGCCGGAACCGGGAGATGCGAATGAGCCAGACGATCTTTGACATCGGCGCCATCATGGGGATGCTGGCGCATCGTTCCCCGTTCCTGCTGGTCGACAAAGTGATCGCCTACGAAAAGGGCAAATCCCTGACTGCGATCAAGAACGTGACCTACAACGAACCGTTCTTCACCGGCCATTTCCCCAAGGTGCCGACCATGCCGGGCGTGCTGATCCTGGAGGCCCTGGCCCAGGCCTGCGGCCTGCTGACCTCGCAGGACACCGGCATCCGCGCCGACTCGGGCGTGATCTTCTATTTCGCCGGCATCGACAATGCGCGCTTCAAGCGCATCGTCGTGCCGGGCGACCAGTTGACCCTGCAGGTGACCATCGACAAGGTCAAGCGCAACGTGTGGCGCTTCAAGGCCATGGCTTCCGTAGACCAGGAGATGGCCTGCGAGGCGGACCTGCTGTGCGCGTTCAAGCAGGCCCCAGGCTCCGCAAGCGCCGCCGGCGCACCACTCGCCGAAAAGAGCGGAGAATGAGCGGACGCGTCCATCCGACGGCGGTCGTCGATCCCGGCGCGGAATTGCATGAGACGGTCGAGGTCGGTCCCTACACGGTGATCGGCCCGGGCGTGAGTATCGGCGAGGACAGCTGGATCGGTCCGCACGTGGTGCTGCAGGGACCCCTGCGCCTGGGCCGGCGCAACCGGGTGTTCCAGTTCGCCTCGCTCGGCGAAATTTCGCAGGACAAGACGGCGAAGCGGGACGATCCGACCCGGGTCGAGATCGGCGACGACAACACCATCCGCGAATACGTCACGATCCAGCGCGGGACCCTCAAGGAGCAGGGCCTGACGCGCATCGGCAACGATAACTGGATCATGGCCTATTGCCACATCGCGCATGACTGCGTCATCGACGATCACACCATTTTCGCCAACGGCACGACCCTGGCCGGGCATGTGCACGTCGAGGACTACGTCGTCTTCGGCGGCTATACCATGATCGCCCAGTTCTGCCGCATCGGCGCGCACAGCTTCTCCGCCGGGGGCGCCGGCATCACCCGCGATGTGCCGCCGTTCGTGCTGGTGCAGGGTAATCCGGCGGCGCCCCGCGGCATCAACATCGAGGGCATCCGCCGGCGCGATTTCACCGCCCAGGACATCACCGACATCAAGCACGCCTACCGTGCGATGTTCCTGGCCGGCCTGAAGCAGGAGGAGATGAAGGCGGAACTGGGCGAAATCGCCCAGCGCTCGGTGCATGTGCGGCGCATGCTTGAGTTCGTCGAAAGCTCGAAGCGATTGATCCAGAAATAGGGCGCCGATGATGCGATTCGCCCTGATTGCGGGAGAAGCATCGGGCGACCTGCTCGGCGCCGCCCTGGTGCGCGCCCTGCGCGTCCGCTTTCCCCAGGCGGAGTTCTACGGCGTCACCGGTCCGCGCATGCGCGAGGCGGGCTGCGCCAGCGTCGAGACCATCGACCGGCTGTCGGTCATGGGGCTGGCCGAGGTGCTGCCCAAGCTGCCGGATATCCTGCGTCTGCGGCGCGCGCTGTACCGGCGTTTCAGCGCCGACCGGCCCGAGTGCGTCATCGGCATCGATGCGCCGGATTTCAATCTTGCGCTGGAGCGCCGCCTGCGCCGGCAGGGCCTTCCGACGGTGCATATGGTCAGCCCTTCGGTATGGGCCTGGAAGCCGGGACGGGTGAAAAACATCGCCAGGGCGGTGGACCTGGTCCTGTGTCTGCTCCCGTTCGAGCCGCGCTACTACGCGGACTACCCGGTGCGGGCCGAGTACATCGGCCATCCCCTGGCCGACGAACTGGCCGATCCGCCCAGCCGCGAAAGCGCGCGCCGCCTGCTGGGTCTTGCCGAGGGGCCTTGCGTGGCGGTCCTTCCCGGCAGCCGCGGCCCGGAACTGAAATACCTGGCGCAACCCTTTGCGCAGACCGCTGCTTGGCTGGCGCAGCGGATGCCGGAGTTGTCCTTCGTCGTGCCGCTGGCCAAGCCGGCGCTGCGCCCGGTGTTCGAGCAGGCGATCGCCGCGTATGCGCCGCAATTGCGCTGGACACTGGTCGATGGGCATTCGCGCGAGGCCATGCGCGCGGCCGACGTCGTGCTGCTGGCTTCGGGAACCGCAACCCTGGAGTGCCTCCTGCTGGATCGGCCGATGGTGGTGGGCTATCGCGCCGCCGCGCTCACCGCGCTTCTGGTGCGGATGCTGATTAAAATCGACCGGGTGAGCTTGCCCAATCTGCTATGCCAGGAAGCGGTGGTGCCCGAATGCCTGCAGGAGCAGGCGGATGCGGCGCATCTGGGCCCCCCCATGCTGGAACTGCTGACGCAGCCGGCGGCGCGCGCGCTCCAGACCGGGCAGTTCGCCGCGGTGCGCCAGGAATTGCGCCGCGGCGCGGCGGATAGCGCCGCCGCCGCCATCGCCAGGCTGCTCGGCCGATGACCGTGCTCAGCGCGGGCATCGACGAAGTCGGCCGCGGCTGCCTGGCGGGACCGGTGTACGCGGCCGCGGTGATCCTGCCCGAAGGCCACGGCATCGCCGGCTTGCGCGATTCGAAACGCCTGACGCCGGCACAGCGGGACGCCGTGGCGCCGCAGATCCGGGACCGCGCGCTGGCCTGGGCGATCGGCATCGCCTCGGTCGAGGAAATCGACCGCCTCAACATCCTGCGCGCCACCTTTCTGGCCATGGCGCGCGCGGTGCAGGCGCTGAAGCTGCGGCCGGAACTGTGCCTGGTCGACGGCAACCAGGTGCCGGAGCTGGGCTGTGTCACGCGGGCCGTGGTCGGCGGCGACGCGACGGTGGAATCGATCATGGCCGCCTCGATCCTGGCCAAGGTGGCGCGCGACGCCGAACTGGTGCGGCTGGACGCCCACCATCCCGGGTACGGCCTGTCGCAGCACAAGGGGTATGGCACGCCGCAGCACCTGGGCGCGCTGTGCGCGCTGGGTCCGAGCAAGGTGCACCGCATGAGCTTCGCGCCGTGTGCGGAGAGGCGAGGAATTGGGAGTAGGGAATCGGGGGAACGTCTTCCTTCTGCCGCCGTTGACGATTCCCCATTCCCGATTCCCCATTCGCGTCCATGAGCTTCGTCCATCTGCATCTGCATACCGAGTTCTCCCTGGTCGACAGCCTGATCCGGGTCGAGCGGCCGTCGCGCAAGAGCGCCGGTGCCAACACGCAGTCGCTGACCGACCGCGCGGCGGCGTTGGGTCTGCCGGCCCTGGCCATTACCGACCAGGACAACCTGTTCGCGATGGTGAAGTTCTACAAGCTGGCCGAGGCCAGCGGCATCAAGCCGCTGATCGGCGCGGATGTCTGGCTGCAGGAGCGGGCGGCCGGCGAAAACCCCGAGCGCGTGACCCTGTTGGTGCAGAACCTGAGCGGCTATCGCAATCTCACCCGGCTGATCTCGCGCGCCTACAACGAGGGGCAGGGACGCGGCCGGCCGCTGCTGAACCGGGACTGGCTGGCCGAGGCCAAGGCCGGACTGATCGCCCTGAGCGGGCGCCACGGCGGCATCGGCATGGCGCTGCTCGGCGGCAAGCTGGAGCGCGCGCGCGAAGCGGCCGCCTGGTGGCGGGAGCACTTTCCCGAGCGGTGCTACCTGGAGATCACCCGCTGCGGACGCGCGGACGACGAGACGCACCTGCGGGCCGCCGTAGCCTTTGCCCGCCACAGCGGACTGCCGGTGGTGGCGAGCAATGATGTGCGCTTCCTCGAACGCGGCGACTTCGAGGCGCACGAGGCGCGGGTCTGCATCGCCCAGGGGCGCGTGGTCAACGACGAGCGGCGTCCGCGCGAATATTCGCCGGAGCAGTACCTCAAGCCGGCCGAGGAGATGCGCGAGCTGTTCGCCGACCTGCCGGAGGCGGTCGAGAACACCCTGGAGATCGCGCGCCGCTGCACACTGAGCCTGAAGTTCGGCCAGAACTACCTGCCGGACTTCCCGGTGCCGCCGGGCGTGAGCATGGCCGACTACCTGCGCGCCCAGGCCGGCGAGGGCCTGCAGCGGCGGCTGCAGCAGCATGCGCCGGCGCGTCCGCTGGAGGAGTACCGGCAGCGGCTGGACTACGAGCTGGGCGTGATCGAGAAGATGGGTTTCGCCGGCTACTTCCTGGTGGTGGCGGACTTCATCGCCTGGGGCAAGAGCAACGGTGTGCCGGTCGGGCCGGGCCGCGGTTCCGGCGCCGGCTCGCTGGTAGCCTATTCCACCGGCATCACCGACCTCGACCCGCTGCCTTACAACCTGCTGTTCGAGCGCTTCCTCAACCCGGAGCGCGTGTCGATGCCCGACTTCGACGTGGACTTCTGCATGGAAGGCCGCGACCGGGTCATCGACTACGTGGCCCAGCGCTACGGCCGCGATCACGTCAGCCAGATCATCACCTACGGCAGCATGGCGGCGCGCAACGTGGTGCGCGACGTGACCCGTGTGCTGGGCCAGCCTTACGGCATGGGCGACCGCATCGCCAAGCTCATTCCCGGCATCCCGGTATTCAAGACCGAGGCCGAGCAGGCCGGCCGCTCCACGCTGGAGCACGCGCTGGACAAGGTGCCGGAACTCAAGCAGGTCTACGACGGCGACGAGGAAGTGCGCGCCATCATCGACCTGGGCATGGTGCTGGAAGATCTGACCCGCGGCGTCGGCGTGCACGCCGGCGGCGTGGTGATCGCGCCCAGGCCCCTGACCGAATTCACCCCGACTTTCTGCGAGCCGGGCGGCGCCGGCCTGCGCTCGCAGTTCGACATGAAAGACCTGGAAACGGTCGGCCTGGTGAAGTTCGACTTTCTCGGTCTGCGCACGCTGACCATCATCCAGGCGGCGGTGGAGCAGATCAACGCGCGCCATCCCGGGCTCGGGCTGGACATGCTCAGCCTGCCGCTGAGCGATCCCAAGACCTATGCCTTATACGCCTCGGGCCACACCACCGCGGTGTTCCAGATGGAATCGCAGGGCATGCAGAGCGCCTCGGTGGGCCTGCGGCCGGACTGTTTCGAGGACATCATCGCCCTGATTTCCCTGTACCGCCCCGGACCGATGGAGCTGATCCCCGAGTACATCGCCCGCAAAAGGGGCAAGAAGCCGGAATACCTGCACCCGGAAATGGAGCCGGTACTGGGCAACACCCTGGGCATCGTGATCTACCAGGAACAGGTGATGCAGCTGGCGCAGCGCCTGGGCGGCTATACCCTGGGCGGAGCGGACCTGCTGCGCCGGGCCATGGGCAAGAAAAAGCCGGAGGAGATGGCACAGCAGCGCGGCATTTTCGTCGGCGGCGCCAGCGGGCGCGGAATCGACGCGAATATCGCCTCGCAAATCTTTGACCTGATGGAAAAATTCGCCGGCTACGGCTTCAACAAGTCGCATGCCGCCGCCTACGCCCTGGTGTCGTATCACACCGCCTGGCTGAAAGCCCATTACCCGGCGGAGTTCATGGCGGCCGTGATGTCGGCGGAAATGAACCACACCGATGCCGTGGTCACCATGCTCGACGAGATCGCGCGCATGGCCCTCCACGAGTGCAAGGGCACCGGCCTGGCGGTGCTTCCGCCGGACATCAACCACTCCGTTTACCGCTTCACGGTCAACGATAAAGGCGAGATTCTGTATGGTCTCGGCGCCATCAAGGGGGTTGGCGAAGGCGCGGTGCAGGGCATCGTCGCGGAACGCGATGCCGCAGGCCCGTTCCGCGACCTGTTCGACTTCTGCAGGCGCATCGACACGCGACGGGTCAACAAGCGCGTGCTGGAGGCGCTGATTTTCGCCGGCGCCCTCGACAAATTCGGCCTCAACCGGCCGAGCCTGCTGCAGACCCTGCCCAAGGCGCTGCAACTGGCGGAACAGACCGCGGCCGGCGCCAGCGCCGGCCAGGACGACTTGTTCGGGCTGGGCGCCCCGGCCGCGAGCGGGGTCAGCCTCAGCCCCGAACATGAGCCGGACTGGCCACCCAACCAGCGCCTGGCACGTGAAAAGGACGTGCTGGGCTTGTACTTTTCCGGGCATCCGATCGATATCTACCGCCCGCTGATCAATCAAATCTGCTCGGACAGCATCAAGGCCCTGATCGCGCAGTGCGCGAGCCCCGCAACCGGCGGGCAGGGCTATTCCGGCGGCGATGACGACGAGGCGCCCGTCGCGCCCCGTCGTGGTGCACGCAAGACGGTGATGCTGGCTGGCTGGCTGTCGGAAATCCGCACGATTGGCGGCGAACGGCCGGGAAAAATCATCGAATTGGACGACCGCAGCGCGCGCATCGCCTGCTGGATCGACTTTGACGACTGGCAGAAGTTCCAAAACGCGCTCAGGAAGGATACTCTGGTGTTCGCCAGCGGCGAGATTCGCGCGGTGCAGCGTGAGGGGCGGGAGCAGGAATACCGGCTTTCCCCCCGCGGCTTCTGGGATCTGGACGCGGTGATGCGCGAGCGGGCCGAGCGAATCACGCTGACTTGGCGCAAGGCGTCCGGGAGCAGGATCGAGCCCGGTGCCTTGCACAGCCGGATTGCGGCCTGGCGCAGCGATCACGGCGCGGCGGTGACGCTCGAATACTGGAACGGGCGGGCACGCGCGACACTGGATTTTGGCCCGCAGTGGCGTATGCGGGTGGACGAGGCGGCGCTGACTGAATTGCGCCGGCTCCTGGGAGACGGGGCGGTGCGTGTGGACTATCGGCGCTTTGTGGCGCCGCAACCCACCAGAATGGAATATGGCTATGGCGAGTGAAACGAAGGGTTCGGCGACTTATCTGGATTTCGAGCAGCCGATTGCGGATCTCGAAAAAAAGATCGAAGAGTTGCGCTTCATGACCGGCGGCAGCGAGCTCAACCTGAGCGAGGAAATCTCGCGGCTGGAAGTGCGCATCAAGGAGCAGAGCCAGCAGATTTTCGCCAACCTGAATCCCTGGCAGATCGCGCAGCTGGCCCGGCATCCGCAGCGCCCTTATGCGCTGGACTACGTCAAGGCGATTTTCACCGAGTGGGAAGAGTTGCACGGCGACCGGCACTTTGCCGACGATGCGGCGATCGTCTCCGGCGTGGCGCGCCTCGACGGCCGCGCCTGCGCGGTGATCGGCGAGCAGAAGGGCCGCGATACCAAGGAGCGCATCTACCGCAATTTCGGTTCGCCGCGGCCGGAAGGCTACCGCAAGGCGCTGCGCGTGATGAAGCTGGCGGAGAAATTCAACCTGCCGGTGGTGACCCTGATCGATACGGCCGGCGCTTACGCCGGCATCAGCGCCGAGGAACGCAACCAGTCGGAGGCGATTGCCCGCAACCTGTTCGAGTTGTCGCGGCTGCGGTCGCCGGTGGTGGCCACGGTGACCGGCGAGGGCGGCTCCGGCGGCGCGCTGGCCATCGGCGTGGCGGATCATGTGATGATCCTGCAGTACGGCATTTATTCGGTGATTTCGCCGGAGGGCTGTGCTTCGATCCTGTTCAAGAAGGCGGAGCGGGCCAAGGAAGCGGCCGAGGCGATGCGCATTACCGCGCGCGATCTGCTGGAGCACAAGCTGGTGGATGAAATCGTGCCTGAACCGCTGGGTGGAGCGCACCGCGATCCGGCGGCGATGGCGGCGACGCTCAAGGAGCGCTTGATTGTCCATCTGGACCGCTTGTGCAAGACGCCGATGACGCGCTTGTTGTCGGATCGGTATCAGAGGCTGATGTCGTATGGGGTTTATGAGGAGCCGAAGGTGGTGACGCCGATGACGCAGGCGGTGGGGTGATGGTTGATTCCTCTCCCCTTGTGGGAGGGGGCAGGAGGAGGAAGGGTTGGCCGCAAATGGCTATTCCAGGGGTCGTCATTCCCGCGAGGGAGGGAATCCAGGTTTGGCTTCTTAGCCTGGAAAGTTCTGCGAGCGCGCTTGCGCGCGACCATTGGCACCCGGGCGGGACCGTTTTGTTCCGCCCCCGCTGGGCGGGTAACTTTTCTTTGGTTTCGCCAAAGAAAAGTCACCAAAAGAAAGGCGACCCGATGTCTGCGCCGATCAATCGCGGAGCGATTGATCGGTCCCCTGCGCTTCTCGCCCGCGACGGGGTCCATCGACAGGCCATCCCTGG
>CAJCJI010000269.1 GCA_903970595.1 Verrucomicrobiota bacterium
TAAAATCCGATGATCGAATTGGCCTATCTTAGATGCAGTCGGTGGTGGGTTGGATTTTCCGGGGGGCGGCCGTGGGAAATTCAGGCTATACGAGGCAGTTGCCTGCAGACGGCCCATGGACTAAATCGCTGACGCGATATGGGTGCATTGGCCTGCGGTTGAGTGCGGTGGGCTGATTGGGTCGTGGTTTGCGATGTTGTGTTTCGAGGCATGTGCCTCGCACACACGACGGAGCAAACCATGGACGACTCTAAGCCCATCAGCCCCTTGCGGCGGCGCATGATCGAAGACATGACGCTGCGCAAGCTCGGCGAGAAGACCCAGGCATCCTACATACGCGCGGTACAAGGGCTTGCTGCCTGGCTACGGCGTTCCCCCGACACAGCGATAGCCGAGGACCTGCGGCTCTACCAGCTGTACCTGGTCCAGCACGGCATTTCGGCAGGGACGATCAACGCGACCATCACTGGATTAAAGTTTTTCTTTGTAACGACCCTTGGCCGCCCGGAGGCGATGGCCGGGATGAGTCACGTCCACGAGCCACGCAAATTGCCGGAGGTACTGAGTCGGGAAGAGACGGCCCGGCTGATCGCCTGTGCCGGCAATCTCAAGCACAAGGCGGCGCTATCGGTGGCCTATGGATCAGGCTTGCGCGCTAACGAAGTGGCGCACCTGAGAGTCAGCGACATCGACAGCCAGCGCATGTGCCTGCGGGTGGAGCAAGGCAAGGGCTCCAAGGACCGCTACGCCAAGCTGTCACCGGTGATGCTGGACGTATTGCGGGCGTACTGGAAAGAAGCCCGCGCCAAAGGCAAGGTGATCAACGGCGGCTGGCTATTTCCCGGCCTCAATCCGATGAGCCCGCTGTCGACACGCCAGCTCAATCGAGCCATCCGCTACGCCGCAGCGATGGCCGGCATCCACAAGCGGGTGTCGATGCACAGCTTGCGGCATGCCTTCGCCACGCACCTATTGGAGCAGGGTGAAAACGTGCGCGTGATCCAGGTGCTGCTCGGTCACAAAAAGATTGAGACGACCCAGATCTACACCCATGTCGCCACCGAGCTACTACGCGCGGTGGTGAGTCCACTGGAGACGCTGCCGCCGACCACCTGATCATTCTTGGCGCGTGCCGCGCTCGAAGTCGCGGACATCTTCCGTCGCTTTGGGCCTGCCTGGCGTCGGGAGCAGCGTGGTCACCTGAATCTTTCGCAGCTCAAGGTGATGTCGGCCGTCGAACAGTGCCGCTCCGCGGCACTGGGCGGCCATGTCCTGCGCTGCGGGGCCTGCCAGCACTCCCAGATCGCCTATAACTCCTGCCGTAACCGGCACTGTCCCAAGTGCCAGGGCCGGCTTGCGCGCCAGTGGCTGCAGGATCGCGAAGCGGACTTGCTACCGGTGGAGTATTACCATGTCGTCTTTACCCTGCCGGCGCCAATCAGCGAGATCGCCTACACCAATAAGGCCGTGCTCTACGGACTGCTGTTTCAGGCAGCCTCAGAAACCCTGCTGAGCATCGCCGCTGATCCCAAGCATCTGGGCGCCCGGATTGGCGCCACCCTGGTCCTGCATACCTGGGGCTCGGCGATGACCCATCACCCGCATGTACATGGCATCGTGCCAGGCGGTGGAATGTCGCTGGACGGCAGCCGCTGGGTGCCCTGCAAGCGTGGCTTCTTCCTCTCAGTGCGGGTACTGTCGCGGCGCTTTCGGACACTGTTTCTGAAAGGGATTTCAGACGCTCACCGCCAAGGACAGCTGCAATTCTTCGGCGAATCGGCTGCGCTCGCCGATGCCCACGCTTTCCAGGACTGGCTCAAGCCACTGTGGAAGTGCGAATGGGTGGTCTACGCCAAACGGCCTTTCGCCGGTCCCGATGCGGTACTGGCCTATCTGTCGCGCTACACCCACCGCGTCGCGATCTCCAACAGCCGGCTGGTGGCGATGGACGACAGCGGCATTGGCTTGCGCTGGAAGGACTACCGAGCCAAGGGGCGGACCAAGCACAAGACCATGACCCTGGCGCCCGGAGAATTCATCCGCCGCTTCCTGCTGCACGTCCTGCCCAGCGGCTTCCATCGCATCCGCCACTACGGGTTGCTTGCCAACGGCCACCGACGAGAGCAGATCGCGCTGGCGCGCGATCTGCTCGCCGCACCTCAGCCGACACCAGATACAGCTCCACAATCCTCATCGTTGGAGCCGACATTCGTCTGCCCGCACTGCGGCGCACCTATGATCGTCATCGACATCCTGGTGCCGCCGCATCGGCAACGCGGACCTCCCCTCCGCCTCGCCTCTACATGAATATCCACCGACGGTTCACCATCATCGGCCAAGGCCGGTGCGAGGAAGCGCTGCGTTGCTGCAAGACGCAGCGATCTCGGGCCTCATCGACAGTCCATCTCCGCCGCCAGCTTGGCGCCGGAATGCCCTCGCCATGCCTGCATGCGACTCGTATGTCAGCTCAATTCAGCCACAGAATTAACCAGCCAAGCGTCGAATCCCCATAGCGCCGCCAGTATCGCGTCAGCGATTTCCTCCTTGGGGGCTTGTCGGACGCCTGCCGCCAGATCAAGATCGACCTGTGGTCCCGTGTACCGGCAGCCATCCGACAACCCTTAACCATGCTGGTCGTTCGCGAACGGCAGATCTAAGATAGTCTGAATCGATCAGAGCGGAGAGATCGGGAACCGGTAAGCCAAGCCATGCATCTACCTCCTGACAAGGTCTAATGACATGGA
>CAJCJI010000270.1 GCA_903970595.1 Verrucomicrobiota bacterium
CGGTGCGGTGGCTCCCGCCGCCGGTTGCCGAATGTGCCAAGCGGGTGCCGGGCTTCGCCACCGGGCGGCGCGGGGCGGCTAGCGTCCTGCCTGAGTCGAGCGCCCCGGCCGGGGCCAGCGGGAAGCGGACTCCCGCCGAACCGCGCACCAGCCTGGGGCCGCCGATCGCCGCTGGCGCGCTGAGCACGACATGGCTACCGGCGTTATCGATCTGGCGGCGCTGCTGCGCCGCGCACTCCGCCGATGCCAGCAGCGCAATGCCGGCCAACAGAGTCCAGGCCTGGGGCCGCCATGCACTCACGCGGTCTCGCCGGAGACCGGGTGGGCGGGGCCCTCGTCCTTGCGCACGAACAGGACCATCAGCGCCGGCACCACCACCAGCAGCAGCACCGGACCGATGAACATGCCGCCGACTACGACGGTCGCCAGCGGCCGCTGCACCTGGCTGCCGATCCCATGCGACAAGGCCGCGGGCAGCAGGCCGATGGCGGCGGACAAGGCGGTCATCAGCATCGGCCGCATGCGCTGCTCGGCGGCGTGGAACATGGCATCGAGGCTGCCCCTGCCGCCCAGCCTGAGCTGATTGTAGTAGGTGATCACCAGGATGCCGTTCATCACCGACACGCCGAACAGCGAGATGAAGCCGATGGCCGCCGAGATGCTGAACGGCAGACCGGCGATGTACAGCGCCAGGATGCCGCCGCCGATGGCGAAGGGGATGCCGGCCAGCGCGAGGAAGGCGTCGCGCACCGAGTTGAACAGGCCGTACAGGAGCATCAGGATCAGCACCAGGCTCACCGGCACGATGATCGCCAGGCGCTTCTGCGCCACCTGCAGGTCCTCGAACTCGCCGGCCCAGACCAGGCGGTAGCCGGTTGGCAGCTTCACGTTCTGTCTGATGCGCTGCTGCGCCTCGGCCACGGTACCGCCCAGGTCGCGGCCGCGCACGCTGAACTTGATCGGGATGAAGCGCTGGGTGGCTTCGTGGTAGATGTAGGATGCGCCGGTATCCAGCGAGATATCCGCCAGTTCGCGCAAGGGAATGTACGCGGTGCTGCCGGCGGGCGTCTGGTAGCCGACCTTGATGTTGCCGATATCCTCGACGCTGCTGCGATACTTCGGCGCCAGGCGCACGGTGAGATTGAAGACGCGGTCGCTCTCCAGCACCGAACTCGCCACCGCGCCGCCCATGGCCGCCTGCACCACGGTATTGACGTCGCCGGTATTGAGGCCGTAGCGCGCAGCCCGGGCACGGTCCACCTTGATGTTGAGGTTGGGCTGGCCCAGCACGCGGAACAGGCCCAGGTCGGCGACGCCCTTGACCTGGTTCATCTGCTCCATCACCTGCGTCGCCAGCTGCTCCAGCGTGAACAGGTTGGGACCGATGATCTTCACCGAGTTGGCGCCCTTGACGCCGGAGATGGCCTCCTCGACGTTGTCCTGGATGTACTGCGAGAAGTTGAAGCCGATGCCGGGGAGCTCGTCGCTGAATTCCTTTTGCAGCTCCTCGGTCAGCTTGTCCTTGGTCAGGCCCTTGGGCCATTCGTCGAAGGGCTTGAGCGGCACGAACAGCTCGACGTTGGAGAACGGCGAAGCGTCGCTGCCGTTATCCGGACGGCCGTGCTGGGACACCACGGTGATGATCTCGGGATGGCGCAGCAGGATTTCGCGGATCTTGCGCGTGGCCTCGGTGCCGGCGTCCAGGGACATGGTCAGCGGCATGGAGGCGCGGATCCAGTAATTGCCTTCTTCCAGGGCCGGCAGGAACTCCGAGCCGAGCCGCCCGGCCAGCAGGCCGGTCAGGAGCAGGAACACGGCGCCGATGATCACCACGATGCCGCGGTTGCCCAGCGCCCAGCCCAATACCGGCGAGTAGACCTTGCGCAGGCCGCGCACCACGAAGGTCTCGACCTCCTCGATATGCGCCGGCAGCAGGAACGAGGCCAGCACCGGGGTAATGGTGAAGGTAGCGAGCAAGGCTCCGCCGAGGGCATAGGCATAAGTCCGCGCCATCGGACCGAAAATCTGGCCTTCCACGCCCTCCATGGTGAACAGCGGCACGAAGGCCGCCACGGTGATCGCCACCGAGAACAGCACCGCCTTGTCCACCTGCAGGGCGCTGATCAGGATCAGGCGCAGGCGGTGGGTCCATTGGCGGCTGTGGCTGACGTCGCGGGTATGCGTCGGATCGGAGCCGAGCTGGCCTTCGGCCAGATCCTCCAGCAGGCGGTGGCGCGACTCCTTGCTGGACTGGAAGTTGCGGAAGATGTTTTCCATCAGGATCACCGCCGAGTCGACGATGATGCCGAAGTCGACGGCGCCGATGGACAGCAGGTTGGCGTCCTCGCCGCGCAGCACCAGGATGATGATGCTGAACAGCAGGGCGAACGGGATGTTGACGCCGACGATGATGGCGCTGCGCAGGTCGCCGAGGAACACCCACTGGATCAGGAACACCAGCAGGCAGCCGAAGATCAGGTTGTGGAAGACGGTGTGGGTGGTCACCGCGACCAGGGAAGTGCGGTCATAGTAGGGCACGATGTGCACGCCCGGCGGCAGGCTGCCGTCGTGGTTCATCTGCTCGACCTTTTCCTTGATGCGCGGCACGATGTCGTTGGTGTGCTGGGTGCGGCCCATCACCACGATGGACGCCGCCACGTCGTCTTCGTGGTCGCGCCCGGCGATGCCCAGGCGCGGCACGAAACCGACGTATACCCGGGCGATATCCTTCACCGTCACCGGCACACCGTTGACCTGGGTCAACACCACGTTTTCGATGTCTTCGGTGTGGTAGCCCTTGGTCAGATCGTCGGTGCCGCCGTCGTCGACCAGGCCGACGCCGCGGATGTTGATCGATTGCTGGCCGATGGTGATCTCGCGGCCGCCGACGTTGATGTTGGCATTGCCCAGCGCGGTGACCACCTGCGGAACGGTGATGCCGTAAGCCTGCAGCTTGCCGGGATCGACCTCGACCTCGAATTCCTTGGTGGTGCCGCCCCAGCTGTTGATCGCCACCACGCCGGGGATGGTCGACAGGCGGCGCAGGATGATCCAGTCCTGCACCGTGCGCAGGTTGGTCAGGCCGAAGTGCGGCGGCCCGACCACCTGGTAGCGGTAGACCTCGCCGACCAGGCTGGACTGCTGGATCTGCGGAATCTGGTTCTGCGGCAGTGCAACGTTCTGCTGCAGGCTCAGCGCCGCCTGAGTGTAGGCGAAAAAGTAATCGACGCCGTACTTGAAGGTGACGCGGACGAAGGACAGGCCGTAGAAGGAGGTGGAACGAATGTTGGCGATGCCCGGCGTGGAGTACAGGCCGATCTCCATCGGCGTGGTGTAGTAACGCTCCATTTCCTCGGCCGAGAGTCCCGGCGCCTGGGCGGTGATTTCCAGGATCACCGGGGCCGGATTGGGATAGGCCTCGATATTGAGCTTGTTCACCGCGACGAAGCCGGCGCCCAGGAAGATGATCAGGCCCAGCATGATGATGGCGCGGCTGGTGAGCCCGAACGCGACGATGGCCTTCAGCACTGGGAGTCTCTCGAATGGGACATTGGCGGAGGTAGGGGATTCAGGCCGGCCGACTGGGCATGGCCAGGTCTCGGCGAGCGGACCTAGCTGTCCGCTCCGCCGCCGCTGAGCATGTTGCTGAGGAAGATCGCGCCGTCGGTGACCACGGTTTCACCGGGCTGCAAGCCGTCCAGGATCTGATCGAACCCGTCCTGCTGAATGCCGATCTTCACCGTGCGCCTGACGAAACGGCGGTGATCGCCGGTGAGCCAGATGCTCATGGTGCCGTCGCCCTCGCGCACCACTCCGGACAGCGGCACGGCGGCCGCGGTGATGGCCTTGCCGGTACTGATGACGTAGGTAGCGAACATGCCCGGGCGCAGCTCGTGCCCGGGGTCGCTCACTTCGGAGCGTACCAGCACCGTGTGGGTATTCGGATCGACCGTGGCCCCGATGGCGGTGATCTTGCCGGCGAAGTCGTGATCGGAAAACGCCATGACCTTGACCCTGACCTCCTGCCCCAGCTTGAACATGGGGCTGTCGGTTTCGGCGACATTGGCCAGCATCCACATGGTGGATACGTCGGCCACCGCGTAGGGCGCCGGCGGATTGCCAGGCTGCACCAGCAGGCCGGGCTGCGCTTCGCGGGCGGTGATGCGGCCGCCGATCGGGCTGGGCACGACCAGGGCCGGATCGATCTTGCGCTTGGCCACCATCTCGTCGATTTCCGCTTCCGACTTGCCGAACACGCGCACCGCGTCGCGCGCCGCCTTCAGAGCGCCCTCGGCGCTCATCTGGTCGGACTGCGCCTGTTCGAAATCCTTTTGCGCCAGTCCTTGCGTGTCGTAAAGCTGCCTGGCGCGGCTCAGAGCGGCCGTGGTCAGATCGTAGACGCCGGCGGCGGCAATCAAGGTGGACTCGGCCTGGATCAGGTCGGGGCTGTCGATGGTGTAAAGGGTCTGCCCTTTCCTGACCTCGTCGCCGATCTCGGCATAGGCCTTGATGATCTTGCCCTGGTAGGGCGCGAACACCTGCACCGACAGGTTCTCGTTGAAGTCGATGCTGCCCACGGCGACCCGCTGCTGCGAGAAGTTGTGCATCTCGGCCAGGGCGAACTTGATCGCCTTGACCTGTGTGTCGTTCAACTCGACGCTCTGATCGGACGGCGGCGCGATCGGAGCCGTGGCGCTGGATTGAGGGGGCAAGGGCGCGTCGGCTGCCGGGGAGGACTTGCCCGAGCAGGCGCACAAACCTGCGCCGGCAAGGACCATTGCCGCGGCGCCAGCCGCCAAGCCCGCCCGAATCCCGAATTGCATGCCATGTCCCCGATCAGAGTGCCCCAAGGTGGGCCCAAAGTGAGTGCATGATCTTCGTGATGTTGCGCT
Source organism: Verrucomicrobiota bacterium (assembly GCA_903970595.1). Taxonomy (GTDB): domain Bacteria; phylum Pseudomonadota; class Gammaproteobacteria; order Nevskiales; family Nevskiaceae; genus Nevskia. Next base: position 4,893 of record CAJCJI010000270.1, read on the forward strand.
GCGGTCTACTGTGACTAATCACAGTATTCGCCCACCGGACTGCACGCCTAGAATCGACCCCGCAAGCCGGCCCGCCAGCCGTCTTCAGGGCCTTTGCGCCTCGCCTAGCGGGGGAAAGGGGACTCGATTTTCCAAAGGACCACGACATTGAAGCCTGCATCGAAGCCGGCGCCGGGCGCTGTGCGTACCAGCCGGTTTGATTTTGCGCGGCGCGGGCGGGACTTCGGCCTGGCCCGATCCGCCGCGCTGTCCGCCGTGCTGCTGGCCTCGGCCTGCGCGGTCGGTCCGGACTACCAGCGGCCCGCCGTCGCCGCCGGGGAGGGCTATGCGCCCGTACCGCTGGCGGACGGCACGGCGGCGGCCGCCGGCCACGGCGCCGATGCGCAGCATTTCGTGATGGGACGGGACATTCCCTTTGCCTGGTGGACTCAGTTCCAGTCACCCAGGTTGAATGCGCTGGTGGAACAGGCGCTGCACAACAATCCCACGATCACCGCCGCCCAGGCGGCGCTGCGCCAGGGGCAGGAGTTCGTTTCCGCTCAACGCGGATTTTTCTACCCGACCGTGGGCGCGGACTTCAACGCCACCCGCCAAAAAGTCTCCGGCAACACTGCCAACTCGACCGAACCCGGAGTGCAGGGCAACGGCACCGACATTGTGCAGCCCGGGCCTGCGCAGCCTCTGTTCTACAACTTCTACGCCGCGCAACTTGAGTTGAGCTATACGCCGGATGTATTCGGCGGCAATCGCCGCCAGGTGGAGTCGCTGCAGGCGCAGGCGGACATGCTGCGCTACCAGATGGAAGCGACTTACATCACCCTGGTCAGCAACGTCGTGGCCGCGGCGATCCAGGAGGCCTCGCTGGAGGCGCAGATCGCGGCGACCCAGGTCTACATCGACGAGAATGCCAAGGCCGCGGACATCCTGCATGCCCAGTTCAAGCTGGGTTATGCCATGGGCATCGACGTCGCCACGCAGGAGTCGGCGCTGGCCCAGGCAAGGGAACTGCTGCCGCCGCTGCGCAAGCAACTCGACCAGACGCACGACCTGATCCGTGCCCTGTGCGGCGTCACCCCGGACGAGGCGCTCGACGACAGCTTCGATCTGGCATCGCTGCACCTGCCGGAAGACCTGCCGGTGAGCCTGCCCGCCAAACTGATCGAGCAGCGCCCGGACGTCCGTGCCGCCGAGGAACAGCTGCACTCGGCCAGCGCGCTGGTTGGCGTCGCCGTCGCCAACCGCCTGCCGCAATTCACCATCAGCGGAGCCATCGGCGGCGGCGCGTCGCAGGTGCGGCAGATGTTCAGCCCCGGCGGACCGTTCTGGAACATCATCGGCGACGTGGCGGAGCCCATTTTCGACGGCGGCACGCTGCTGCACCGGCAGCGCGCCGCGGAGCAGGGCCTGATCCAGGCCCGGGAGCAGTATCGCAGCGCGGTCATCACGGCGTTCCAGAATGTCGCCGATACCCTGCACGCGGTGCAGTCCGACGCGGATGCCCTGGCCGCGGCCGCCGAGGCGGAGCGGGCCGCCAAGGTGGTCAAGACGCTTACCGAAAAGCAGCACGCATTGGGATACGTCGATTTTCTGACGCAGCTGGCGGCCGAGGAAAACTACCAGCAGGCGCTGATCCCCCTGCTGGCCGCCAGGACCAATCGCTACGGCGACACCGCCTCGCTGTTCCAGGCCCTGGGCGGCGGCTGGTGGAACCGCAAGGACCTCTGAAGGGACGGCAAGGGCCATCAGGTGAACGGATGTCTGGCGAATTGGCCTTGGCCAAAGGCCGAAATATCGACCACGAACCTCACGAACCTCACGAACCCGAGTGTTCTG
>CAJCJI010000271.1 GCA_903970595.1 Verrucomicrobiota bacterium
AGCCACGCGCAGCCGGATCGCTGAGAAAGAGACGGGAGGGTTTGTCGGCCCGCGGCCTCGCCGCGTCCGGCACCTGCTCCGCACCCGGCACCGGCGCCCCACCCGGCTCCGCCGCCGCATCCGGCCGCGGCACCTCATCCGGCCCCGCCGCATGCCGCACCGCATCCGGCTCCGCCGCCGCATCCTGAACACAAGCCGGAAGAACAGCACTAGCTCGGGCTTTCAGCGGGATTTCATGGACGGGGGGCAGCAGCCCCCCGTTTTTTTAGTCCTGCGCGGACTTCGGTATCCGCGCGAACTTGCTTCGATAGCGGTCCTGCTGGGCCAGGTCCGGAGTCAGCTCGATGGCGGCCTGCATGCTTTCCAGCGCAAGCGTGGTCTTGCCCAGGCGGTCCAGCACTTCGGAAATCAGGAAAAAGAAGCGCCCGTCCTTCTGGTACAGCGAGATCGCCCGGTACGCTTCCTTGTAGGCCAGTGCATTGTCGTTGCGGTGCAGCGCGGCAAGCGCGAGTTGGTAATGCAGATAAGGATTCTGGTCGAGGAAGTGCAGCGCCCGCTCGTGAAAATACTGGGCCAGCTGGTGGTCGCCGAGTTGATCGTAAACCTGTTCGGCGGTGCTGTAATTCATCATTGAAGACGGATTGAGGCTCAGCGCCCTGTTAATGGCGATACCGGCCGCGCGCGAATTGCGGCTCACCAGGTATAGATTGGCCAGGTTGGTCCACAGATAGTCGGCGGATGGGGCCAGTTCCAGGGCCTTGACCTGGTAGCGCAGCGCGTCCGCAATGCGCTTGTGCAAGCGCAGCTCCACCGCGCGATTGTTGTAGAACTGGGCCAGGGCCTCGTTGTCGGAGATCACGCTCTGAATGTAGGTGGGATCGTATTCGTCACCGCTCATATCGACGACCTGGAACGAGGAATGATCCAGATCCACCCGCACATTGAGGTGCCGGTACAGCAGGGAAGTGGTCTCGTCGCCCAGGCCCCAGATGGGCGGAATGTCCACGTCGTTGAAGCGTACGGGGATATCGACTTCGCGGGCCAGGGCGACGAACAGGAAGGTGTAGCTCAGGCAATTGGCGCGGCGTTGGCTGAAGGCCTGTTCCGCCGGCAGCGTGGCTTCGGCGTCGTATTGCAGGTGCAGGCCATCGTCGGCGTTCAGGGCGTCCGACAGGGCCCTGGACCGGTCGGCGATGCCGATATTGCCCAGGACGGCGCGCCGCGCAAAGCGGCGCATTTCGTCCGTGACGCGCAACAGCGAGGCGGGATCTTCCAGGACGGGCGTGTCGGATTCCGCCAGCATCCCGGCCCCGCCAGCGGCCCAGGCCAGGTCTTCGGTCGAGACCGGGGCTTGCTCCGGCAAGCCGGCGCAGCCCGCCAGCAGGAATAGCGTTGCTGCAACGAGCAACAGCCCGCGCCCGGGCAGATGCCGGTCGCCCCCTTGCTCGGCCCCTGGAAACTGAATGGCAGCCATATCGCCCTCCCCGGCGGCGTCGGCGGCCGCCGAATCACACCTGAGCAGTCTACACCTTGCCTGCGCCGTGGCTATCCCCCATGCAGGCGCTTGACGCAGCGCGGCGAACCAAGCTTTGCACAATCGCTTTGCATTATCGGCCTGGCCGGCGGCCGCGCTTGGCCCTGAAGCCAATCATTACCAATTCGTTTCCATTCCGTGGATTTCCGGGCCTCAAGGCTGTGCCAGCATCAAATCTACTGCATCGCTCAGAAGTCCATGCCGCGCATGGACTTTGAGAGGCATCCGATCACGTTTGGGGAGTATCCACCAATGCTTGCAACGCTCGTCCGCGGCCGCCGCCGCATGGCCCGCCTGCTGCCCCTGCTGGGCACGGCGCTGTTCGTCGCTTCCACCGGTTCGGCGCTGGCCGCCGGCGGCTGGGACACCACCCTCACCCACGCGCTCGCCGACAGCACCAGGGCGGCGTCGATGACGCCGGTGGCGGACGACATGCCGATGCAGATCACGCTGGCGCTCAAGGTGCGCGACCGGGCGGCCATGGACGCCATGATCAAAGCCCAGAATACGCCCGGCAATCCGCAATACCAGAAGTTCCTGACGCCGCAGCAGTTCGCCGCCCAGTTCGCCCCCTCGCTGGAGCAGACCCAGGCCGTCGCGGACTACCTGCGCAACTCCGGCTTCGGCAATGTGCGCATCAGCGCCAGCGGCCTGCTGGTCGGCGGTGTTGCCACCGCGGCGCAGGTGCGCCGCGCCTTCAATACCGACATCCGGCTGTCTGGTACCAAGGACCAAAAGGGCCGCCCGGTCTACCTCAACACCCTGGACGCGCAGGTGCCGGCCTCACTGGGCGGCGTCGTGCTGCATGTCGGCGGACTGCAGAATTCCATCAGGATGCAGACCGGCATGCGCCGGCTGCCGAATGGCGCGGCCGGCAAGGCCGCAATGGCGCAGCCAAAGGCAAACGGCGCGGTCCGCCCGGATGCAGACTGCAGTCCCGGACCCAGCTGCCTGCCGGCCACCGGTGGAACCTTCACGCCGGTCGACTTCCCGCTCACCTATGATGCCGGCAGCACTTCAACCGCCTCGAACACCATCATAGCGATCTCCACCTACGGCGACGATCTCAGCGCTGACGAAGGCTCGACGGTCATCGAGGATCTGCGCAACGCGGAAGATTCATTCGGCCTGCCCTATGTGCCGGTCGAAGTCCGCCTGGCCACGCCGATCGCCACCGCGGATGTCGATACCTCCGGCGACGGCGAATGGGATCTGGATACGCAGTACTCCACCGGCATGGCGGGCAACGTCAAGGCCCTGGTCATTTACGCCGCCGACGACAGTGTGGTGGACAACCTGCTGTGGGAGTACGCCGCATTCGCCGACGCCGCGGACGCCAAGGTCGGCAATATGTCCTATGGCCTGTGCGAGCTGTTCGTGGACGGCAACCTCCCCGGCGGCAAGATCATCTCCATCGTCGACGGCGGCCTGCCGAATATGCAGGCCTCCGACCAGTTCTTCGCGCAAGCGGTGCTCGAGGGCCTGAGCTGGCACGCGTCGTCCGGCGACAGCGGCGGTTACTGCACGGTGGGCAATGTCGAGGCCCTGCCCGGCACCGGCGTACCCGCAGGCGCCAACTATCCGGCCAGTTCCCCTTATGTGGTATCCGTCGGCGGCACTTCGCTGCTGCCCACCAGCAACTATCAGTACATCACCGGCGGGACCGGCGAGCTTGCATGGCTGTCCGGCGGCGGCGGTATCAGCGTGCTGGAGCCCGCACCGTCCTGGCAGACCAACGTCGTCGCCAGCGCGCAATTCAGCGCGGAAGGTTTTGGTCGCGGTGTGCCCGACATCGCCATGTTTTCCTTCACCGACGCGGTCGCCATCGCCATCTGGGGCTCGGAACTCTATTCCGCCGGCTCCGCCGACGAGGCCCAGGAAGTCGTAGGCGGCACCAGCCTGTCCTCGCCGCTCGCGGTGGGCAGCTGGGCCCGATTCGAAACCAGCTATTGCAATACCCTGGGCTTCGCCGCGCCGGACTACTACGGCCTGGCGAGCGCCACGCTGCCGTACACCGCCACCGGATTCAATGACATCATCGCTGGCAGCAACGCTTTCTACGTGGCGACGCCGGGCTGGGACTATACAACCGGCTTCGGCAGCATCGATATTGCCAACGTGCTCGCCGGCCTGAACAAGGAAATCCCGGTGCCGAGTTCCTGTGCCGCCCTGCCTGCCGCCCCGGCGGTGAGCACGGTGGACACCTATACCACCACCGCCAACGCCAGCGCCAGCATCGAAGTGTTTCCTGCCTTGGGCGCCGACCCGGTGGCCTACTACGTCATCGACTTCGGCGACGGCGTCCCCGGCGCCTCCGGCACTGGCATCAGTTCCGCCTTTCCCGATGCGCCGAATCCGGATGTCGCGGTGCAGCCCACGGTGCCCTGGCCCAACCAGATGTGCGCTGGCAGTTCCAACGGCGCGGCACCGCTGCCGCCGCCGAGCAGCGGCGGCGGCTCGACCAGCTGCATGGCGCCGTTCACCGGCAATCCGGCGGTGTTCACCCACACCTACCCCAAGACCGGCACCTATACCGCGCATGCCTGGGTGCGCAACGCGCATGGCGTGGTCAGCGCGCAGTACAACTTCACCGTCACGCCGGGCACGCTGACGGCGCCCATTGCCCCCACCGCGCTGCTCGCGATGGCGGCAAGCAGCAGCAGCGTGACCCTGGCCTGGACCGCATCGGCGGCCGGCGCCAGCGACTACTATGTTTATTACGGCACCACGCCCGGCGGAGAAACCACGAAGAGCGCAGCCATTACCGGCACCTCCACCACAATCACCGGCCTGAACGGCGGCACCGCGTACTACTTTGTGGTCAAAGCCTACAATCATGGCACTGCCCTGAATAGCGCAGCCTCCAACGAGGCCAGCGCGACCACGCCGCTGGCGGCGCCGGCCAACCTCACGGCCACGGCAGGCACAGGCCAGGTGACGCTGAGCTGGACCGGCTCTCCCGGCGCCTCGGACTACTACGCGTACAGCACGCCCGCGGGCGGCGCGACCACCAAGAGCGCAGCCATCGTCGGGACGTCGGCCACCCTCACCGGTCTGAGCAGCGGCACGGTGTACTCGTTCGTGGTCAAGGCTTACAACCACAGCAGCGCCATCACCAGCCCGGCATCGAACACTGCCAGCGCCACGCCGAACTAAAGCAGCGCGCGCCTAAGCTCGCGCCTCGACAACATTCACCCCGGCCTTTACGCTGGCCGGGGGTTTTTTGGTCAAACGGCGCGAACCTGTCCCGGCTTGCGCGCAACAGCGCAGGCCGGGGGGCGCCTGGAGGATAGCGGCGTGCGCAGCTCGTTCAGCTTCATCGGATTGTTTCTGGCGTCCTCGATCGCGGCGGCGATTGGCGATGAGGCCGTGGTGGAAGGCTCCTTTGTGGCGCGCGACGCGGACGCGGAGCGCGCGACGACGATCACCTCGGCCTCCATGGAGCAACGCGGCATCTGCCTGGTAGTGCACGGCACCCAACTCCCGGAAGGGGACCATGAATTCCGTCTGACGATCCAGGACGGCAAGGGAACGGATGTCTATCATTGGCAGGAAAGCCTGAAACCGATGCGCGGCCGCTGGCGCACCATCAGCTGCTATGGATACAACCGGCAAACCGATGCGCCGGGGAACTGGACCTTTACGGTCGAGCTTGACGGCCGCCAGGTGCTGGAACGCGATATCGACGTCGCCGCAAAGTGAATCCGCCGGGACCGGCTCCGCTTAGTCGCAGCCGCCAGGACCGTAGCAGACGTCGAACGAATCGCCGCCTGCTCCCGGGGCCGAAGGGCTGGCGATCACCGTTCCACTGGCATTGACCATCTGGATGCTGTCTGAAACATTCAAATCGGGATTCTGACTGTTGGCGGCGAGCGCGGAGAACGGCACCTCGGCGAAGTCGCTGAGCGTGGCCTGGGTGCTGCCGCCGGCACTTACATCGAGCGGCGCTTCCTCGATCAACTCCGCGCTTTCGCCGGCCGCCACGAACGGCGTGGTGGTGGTGAAAGTCCATCCGGCGCTGACATCGTGGATGGAAATGCTCCACTCCACCAGGAGGCTGGAACCGATCGTGACGGTGACCTGGTCGCCGGCATGGACCGGATAGTCGGCAGTGCTCACTTCCTGCGAGGCCTCCGGATATCCCTCCCACCAGGCATAATAGCTGGCGCCGCCGCCGCTGCAGTCCTGCTCGGTACCGGCCTGTATCAGGGTCCGGTCGGCGGCCTCGAGGCCGCCGATGCCGGCCCAGGTCGCGCTGGCCGTGGAGCTTCCGCCGGAGCAATCCAGCGCGGGCACGGTCCAGGTACCGCCCACCTGGCTGAATCCCAGCGGCAAGCCGGTCAGCGCATAGCCGCTCCAATTGCTCGATTGCGTGGCGCCGATGGGCGCGTTCTGCACGCCCTGGGTCGAGCCCGCGCCGGACGCCGCCGAGCTGTTGCCGCAACCCGCGAGCGCGGCCAAGGCCGCCGCCATGCCGATTGATGCGCAAGCGGGAAGCCGTGCCAGGCAGATCCTGGTGTGCAGACCGGACGCCGGACCGGACTTCAGCCTGGATAACATCATGCGCAATCCCCTGTGCCATGAGCGCGCCGGATCATTTTGAATTGACCACGTCCGGCCTTGCCCCATGCTCGAAGCTTACCTTGGCAGCCCAGTTGTGCAAAGCTAAGGTAAATTCGCTTGACGGCGCCGCCGTGCCGGCCAAGGATGGACCGCAGAAGGCCGCACCAAATCCTGGCTCGAATCGGCCAAGGCATTGATAAATACTTAAGGAAAAGGATCGATCCGATGACTACCATTTCCAGCCTGCGGCGCGGCAGCGCATTGGCCGCGGCACTGGCCGGCATCGCCGCGGCGGCGGCTTGCGCCCCTGCCTGGGCCATGCTGGGCGAGTCCGGGGCTTCGGTCGATACCGACGTGCAGGCCATGCACGGCGCCTTGGCCTCTACGCAGGTAGCGGCGCAAAACATGAGCATCACGGTCAAAACCCTCAGCCTGCCCAGCGGAACCAGCGTAAAGGAATACATCGCCTCCAGCGGCAAGGTGGTCGCCGTTTCCTGGCGCGGGCCGCGGCCGCCGAATCTGACCCAGTTGCTGGGCAGCTACTATGCCGACTACCAGACCGCATTGGCGGCCCGGCAGCCGGGCCAGCACAATCGTCATCTGCTGCTCAACAGCGGCCGGATGGTATTCGAGTCGGGCGGCCATATGCGCGATCTCCACGGTAGTGCTTACCTGCCCGCTCTGCTGCCGCAAGGCGTTTCCGCCGGAGACCTGAATTGAGCGCGCTGCGCGGCGGCGGCCTTGTCTTCCTGGTTTCCATCATGGTCGCAGCCTGCGGCGGCGGCGGCCCCAGCATCAGCGGCGTCGGCTCCGGGGGATTCTCATTACCCTCGGGCGCCAATGTGCAGTCGGTCAGCGTGAATTTCGGACCGACCAACAACTACGTCAACGGCATTTTCACCTCCGTGACGATATGTGCGCCCGGGACCTCCAACTGCCAGACCATCGACAACATTCTGGTCGATACCGGCTCCTACGGGCTGCGCATCCTCGACACGCAGCTCAATAGCAGCCTGGCTTCGGCCCTGCCCGCGCAGATCAGTAACACTCCGCCTACCATTGGAGAAAAGATCGCCGAGTGCACCGTGTACGGCGACGGCTACACCTGGGGCCCGGTGGCCACCGCGGACATCCAGATCGGCGGCGAAACTGCAAGCAGCGTGCCAATCAATATTTTCGGTGCCGACGGCAGCTTCACTGGAAATTTTTCCAATTTTCCGGCAGCACCGTTCGACTGCACAAGCAACGGCGGCACCGAGGAAGACACTCTGGACACCTTCGGCGCCTACGGCGTGCTCGGACTGGGGCCTTTCCCGAACGATTGCGGCGCCGGCTGCCAGAGCGACGTCAATGACAGCCCCTACTATGCCTGCGGCTCCAGTTGCACACCGACCACCGAAAGCCAGGCCAACCAGGTATCGAACCCGGTGCCGTATTTCGCCACCGACAACAACGGCCTCATCGTCGAACTGCCCGCCATTTCCGGCAACGGCCAGTCCACAGTTACCGGGGCCCTGGTTTTCGGAATCGGCACAGAGTCGAATAATGGCCTGGGCTCCGCCCAGGTGTTGACCCTCGACGACAGCGCCAACTTCATCACCAACTCCAATGGTTCGATCCCCGGCTTCACGGGTCCATCCGCGAACAACCAGGACAATGCCTTCATCGACAGCGGCTCCAATGCGCTGTTTTTCCAAAGCTCCATTGCCCAGTGCGGCAGCAGCAGCGATTTGTCCGGGTTCTACTGCCCTGGCTCGACCGCCAGCTACTCGGCGATCATGCAAGGGGTCGCGGCGAACAACTCTCCGGTCACGGTGTCGTTCTCCGTCGCCAACGCCGAAACCTTGTCCACCAATGACAACGGCAATGACGCGGCCGTCGACGACCTGGCCGGTGTCCTGACCGGTTCCTTGAGCAGCGATTTCGACTGGGGCCTGCCGTTCTTCTATGGCCGTAATGTCTATATCGGGATTCAGTCAAACAATACCGTGCAATATGCCGCGTTCAGCTCCAACTAACCGGCCCGCTGCAAACGGGCGGAGGCGCGGCTACCGGTTTGCCTTTGCGGCGTCATCAATCCTTAACCCCGGCTAATCCACAATAACTAATAAATTCTGGGCTGTTCCACTTAGGGTAAAAGGGTTGAATCGTGTACTGGCAAGCACCCCGACCCGGGATGCGGGGCACGGTATTGCGTCTGGCCGTCATCGTGCTCCTGTGCGCCGCATCCGCTCCGCCGGCGGCAGTGGCGCAGCAGGCCACCGGCGCAGGCCCGCAGCCGGTCAACCTGGACGGCGTGGTGGTCACCGGCTCGGCCATCCCCTCCTCCGACCTGGATAGCGAGCACCCGATCACCGTGATCGGCGCCGAGGCGTTGCGCCGCTCGGGCACCGTGACCCTGCAGCAGTATCTGCAGCAGGTGCCCTCGGTCGGCTTGCAGGGGCTGACCAGTAACCAGGTGTTCGGCCTGCTCAACGGCAGCGGCAACAATTTCGTCGACCTGCGCAATCTCGGTTCGGCGCGCACCCTGGTGCTGATCGACGGCAAGCGTTTCCCGCCAAGCAGCAATGAAACCGAGGAAGCGGTGGACATCGGCAATATCCCGGTGCCGCTGATCGACCATATCGAAATCCTGCGTGACGGCGCTTCGCCGCTCTACGGCGCCGACGCCATCGGCGGCGTCATCAACGTCATCCTGCGCAAGCACTTCAGCGGCTTCGAGGTCGGTTCCCAGGTCGGCCTCACCAGTTACGGCGACGGCGTCAGCTGGGATGCCAATGCCACCTTCGGCCAGAAATTGGGCGGCAGCAATCTGGTGCTCGACTTCGACGTGAATTCGACCGACCCGATCCTGCAGCGCAAACGCCCCTGGGCGCACAACCGCTTCATTCCCGGCGACCCGGAGGGCACGCTGCAGGTCGGCGTGACGCCCGATGGCACAGCTTACTATCCGGGTTCCGGACCGCTGGGCAATGAATTCAATGGCAGCGGCATCGTGCAGACCCCGTATTCGGACCTCTACGACCTGTCGACCTTCAATTACCTGACAATCGGCCAGCGCCGCTTCAGCCTCAACGGCCTGTTCGACATCGCCATCACGGCCGATGCGCGCTTTTACGCCGAGGCGTTGTTCACCGACCGGCTCTCCAGCAGCCAGTTCAGCCCGCCGGGGGTCGCTTTCGGCTTCACCACCGACGCCAAGTATCCCGATCCGATCGAGGTACCGGCCAAGGCCCCCGGGAATCCCTTCGACACCAGCGTGGATCTGCTGAAAATCCTGGTACCGCAGGGGCCGGGCCAGGGTTCGGCGGACGCGCCGACCTACCGCCTGCTGGCCGGTTTCCGCGGCAAGCTGCCGGCAAATTTCAAATGGGATGTCTCGTACCTGTACGGCGATGCGGCCTCGACCCTGACGGCAAGCAACAACGTCAACTACACCCACGCCTTGCAGGAAATCGGCGTGCTGCCCTGCGGCGGTTCAGCCGGCTGCGTGCCCGGCAATTTTTTTGGTCCTGACAGCCTCAGCCAGGCCGCGGCGCAGTACCTGCTGTACAACAGCCGAGCCACATCCAACTATGCCGAGCAATCGCTGGACGCCACGCTGAACGGCTTCCTGCCGGGCCTGCCGGCGGGCCGCATCGGCCTGGCCATCGCCGGCGATTATCGCCGGCTCAGCGGCCAGTTCATTCCCGACGCGGTGACCCTGGCCGGCGACCAGGACGGCGCCGACACCCAGCCGACCCATGGCGCCTACGATGCCAAGGAAGCCTTCCTGGAGGTGAAGCTGCCGCTGCTCGCCGCCCTGCCGGCGGTCCAGGAGTTCGATCTGCTCGGCGCCGCGCGCTACTCAAAGTTCGGCTCCTTCGGCGACGCGGTCACCTGGAAGGCGGGCCTCGACTGGGTGCTGACCCCGGACCTGCGCATCCGCGGTGCCCACTCCACCGGCTTCCGCGCGCCGCAGATCACCGAGCTGTACCTGGGCAAGACCGGCATCTCCAGCGCCGAAAACGATCCCTGCGACTCGCAGGTCGGACTCACCTCCAATCCGGTCGTGGCCGCCAACTGTGCAGCCCAGGGCGTGCCGGCCAATTATGTGCAGCCGGGCAACAACTACCTGACCTTCCTCAGCGGCAACCCTGTGCTCCAGCCGGAAACCTCGCAGAACTGGACCGCCGGCACGGTGCTGACCCCGCGTTGGGCGCCGGGCCTGTCGCTGACCCTGGACTACTACAACATCCTGGTGCGCAACGAAATCGGCCAGCTCAACCCGGACCTGATCCTGAACGACTGCTATGAGAGCGCCAACCTGTCCAGCCCGGACTGCGCCAACGTCGGCAAGCGCCTGCCCGGCAGCGAGCCGGCGCTGACCACCATCACCGACACCGAGGGCAACCTGGGCGACATCAAGACCGACGGCCTGGACCTGGCGCTGCATTACGAGCTGCCCCTGCGCGGCCTGGGCCTGCCGGGCCACAACACCCTGGTGCTGGACAACCTGGGCACCTGGATCTTCGCATACGACGAGCAGACCGCCGCCGGCAGCCCCTTCATCGAACTGGCCGGCACCGAGGACCTGCCGACCAGCCCGACCAATCCCGGCCTGATCGCGCATTTCCGCAACAACACCGCGCTGGACCTGCGCCACGACGGCGCCGACCTGGCCTGGACCGTGCGCTACATCGGCTCCGGCAATGCCGCCGTGCCGCAGGGGCCGTCGCCGGCTGCTCCGGGCAACCATACGCCGGCCACGGTGTATCACGACCTCGCCGGCAGCTACCGCCTCAAGGGGCTGACTTTCACCCTGGGCATGAACAACGTGTTCAACAAGAGCCCGCCGTTCTACAACGACGGCACCGTCAACACCAACGAATTCACCTACGACGTGGTGGGACGCTTTATCTACTTCAACTTCAAGGCCAGCCTGGGCGAGATCTTGCCTCACTAGGCCGGCAGCCCGCCGCCACGGTGTGCGCTTGTCGCGATAGTGCAATATCCTTGCAGAATAGTATTTGTTCAGCTCCGGCAATAGACCGATTCCATGCGCAAGCCCTTCGCCTCTTTCGTGCATGCAGCGTGTACCGGGCTGCTGGCGGCGGCGGCGCTCGCCGGCTGCGGCAGTTCCAAACCGGTCAGTACCGCCAGCCAGGGAGGCAATGGCACGCAGCTCCAGGGCCTTTGCGGACAGCCGCTGCCCGCGGCCACGCCGGTGGTCATCGCCAACAGCGGCCGCCAGCTGATGCCCTTGGGGCGCCTGACCACGGTCGGCAATTTCCCGACCGGCGGCCGCCTGTCGCCGGATGGGCGTTTCTATTGGTCGGTCAGCGCCGGCTTCGGCGAAGACGACGTACATATCGTCAACGTGGGCACCGGCGCCGTCAGCCAGGTGCTGCCGCTGCCCGGCAGCTATGGCCAGATGGTGTTCGCGCCCGATGGCAGCGCCGCCTACGTCTCGGGCGAGTCGATCGGCAACAGCATCCCCAGCGGGCCGACCATGGGCAACGGCGGCGACGTGATCCACGTTTATGCCGTCGATCCATCCACCGGCGCCGCCGTCGAAAAGAAGCCGATCGCCCTGCCCGCAACCAGCGGCGGCACGCCGCGCCTGCAAAGCTTCCCGCCCAGCACGGCGACGCTGCCGAGCTTCCCGGTGGGCATCGCCATCACGCCGGACGCCAAGACCCTGGTGGTGGCGCTGTACAACGCCGACAAGGCGGCGATCATCGACATCGCCTCCGGCTCGGCCAGCACCGTCAACGTGGGCCAGTATCCCTTTGCGGTGGCCATCGACCCGGCCGGCCGCTACGCTTATGTCAGCAACGCCTACGACGGCACGCTGTCGAAAATCGACCTGAGCAACACCGGCGCCGCGCCGGTCACCATCGGCGGCCTGGGCGGCCCGGCGGGCGACCAGAACTCGCATCCGCAGTTCATCCTGCCGGACCCCAGGCAAAACCTGCTCTACGTCGCCGTGACCAACCATGACGGCGTGGCGATCGTCGATACGCAAAGCAACGCGGTGACGAAGTTCATTTCCCTGCAGCGGCCGGAAGGTTATGGCAGCCAGCCGGTGGGGCTGGCCGAATCGCCCGACGCCCAGACGCTGTATGTCGCCAACGCCGGCGAGAACGCCATCGTCGAACTGGCCCTCGCCAACCGCCCGAACGGCGGCGCGCAAGCCTATTCCGTGATCGGCAAGATCCCCACCGCCGACTACACCAGCGACGTGGCCTTGACCCCGGACGGCTGCACCATGGTCTGGACCGCGGCGCGCGGCGTCGGCGCCGGACCCAACCCGAACTACGGCGGCGCGCCCCCGCCGCGGGTCAACAACAACACCTACGGCGGCCCGTATCCCAGCTATACCCTGGACATGCTGGTCGGCCGCGTCGGCGTGCTGCCCACACCGTCGGACAGCAGCTTTGCCGCGATGAGCAGCGTGGTCGACACCGCGCAACGGCCGGACAACGGCGAAGCGGCGCCAACCGTTACGCCGGTGGTCGGCCCCGACGGCGGGCCCAGCCAGCAGATCAAGTACGTGTTCTACGTCGTCAAGGAGAACCGCACCTACGACCAGATCTTCGGCTCCGATCCACGCGGCGACGGCGACCCCACGCTGGAAGTGCTGGGAGACAACGGCGAAACCGTCGGCCCGGCGACGGGCACGGATGGCGCCGGGCCGGGCAGCGGCGTCACCCCCAACCAGCACGCGCTGTCGCGCATGACGGTGCTGCTGGACCGCTTCTTCGAGGACAGCGAAGTCTCGGTGGACGGCCACGTCATCACCAGCGGCGCCTACGCCAGTAGCTATACCCTCAAGACCACGCACGCGGACTATTCCGGCCGCGGCCGGCCGGCGAACCAGGAAGGCGTCTTTCCGGTGAGCTTTGCGCCCAACGATTTCCTGTTCGACCAGGCGGTGCGCCAGAACATCAGTTTCGAGAACTACGGCGAGCTTTCCGGCGGCGCGGCGCCGGTGTTCAGCGACGATGGCCGCAGCACCTACCTGTCGGTGCTGGCCCACAGCAACAACGTGCTCTACGCCGACAACGTATTCATCGGCTGCGTCACCAATGCCGAGGCGCAGTACACGGTCCCGAATTCGCCCAACTGCGCCTTCGACGCCGGCCTGGGCACCACCCCGCCCCTGGCCCTGTCGCGCATCGACGTGTTCAACGCCCAGTTCCAGACCCAGCTGCTGACCAACAGCGTACCCAGCTTCAACTACCTGATCATGCCCAGCGACCACACCAACGGCACCGCCGCCGGCGCGCGCGATCCGCTGGCGATGTGCGCCGACAACGACCTGGGCGTGGGCCAGCTGGTGCAGATCATCAGCCGCTCGGGCATCTGGCCGCAGAGTGTGATCTTCGTGGTCGAGGACGATTCACAGGACGGCGCCGATCATGTCGATGCGCACCGCGCGCCGGCGCTGGTGATAGGGCCCTGGGTCAAGCATGGCGGCAGCGCGATCCACACGCACTACGATCAGCTGTCGGTGGTGCGCACCATCGAGCTGATTCTCGGCATGCAGCCGCTGTCGGTGTTCGACGCCGTGGCCACGCCGATGTACGACGTGTTCGCCACCACCCCCGACAACACGCCCTACACCGCCATCATGCCGACGCAGAACATCCAGGCCGTGAACCCCTCCAATGCCGCGAATGCGGCGCTCTCGGCGCGGCTGCCCTGGGACCGCATGGACGCCGTACCGCAGGCGATCAGCGACCGCATCCTGTGGCAGCGGGTGTATGGCGTAAAGTCCCAGCCGCCCCAACCGGGTCCGAACGCCTCGCGCCGCGAGCATCAGCGGGCGGTCGAAATGATGGCGGCCCTGCGTGCCGGCAGGAATGTGCGCGCTTTGCTGGACACGGACCGCGACTAAGGGTATTCATTGCATTCAGGCCCCCTTGTGCGAAGTTTACAATTCATTTCCGTTTCGCCGCGGCGGGGGTATTCGGCAGTACCTTAGAATCTGTGCCTGGCGCCGGGTTGGCCGGGCGAGCTGTGGCTGCAGCGTCTTGAGCGGATCGATCCGCTAATTTCATATTTAATTAACAAGCTTTGGGGCCGATTAATGAAAGCACTGCCGAAAATTGCACTGGGCTGCGGCCTGGCCTTGACCGTCTGGCTGGCGGCTTGCGGCAGTTCGCAGGCGCCCGGCACCGGGCCGGCCGCCACGTCCGTCGGCCACGTGTTCATCGTCATCCTGGAGAACGAGGACTACAGCACCTCCTTCGGGGCGGACTCACCGGCACCGTATCTCGCCAAGACCCTGCCCGCGCAGGGCGCCCTGCTGCAGAAGTACTACGGCACCGGGCACGAAAGCAACGACAACTACATTTCCATGATCAGCGGCCAGTCGCCGAACCCGGACAACCAGCTCGACTGCCAGATTTACTCGGACTTCGTGGGCGCTCCGCCGAGCGCCGCGCTCGACGGCCAGGCGGTCGGTGTCGGCTGCGTCTTCCCCACCACGGTGCCCAGCCTTCCCGACCAGCTGGTGGCCAGGAACCTGAACTGGAAGGGCTACATGGAAGACATGGGCAACACGCCCTCGCGCGAATCCGCCACCTGCGGCCACCCGGCGCTGAACTCGCAGGACAAGACCCAGGTCGCCACCGCCCAGGACGAGTACGCCACGCGCCACGATCCCTTCATGTACTTCCACTCGGTCATCGACGACCAGAGCTATTGCGACTCGCACGTGGTGTCGTTCAACCTGGTGGACGCCAGCACGCCGCTGTACCAGGACCTGGCTTCCGTCGCGACCACGCCGAACCTGGTCTTCATCACCCCCAACCTGTGCCATGACGGCCACGACTCGCCCTGCGCCGACGGCGAACCCGGCGGCCTTGTGTCCGCCAACCTGTTCCTCAAGACGCTGGCGCCGATCATCATGGCCTCGCCCGCGTTCCAGCAGGACGGCCTGCTGATCGTCACCTTCGACGAATCCGGCGGACCGCAATCCGACTCCAGTTCCTGCTGCGGAGAAGTCCCCGGTCCCAATACACCGCTGCCGGGCCTCACCGGCCTGGGCGGCGGAGTGATCGGCGAGGTGCTGGTATCCCCTTTCATCAAGCCCGGCACCGTCTCCACCACGGCCTATAACCACTACTCGATGCTGCGCAGCATCGAGGACCTGTTCGGCCTGGACTACATCGGCAATGCCGGCGCCTCCGGCCAGGCCAGCTTCGGCAGCGACGTTTTCACCCAGACCATGCCGGTGCTGCCGGCGAAGAGTTGAACTTCTCACACACCATCGAACAGGATCGACCATGCGCAATAAAAACGGCCGGATGCGTCCGCCAAGCCCCGGCACCCCCGACCTGCGCCGCCGCAAGCTGATGGCCGGCGCTGCCGCCGCGGCCGGCCTGGCCATGTTGGACGGCTGCGGCAGCAGCAGCCCGGTCGCCGGCCCGGCGCAGGATCCGAACGATCTGCCGGACCCTGCCGACTCGGGTATCGAAAACATCATCGTGGTGATGATGGAGAACCGCTCGTTCGATCATTACCTGGGCTGGCTGCCGGGCGCCGACGGCGTTCAGGCCGGCCTGAACTACACCGACGCCAACGGCAAGACCTCTTCCACCTATCCGCTGGCGCCGCAGTTCCAGGGCTGCCAGTTCCAGGACCCCGACCACTCGCATGAAGGCGGTCTCAAGCAGTACAACAACGGCCTCAACAATGGCTTCCTGCTGACCAGCCCCGACACCTTCCCCATCGGCTATTACCGCCAGCAGGACCTGCCATTCCACGGCCAAGCCACCCCTGCCTGGACCACTTATGACCGCTACTTCTGCGGCATCATGGCCGAGACCTACCCCAACCGCTTCTACATGCACAGCGCGCAGATGCCCGTGTTGCATAACAGCGAGGCCACTACCGTCAGCGGACTGGAAACCATTTCCAAGCTGCCGGCCATCTGGGACAAGCTGCAGGCGGCGGGAGTCAGCGGAAAATACTATTTCAACGATGTGCCGTTCACTGCCCTGTACGGCACCAAGTACCTGGACATTTCCCTGCCCTACGCCAGCTTCCTGCTCGACTGCGCCGCCGGCACCCTGCCGAACGTGTCCTATGTCGATCCGGCCTTCGAGGACGAGGGCGAGGGCACCTCGCGCGACGACCATCCCTTTGCCGACATCCGCAACGGCCAGGCTTTCCTGAGCCAGATCTACAACGCGGTGACCAGCAGCCCGCAATGGTCGAAAACGGCCCTTTTCATCAACTACGACGAATGGGGCGGCTTCTTCGACCACGTGCCGCCGCCGATGGCCGGCGTGATTCCGCCGTTCGACCTCGCCGCCTTCGAGGCGGACAATGAAACGCCGTCCTCCCTGCTCGGCTTCCGCGTGCCGGTGCTCGCCATTTCCCCCTACGCCCGGCGCGGCTACATCTCGAACACGCAGTACGACCATACCTCGATCCTGAAGATGATCGAGTGGCGCTGGGGCCTGACGCCGCTGACCGGGCGCGACGCCGAGGCCAACAACATCGCCCGCTCGCTCGACTTCAGCTCCGCGCCGAACCCGCAGGCGCCCAGCTTCAGCGTACCGGCTGGTCCTTTCGGCGAAGCCTGTTCCCTCGACAGCCTGGCGGCGGGCTCGCAGGCCGCGCAGATCCGCGCGCAGCATTTCGCGGAGTACCGCACGCTGCGCAACCTGGCGATCCGGCAGGGGTTTATGCGCGGCAGGTCCTGAGCGAGCTGGCGCCGGACTGGGGAACCGGCATGCCGGTCAACAGCGGCGCGGGTTAAGGATTGGTCCGCATCAACTGCGCGCGCCGCATCTGCAGGGCTTCGGCGCCGCCGCGACGACGGTAGTGCCGGCACTGCAACTGGTTGGAGGCTTCGAGCCGGGACTGCAGGCTGGCTTTTTCCGAGGCGGGGGCCTGGCTGACCATCGCGGCAATACCTTCCTCGGACAGGCACTGGCTGGCCACACCGAGCAGCGGAGACGGCTCCTGTGCCAGCGCCCGGCGGGGCGTAAGCGTGCTTGCGGGACTGCTGCCCAGGACAGCGGGACTTGCGGCGGCGCCGTTGCCGGGCACCGCCGGGGTGACCTCGACTTTCTGGGCATTGCTGCCGCAGGGTATGTCGGAAAACGCCATCTGCCCGTCCGCGCCCCGGCAGCTGTAGACCGCGCCCTGGCTGGCCACCGGAATCAGCAGGCCGGCCGCCAGCGTCCAGGCAAGAACACAACGCATTTCGCCCATGGCGGCTCCGGCAAAGCTTCGGTTTCGATGCACCTGCGCCCGCAAACGGCGGCGCACAATTCCCCAACATGCGATTGGTACTCTACGCCACCTATCGCCGATGTCAAAAGCGGATGCGCCGGCAGGTTTCAAGGAACGGTAACACGATCGCGCCACCATACCGGATTAAACAAAACAGCTTCAGGGGCCGCACTGTGACGTTCTATCAATGGTTCGGCTGCGGCGCAGCCTTGATGTTGGTTGCCTGCGGCTCTTCCAGTCCGGTCAATACCGGCAGCGGATCTAGCGGCGGTTCGACCGGGCTCAACGGCGTCTGCGGCGCCGCCATTCCGGCTTATCCGCCCACGCTCATTCCCAACATCGGCCGCACGCTTACCCCCTACGGCCGCCTGACCACCGTCGGCAACCTGCCCACCGGCGGTGCCCTGACCCCGGACGGCCGCTACTACTGGTCCCTGTCCGCCGGCGACGGCCGCAACGACATCCGCATCGTCGACGTCGCCAGCGGCGCGGTGGTGCAGGTCATCCCCATGCCAGGCACCTATGGCCAGATGACGTTCTCGCCGGACGGCTCCACCGCCTACGTCTCCGGCGAACCGAACAGCACCGCCTGGCAGCCGGCCGGGCCGGTGGTGGCGCCCGACGGCGGCGCCATCCACGTCTTCACGGTCGATCCGGTGAGCGGTCTGGCCACCGAGCAGAAACCGATCACCCTGGCCGCCGGCCCTTCCGGCTTCCCCACCGGCATCGGCGTCAGCCCCGACGGCAAGACCCTGATTGTCGCCCTGTACCACGCCAAGAAAGCCTCGCTGATCGACACCGCCACCAACTCGGAATATGCCGAAGTGGGCGTAGGCAACTACCCCTTCGCCGCGCGTTTCGGGCGCAGCGGACAATTTGCCTATGTCGCCAACGCGCAGGACGGCACGCTGACCAAGATCGACCCGGTCACGGCCAAGGTGGTCTCCACCATCTCCGGTCTGGGCGGCCCCAGCGGCGACTACAACTCGCAGCCGCAGTACCTCCTGGCCGATCCCAATGCCGACCTGCTCTACGTGGCGGTGACCAATCATGACGGCGTGGACGTGTACGACACCGATACCGACACGGTGCGGCAATTCATCTCGCTGCAGCGCAAGGAAGGCCTCGGCGCCGCGCCCACGGCCCTGGCCCTGGCGCCGGACGAGAATACGCTGTACGTCGCCGACGCCGGGGAAGACGCGGTGGTGGCGGTGGCCCTGACCAACCGCGTCAACGGCCCGCAGGCCTATTCGGTCCTCGGCAAGATCCCCACCGCCGACTACACCGAAGACGTGCAGGTGACGCCGGACGGCTGTTCCCTGGTATGGACCTCGGCCAGGGGCCTGGGCGCCGGTCCGAATCCGGACTATGGCGTGGAGTGGGAAAACAGCTACGGCGCGCCTTACGGGCAGTATGTGCCGGACCGCCTGATCGGCCAGGTCGGCATCCTGCCGCTGCCGGACGACGCCGGCTTCGCCGTCGCCGATGCCACCGTGGAACACAGCATCGTCCCCGGCAACGGCAGCGGCGTGGCGGAAGCGGCACCGACCGGCACACCCCTGGCAGGGACCAACGGCGGCCCCAGCGACCAGATCAAGTACGTATTTCTGGTGGTCAAGGAAAACCGCACCTACGACCAGATCTTCGGCACCGTGCCGCGCGGCGACGGCGACCCCGCGCTGGAAGTGGCGGAGGACAACTGCGGCCCGCAGAACACGGCGTTCGAAGGTCCGGACCGCAGCGCGCCCGGCTGCGGCACCACCCCCAACGCGCACGCGCTGACGCGCATGTTCCTGCTGATGGACCGTTTCCTGGAAGACAGCGAGGTGTCGGTCGACGGCCACTTCATCACCAGCAGCAGCTACGCCACCAACTCCCTGACCAAGGCCACGCCCGCCAACTATACCGGGCGCAACACCTCGTCCGACACTACTGCGGCGGTGAGCCTGCCGCCCAAATACTTCCTGTTCGACCAGGCAGTGCGCCAGGGCATCACGTTCCGCAACTACGGCGAAGCCGACGCCATCATCCCCAGCGACGGTACCGACCGGGACGACACCTACGCGCAGGTGCTCGCCAACACCGACCTGGTCTACGTCCTCGGTTATGGCACCGCCGCGTCCTTCGCCTGTGCCGACTTCGTCAAGGTGCCCGGCTATCCCAACCTGCCGACCTGCACCTTCGACTCCGGCATGGGCGCGCCGCCGCCGCTGGCCACCTCGCACATCGACGAGTTCAACCTGCAGTTCCAGGCGCAGCTGCTCACCGGCACGGTGCCGCACTTCAACTACTTCACCATGCCGGACGACCATACCAACGGCAGCGGCGCGGGGCTGCTGCAACCGCTGTCCGAAGTCGCCGACAACGACCTGGGCATCGGCCAGCTCGTCCAGATCATCTCGCATTCCTCGATCTGGCCGCAGTCGGCGATCTTCATCGTCGAGGACGACAGCCAGGACGGCCCCGACCACTACGAGGCGCACCGCGCCCCCGCCTATGTCATCTCGCCCTGGGCCAAGCACGGCGGCGTGCTGGTGCACACGCATTACGACCAGTACTCCGTGCTGCGCACCATCGAGATGATCCTGGGCATGCAGCCCCTGTCGATCTACGACGCCAACGCCGCGCCGATGTACGACGCCTTCAACCCCACCGCCGACAATACCGCGTACACCGCCATCACGCCGGAGCGCTCGCTCACCGCGCTCAATCCCGCCAACGCCGCCAACGCCGAACTGTCCGCCGCCATGCCCTTCAACCAGCCCGACCTGGTGCCGCAGGAGATCAGCGACCGCATCCTGTGGCAGTCGGTCTACGGCAAAGATTCGCCGCCGCCGCGGCCGGGCCCCAATGCCTCGCGGCGCGAACACGAGCGCGCCGTGCAGGCCATGAAGATCTATGCACGGGGCGGCAACGTGGCGGCCTACCTGGAGAACCAGCCCAGGGACGACGACGATTAGGCCGGGTTTGCGGCTATGGCAAACGTACCGTCCACCACCTCCACGAAGTTCCGCTCCTCGCGCAGGATGAAGCGCTTGTCCTGGGCGAAAGCGAAGTTCTTGCGCGCCTCCGCATCGGTCCTCAGGCGCGCGCGGTAGGCCTCGTAAGCGGCCAGGCTGTCGAACGCGATCAGGCCCCAGGCGATGTCGTTGGTGCCCTCGTAGGGCAGGAAGTAACCCACCAAATGACCGCCGCAGCGGGGAATGATGCGGCCCCAGTTCTGCGCGTATTCCTTGAAGGCTTCGCGCTGGAACGGGTCGATCTGGTAGCGGATGAAGCAGGTGATGGTCATTGGCGAACTCCGGGAAGGATCTGGCGGGGAGGAAACGTCGGCGGGCAGCGCCCGCGCGCCTGCAGCCAGCGCAAGCCCGGCGCCCGCCAGGCTCACGCCGAGAAAGCCGCGGCGCGTCAACTCAAGTCCGGCCGCGGCGTACGCGTCCGGCGCGGCGGATTGCGGCGATGGTGGCCGGTCTGGATGCATGCGGACCAGTGTGGCCCTTGAGCGGCAGGAACACTTCGTCTAGTATCAAATGATGAATGTCGAAGCCGCCGACACCGGTGTCTCCGCGGTGGCCGGCGCCATCGCCGAGCCGGCCCGTACGCGCATGCTGTGCTGCCTGATGGACGGCCGCGCGCGCACCAGCACCGAGCTCGCCATCGTCGCCGGGATCAGCCCCTCCACCGCCAGCGTGCACCTGGCGCGCCTCAGGCAGCAGCGGCTGGTGCAGGTGCTGGCCCAGGGCAAGCACCGCTATTACAGCCTGGAAAACGCCAGCGTCGCCGCCGCGCTTGAGGCCCTGACGGTCATCGCCGGCGGCGCCCGCGATCGCTTCGAGCCGAACACCCCAAGCCGGCTGCGCGCCGCCCGCACCTGCTACGACCATCTGGCCGGCGCCCTGGGCGTCGGCCTGCATGATCGCCTGCTGCAGCTGGGCTGGCTGTCGCCTTACGGCGGCGACGCCTACGATGTGGGCCGCGCCGGCGAACAAGGTTTCGCCGCCCTGGGCATCGACATCGCCGCCGCGCGCGCCCTGCGCCGCCGCTTCGCCTGCGCCTGCCTGGACTGGAGCGAGCGGCGGCCGCATCTGGGCGGGGCGGTCGGCGCCGCGCTGCTGCAAGCGGCCCTGCAGCGCAAATGGCTGCTCAAGGACCTGGACAGCCGCGCCCTGGGCCTCACCGCACGCGGGCGCCGCGAGCTGCAGGCACGCTTTGGACTGGAGACCTGACCGGAAGTAGCCCGGGAAGCGCGCCGATAAACCCTTGGGAACCTCTGATCAATTCCATGCCCTGCCGCGGCTTGGAATTGATCAGAGGTTCCCTAGGGCAGGAGCAGGCTCGCGCCGGTGGTGCGCCGCGCCTCCAGGTCGGCATGCGCCCGCGCCACATCGCGCAGGGCATAGCGCTGGCTGATCTGGGGCTTGACGATGCCCTTGACGATCACCTCGAACAGGGCTTGCGCCGCGTTCTCCAGCTCCTCGCGTGTCGCCGTGTAGTGCGCCAGCGTCGGACGGGTCAGGAACAGCGAGCCCTTGTCGGACAGCAGTACCGGCTCGAACGGCGGTACTTTGCCGGAAGCATTGCCGAAGCTCACCATCATGCCGCGGCGCTTGAGCGAGTCGAGCGAGCCGGCAAAGGTATCCTTGCCAACGGAATCGTAGACCACGTCGACCCCGGCTCCGCCGGTCAACTGCTTGACCTCCGCGGCGAAATCCCGGTCGCGGTAAGCGATCACATGGTCGCAGCCCGCCGCGCGCGCCAGCTGCGCCTTGTCGGCGCTGCCCGCCGTGCCGATCACGGTGGCACCCAGATGTTTGGCCCAGGGCACCAGCACGCTGCCGACGCCGCCGGCGGCGGCATGCACCAGCAGGGTATGTCCCGGCCGCACCGGGAATGTGAGGTGCAGCAGGTAAAACGCCGTCATGCCCTTGAGCATCAGTGCGGCTGCGGCTTCTTCGCTCACCCCGGCCGGCAGCTTCACCGCCTTGGCAGCCGGCAGCACCCGCTCCTGGCTGTACGCGCCGGGCGATCCACCCGCATAGGCCACGCGATCGCCGACCGCCAGGCCGTCTACCTCCGGCCCCAGCGCCGTCACCGTTCCTGCCGCCTCGATGCCCAGACCGCTCGGCAGCGGCAGCTTGTAAACGCCGCTGCGATGATAGACGTCGATGAAATTGAGCCCGATCGCCGCATGCCGCAGGCGAATCTCGCCCGGTCCGGGCGCGGCCACCGCGCCTTCCGCCAGTTTCATGACTTCGGGACCGCCCACGCGATCGAAGACGATGCTCAAGCTCATGGCTGCATGCTCCTGATTCCTGCCCGACCTGAAGGATCGACCGCGCGAGCTGCCGCGGTGCTTACCCGCGGTTCGATTTTACGGATTTACAAGCATCAGGCGCTGTGGGCTGCGAAGCTCCTTGCCTCTCCGGGGGGACGTGTCCCCTGCGAAGCTGCGGGGAGAGGGCTTTAGCATCATCTGAATATTATTTAAGCAACTTCAGC
The DNA here is from genome assembly GCA_903970595.1 of Verrucomicrobiota bacterium. Classification (GTDB taxonomy): domain Bacteria; phylum Pseudomonadota; class Gammaproteobacteria; order Nevskiales; family Nevskiaceae; genus Nevskia. The sequence goes on from CAJCJI010000271.1 coordinate 22,832, forward strand.
TTAGTACGCCGGGGCCGGGGCAGACCCCTGCCCTTGCTGATATCCCTGCTGCTGCGGATAAGCCTGCGGTTGCTGCTGATACGGTTGCTGCTGCGCGTACGCCTGCGGTTGCGGATAGGCCTGCTGCTGATAGCCCTGGGGCTGCTGGGCATAGGTCTGAGGCTGCTGCGCATAAGCCTGGGGCTGCGCATAAGCCTGCGGTTGTGCATAGGCAGGCGGGTAATAGGCCTGCGGCGCCGGCGCATAGGTCTGCGGGTAGTAGTAGGACGGGGCCGGCGGATAATACGCCGGAGCCGGCGCATAAGCCCCGGCCGCATACAGGGGCGCCGTGGCGATGGTTGCCGCCGCGCCTACGACCGCCGCACCGGCGATGAAGGGCAGGGCCAGCGCACTGCCGACGAATCCTCCGCCGTAGCCATAGCCGCCATAACCGCGATAGCCACCGTAGCCATAGCTGCGGTACCCATAGCCGCCACCGTGGTAACCATAACCGCCGCCGTGGTAGACGTAGCCGCCACGATAGCCGCCCCCGCCGTGATAAACCGCTCCGCCGTGGTAACCGCCATGGTAGTCATGGGCCTGCGATATGTTCGGCAAGGCCAGACTCAGCCCCAGTGCTGCTACAACGGCGACTCGATTCATGGTGTACTCCAGGGCCCAGGTCTGGGCTATTGCCAGCCTTTATACGCCCGCCAGACTGAACCGGCCATGAATGCCGCAGCTGACGTACGGTTCATGTCGTTGCCGCGTAATACACGATTTCGCGGCTGAACCCCTTGACGGCGAGCGGCGCGCGCATTTCCAGGCGCGAGGTGTAGCTCAGGGCTCCGGCCAGATCCACCGTGCGGCGGTCGAGCAGGATTTCCGTGTGTGCCGCCTGTTCGCACAGGCGCGATGCCAGGTTCACGGCGGAACCCACCGCGGTGTACTCCAGGCGCGAACTGCCGCCGATCACGCCGACCGTGACGGCGCCGCTGGCCACGCCCAGGCCGATGCCCAGCGTGTGCGCCGGCGTGCTCCATTGGCGCGTACGCTCCACACCCACAGCGCGGATGCGCTGCGCCATTTCCATGCCGCGTCGGGCGTGCAGCTCGATGGGGATCGGCGCACCGACCAGGATCAGGATGCCGTCGCCGGCAAAGTCCTTGATGGTGCCGCCGAACTCGGCCACCACCGCTCCCACCGCGTCGTAATACTCGCGCAGCACCTGCAGCACGCGGGCGGAGGGCTGCGCCTCGGCAAACGCGGTGAAGCCGCGCAGGTCGCAGCACACCACGGTGATTTCCAGCAGGTTCTCACGCATGGCCGTCTGCAGGCCGCGTTCGGCCACCAGCCGGGCCACCTGCGGCGACAGGAAACGCGACATGAACTGCCCGCGCTGGCCCTGCAGCACGTGGTAGCGCACCGAGCCCACCAGGACGATGATCTCGCCCAGCAACAGCGGCACCGCGTTGTAATGCAGCGGCATCACCATGCCGGCCGTCATGCAGGGAATGGCCCCGGCCATGGCCACGATGCGCACCCGTTCCGCGCGGTCGGGCCGCCGGTTGAGCAGGAGCATGATTGAGGCGATGCCGGCATAGCCGATGAAAAGGATCGGCACCGCGAAGATCCAGAAGCCTGGCCGGCGCAGGGCGCCATCATGGTTCAGGGCGCCGAGGAAATCGCGCAGCCGCATTTCCGGGTACAGCACCGACAGGATGCAGTAAATCACGGCCGCGCCCTGGCCCAGGCGCAGCAGCCAGTCGCCGGCGCGCACGTCCAGGTCCTGTGCCGGCACGGTGCGGCGCACCAGCAGGATCCATTCGAGCAGGGCGATGCAGGCCATGCCCTCGGTCAGGGCGAACCAGCCGTGCAGGGCGATGCTGACGTTCCACTGCTCGGCGACCACGATATTGAGGTCGATGGACAGGCCCAGGCCGACGAAGAACAAGGCCAGCCACCGGCTGCCGAGCGAATCGCGGTCGGCAGACACGAAGGCCAGCGCCATGCCCAGCGCCAGCAGGCTCACCAGGTTCTGCTGCATCAAGTCGCCGGCGGTCACCGCCTCGGCGACTGTGTATTGGTGCACGGTGGAGATGATCGAACCGCTCCCTGGGCCTGGCCGTTGGCCGCAAGCACTTGCCCGCTACGGCGGGCGCGCAGGCTGCACTTTAGCGCAGATTGCCGGGCGGAAACCCGGCGGGTGTTCGATCCGCTCCGCTTGCCCCCGCCAGGCCGGATACCGCCACGGCTGGGGCGATGCCATCATCGATGGTTCGACGGAGAGCTTCCCCGCCCGGCGCTCCAAAGAACGCGGACGGGGACCTTGCAATTGCTCCCCAAGCCAATCAATGCGGCGGCGGCTGGTCGCGGCGTCTTTGCTCCTCGTCGCGGCGCCTCTGTTCATCCGCGTCCACCGGCACCACCACTTCGACCGCCGGCCCCTGCCGTTCGATCACGCGGGTCCGGTCGATCACCGTGGTCGGCGCCGCCGCGGCAGCCGGAGGCGGCGGCGCGTTACAACTGGCCAGCAGCAGCGCTGCGGGAAGGCATGCGAACTTGATCGCGGCAATCGCCTTTGCATGGATGGCCGTCTCACGGCCCGATGTATTGCTCATAAATGACTCCTTTGACTACGTCCCGCCGGCGATC
>CAJCJI010000272.1 GCA_903970595.1 Verrucomicrobiota bacterium
CTTCTTCGACAAATCGCCCGCCGCCACCGCCTTGGTCACGTCGGCGATGTTGCGCACCTGGCTGGTGAGGTTGCCGGCCATCGAGTTGACCGACTCGGTCAGGTCCTTCCAGGTGCCGGATACGCCCTTCACTTCCGCCTGGCCGCCGAGGCGTCCTTCCGTGCCCACTTCGCGGGCCACGCGCGTCACTTCAGCCGCGAAGGAGGAAAGCTGGTCCACCATGGTATTGATGGTGTTCTTCAGCTCCAGGATTTCGCCCTTCACGTCCACCGTGATCTTCTTCGACAGGTCGCCCGCCGCCACCGCCGTGGTCACCTCGGCGATGTTGCGCACCTGGCCGGTCAGGTTGCCGGCCATGGAGTTGACCGACTCGGTCAGATCCTTCCAGGTGCCCGATACGCCCTCCACCCGCGCCTGGCCGCCGAGACGCCCCTCGGTGCCCACCTCGCGCGCCACGCGCGTCACTTCCGAGGCGAAGGAACGCAGCTGGTCCACCATGGTATTGATGGTGTTCTTCAGGGTCAGGAATTCACCCTTGACGTCCACTTCGATTTTCTTCGACAGATCGCCGTTGGCGACGGCTGTGGTGACATCGGCGATATTGCGCACCTGGTCGGTCAGGTTGCCCGCCATGGAGTTGACCGAATCGGTCAGGTCTTTCCAGGTGCCGGCCACGCCCTTCACCTTGGCCTGGCCGCCGAGCTTGCCTTCCGTGCCCACTTCGCGGGCCACGCGGGTCACCTCGGCGGAGAAGTTGCCGAGCTGCTCCACCATCTTGTTGATGGTCTTGGCGGTGCGCAGGAATTCGCCCTCCAGGGCCCGCCCATCCATCTCCAGCGCCATGCTCTTGGACAAGTCACCCTGCGCCACCGCGCCGATGACGCGGGCAACCTCGCTGGTCGGATGCACCAGGTCGTCGATGAGGGAGTTCATGCATTCGACCGAATGCCCCCAAAAGCCCCGGTTTTCGCCGATCCAGGCGCGCTGCTTGAGCTTGCCTTCCTTGCCGACCACCTTGCTCAGCCGCGCCAGTTCCTGAGCCAGGCGCACGTTGCACTCCACCACCTCGTTGAATTCTTCCGCAACATGGCCGGCCAGACCGGTCCAGTGCATCGGCATCCGCGCCGTGGCGTCGCCGCGCCGCAATGCGCTGAGCGCGGAGAGCATCACCGTCAGTTCCTCGGCCGAGGCCGAAACCATGGATTCATCGAGCACTTTCATCGCGCAACTCCCTTTGCAGAAAGCGGAAGCGGACCGCCCTATCCGGTCCGCTCCGTAGAAACTTCCAGATCATACGCCGCAGCAGGCCGCGGCCGCGCTTGGCGGCCGGACCTGGTAAAAAACTGGAATGCCGGCGATCCGGCGGGGGCGGCGAACCGGGACGCAAACGCAGGGCGATAGACGTCAGCCGCTGGCTGGCATCGGGACCGGCAGGTCCTGCGCAAAATGGCTTTCAAGGCACGATCCCCGGGCATCCTCAGCCCCCCGAACTTTCACCCAAACTTCCGTGTAACAGCTGCCCCTCACAGCACCTTCGAGACCAGGCCGGGGGCTGCAACAACGCCTTCCGGCGCGGTGGCAGACCCCACACTACTTAACTCCAAGCCCAGGCAACCGTCAATCCTCTTTGGCCCCGCACGGTCGCTACCGCACCCTATTGAACAGAGAAACGGCAAAAAGTTCAGCGTTCCTTGCACACCCGGGGCGGTAAAGGGGCGGCGATGAATCGTCCATTGAAAATCGACCTATATCATCTTTTCGAGGCGCTGCCGACAGCCTGGCCGACGCAGGGTGCCACGGAACATTTGGAGCGATTGCGCAGACCAATGTCTTGTGGGGCTTTAATCGCGCGTGAGGCTTCTTGTCCCATACTTGGCGCAATCGCATCTTTCCGAGGCATAGATTTGGAAGAGAAAACGCGGCCCATGCAGACGATCGGACCAGTAATATCCGGCACTGGCGCGGTGTGGTCCGCCCGCATCGCGGCCTTGTATCCCATGCCGGTCGCTGCCGCCGAAATAAGCGATGTCCAGCGGCTGCCTCCCTCCCTGCCTTCCAGCACCGGTAGGGCGCGACGCCAGCAGGAATTCGCAGCCGGCCGCAACTGCGCCCGGCACGCATTGGCAGCGTTCGGCTGGGCCGACTTTGCGCTTGCCAGGCAAGCAGACGGCAGTCCGCTTTGGCCCGATGGGATTGCCGGCAGCATCAGCCACACCGACGGACTATGCGGGGCGGTGGCTGCGCGGCGGGACGGCCTGCTTGCATTGGGCCTTGACCTGGAAAAAATGGTTCCGATCGACGACGCCATGCGGCGTGAAATCTGCACGGCGAGTGAACGCTCCTGGCTCGGCGATCTGCCCGCGCCCGTGGCCGACTGCATGTCGATGGTGCTGTTTTCCGCGAAGGAAGCCTTTTACAAATGCCAATACGCAATAACCGGATCATGGCTCGACTTCCAGGACGTCAGCTTGCATATCGGCAAGGACGGCAGCATAGAACTGGCGCGCATTCCGGCACACATCGACCGCTGCGCCTTCGACGGGCGATTTCACATCGAAAGCACCTATGTGATGACCGGCTTCTGCGCATCGCAGCGCTAGACCCGGCGCTTTTGTATCAATGTGCAGCTTCGCGTCAACACGATACCCGATGCCGGTATTTGGAATCAGTACCACCGGACACTGCGGATCACACGATACTGAATAGCCGGACTTCCGATCAGTCGATGGCCGCACAAGCCCGGCACGACTTCCTTCATGACACATGCTGTTCCAGATGCGCGGCAAGCAGGGCGACCGCCGAACGCGGGTTCCAGGGACGCGTGATCCAGTCCAGGCTGTCCCAGTGTCCGGGATCAGGCATCCGGACCGGTGTAACACCGCTGTCGAAGTGTTCGTCCGCGGACAAGGCCACCCCCATCGGGGACACATCTTTGTAACTCAATGCGATCAGCTGCTCGCGCCAGGCTTCGCCTACAGGGTGCCCGAACAAATCCAGCGCCGACGGCTTTGGCAGCTTGGTGCTGCGCGGCCTCTGGGCGTTGCGCCAGAGATGCGACTCGAGCTGGAGACGCTCTTGCTGTGCCAACCAGCTCGCGCCATCATCCGGCGGGTCCACCATCAGCAATCGCAAATCGCCTGGCGGAGACCGCTTCAGCGATGCCGCCGCCAGCAGCGCACCCAGCCGGTGACCGATCAGGCACAGATCCCGCAGGCCGGTGCGCCGGCGCAGTTCCCGGGAGGCGTCGGAGATGTTGTCCAGCCAATGATCGATACGCGCATGTCCGGAATCGCCGGCCGAATCGCCTGTAGCGAAATAGTCGAAGCGCATGACATAAAATCCCGCGTCGGCCAGGCGCTCCGCAAGCAGATAGAGCGCGCGATGGCTGCGCATGTATTCAATGCCATAGCTCTGGCAGATCAGCACGGCCACGGTTTTGCGGGGCGAAGCGGGCTTGGTCAACATTCCGAAAAGCCGGCGGCGCGGCGCGCCGAAATAAAACGCCTCCTGCAAGCGTACCGCGGGTACCGCACGCAGGCCGGTTTCAAGTGCGGCTTGAGCGGCGACTGCACCCTTCCCTTCCATTTCCAGGGCAAGCGTCGCCACCGTCTCCATCATCACCGAACGCAAGGGCGGCTTGATGCCGAATTTCTGCTTGAGCGCCGCAACCGCCTTTACCGCAAGCAGCGAGTGTCCGCCCAGGTCGAAGAAGCGGTCGTCACGGTTCACCACTTCGACCTGCAGCAATTCCCGCCAGATCGCCGCCACCGCCTGCTCCGCCGGCGTTGCCGGCGGCTTGCGCATGCGCGGCCGCAAGGCCACGTCCGCGGGTTCCGGCAAGGCCTTGCGGTCGATTTTACCGCTGGTCAAGCGGGGCAAGGCTGCAACCTGCACCAGATATTGCGGAATCATGTATTGGGGCAGATCGCGGCGCAATGCTTCCAGGATTTCGGCGGAATCGAGGCTGGTCCCCTCAGCCGCTACGGCCCAGGCAATCAAGCGTTGATCGCCCGCAGCGAATTCACGCACGGCGCAAGCCGATTCTACAATTTCAGGCAAGGCATCCAGGCGCGCCTCGACCTCGCCCAGTTCCAGCCGCTGTCCGCGTAATTTCACCTGGCCATCGAGGCGGCCGAGATAGTCCACAACACCATCCGGCAACCATCGCGCCAGGTCGCCGGTACGGTAGAGCCTGCCGAATTCGGCGTGCTCGATGAAACGCTGCGCGGTGAGTTCCGGACGCTTCAGGTAGGCGCGCGCCAGCTGAATTCCGCCGAGGTACAATTCGCCAGGGATGCCGACCGGCACCGGCTGCAGATCCGCGTCGAGCACCAGTAGTTGCGTATTGGCCACGGGCCTGCCGATGGGCACAAGCTGCCGCTGCGGGTCCGGCAAGCACTGCCAATAGCTGACGTCCACGGCGGCTTCGGTGGGACCATAGAGGTTGTGCAGGCGTGCAGCCGGCAGCCGCTCCCGGAACGAGTTGGTTACCGGGTAACTGAGCGCCTCCCCGGAACAGAAGACGTGTTTCAATGCACGGCAGGGAGGCATTTCCGGCTGCTGCAGAAACAAGCCCAGCATCGACGGCACAAAATGGCAGATGGTGATGTGTTCACGCTCGATCAGGTCGGCGATGTAGGATGGGTTCTTGTGCCCGTCCGGTTGCGCGATCACCATGGCCGCGCCGGTCATCAGCGGCCAGAAGAATTCCCACACCGAAACGTCGAAGCTGAAGGGCGTCTTTTGCAAGATGCGGTCGTGCGGACCGATGGCATAACATTCCTGCATCCACAGCAGGCGGTTTACGATTGCGCGGTGCTCGATGATGGCGCCCTTGGGCCGCCCGGTCGAGCCCGAGGTGAAAATGACATAAGCCGGATCGCCCGGGCCGGCCCGCGGACCGAGGATTTGCTCAGCCAGCGGCAGGTCCACGCGCGCCGACTCGATCGGAATCACCGGCGTGCCGCATTGCGCCAGCCACGCGGCGGTTGCGGCGTCCAGGTCCGCGCCGGCCAGCACCACCGGGCACTCGGCATCCTCAAGCATCAAACTCAGCCGTTGCTGCGGATAGTCGGGATCCAGCGGCAGATAGGCCCCGCCCGCCTTGAGCACTGCCAGCAGCGCCACCGGCAGGTACAAGGACCGGCGCGAGCATACACCGACGATCGAACCGGGCAGTACACCGCTCTGGCGCAGCCTCCGCGCCAGGGAATCGGCGCGGCGATTCAATTCCGCATAACTGAGCAGTCCTTCCTCGCCGATTACCGCCGGAGCTTCGGGACGGGAGGCCGCGGCGGCCTCGATGAATTGATGCAGGGGACGATCCAGCGGGTATTCGCGTGCCGTGGCATTCCAGCCTTGCGTCAGCACCGCGCGCCGGTGGGCCTGCAGCAATGGCAGGGCGGCAATCTTGGCGTCACAGTCTGCGGTGGCCGCGCGCAGCAGGGATTCCAGGTCCGCCAGCCGCTCGCGGACCATGGCCTCGCTGAACAGTTCGGCGTTATAAGAGCATCGCAGGAATGGACACAATGGGTCTTCAAATACATTGAAGTGCCAGTCGAAAACGACCGCCTGACGCTTCAATATATGTCGCGTGGCCTTCAATTCGCAGAATAGCAGATCCTTCTCGGTCGGAACCACGTTGAGCACTGCGGCGAGCAGCGGCGCCGCGGTAAGGTCCCGTTCGAATTTCATCCGCGAAAGCAGACTGCCGTAGGTGGTTCCCTGATGATCCAGGCCGCTCAGCAGCACATCGGATGCATGTTCCAGCAGTTCGCGAAAACTCATCCCGCCATTCGGGCGCACGCGCAAGGGCAGCAAATTGACGCAATGCCCGGCCAAGCCGGGCAGGCGGTGAAAGTTCTGGCCCGCCGCCGACACGGCGACCACCAGATCGTCGGCCGCCGCGGCGCGATGAAACAAGGCGGCCAGCAAGGCCAGGAACCCGGCGACCAGGCTCGCCCCCTGCTCCGCCGAGACGGTTTTGAAACGCTGCAGCAACTCGGGCTCCAGCGCAAAATCGACACAGGCGCCGGTATAACTGCGCTGCTGCGGCTGAGTTCTATCGGCCGGCATCTTCGGCGCGGGCGGAACTCCTTTGAGCGACTCCAGCCAGTATGCGATGTGAAGCTGGCCCTGCGGCCCTTCGAGAAAGGCCTTTTCGGCCGCGACGTACTCCATGAAGTTCGGCGCCGGCGCCAGGTCTTCCGACAGTCCGCCGACCTGCTTGGTATAGAGCGAGGCCAGTTCTTCGAGCAGCAGGCAGTTGCTCCATCCATCCACCGCAATGTGATGCCAGACCATCAACAGGTGATGGACCTGCTCCGATTCGCGAATCAGGCGAAAGCGGATCAGCGGGCCGCGTTCCAGGTCGAACGCCAGCGCCATTTCCTCCGTTTGCGCCTGCGCCAGGGCGGTGCCCGACCCGTCATCCACCACGCATGGCAGTGCAACGGACGCTTCCGCCCCGACCATGAGCCAGTCGCCGCTGGGGCTGATGCTGGCGCGCAGCACCTCATGGCGCTGCACGAGTTCTCCGATCGCCCTGCGCAGGGCCTCCGCGTCCAGCGATCCGGCCAGGCGCAAAGCTACGCCCTCATTAAAGGCCAGCGCCGCTGCGGCGTGGAGCTGCGTCGCCAGCCAGATTTCGCGCTGCGACTCGGTCAGCGGCAGACGCGCAGCCAATGCCGGCCCGGCAAACGGATCGAACTCACCCGGTGCAATCTGCGCCACCGGATTCATGCGGACACCTGCACATAGGCGCCTGTCCCTTGCGGACAGGGCACGAACCAGGCCGGATTGCCTTCCGGATCGCGCCCCAGCCGGGCGCCTTCGCAGGGAGGAGCCGCCGCCGGACTCGCCACGGCCTTCGCAGCGGCCGACTGCCGCAACACAACAGGCGCCGCAGGTTTCGAAGCACCGGCTGAGCGTTCCAGGTATTCCGCCAAAGCGCGCGGCGTGGCCAACTCCTTGAGCAGTTGGCGGAAGCGCAGATCGGCGCTGTAGGCCTGTTTGATCTGCGAGCTGAGCTGCGCCAGCAGCAGCGAATCGAAGCCCAGTTCGAGGAAGCTGTGCTCCCAATCCGTGGCGGACAAGCTCATGCCGCTGCAGCGGGTGATCAGGGCCGCGAGCTTGGCTCGCCCAGCTTCGTTTGCCACGGGCGCTGCGCCGGGCGTCTTGGCCGCGAGCGAGGACTCGGCAAAAGCACTGCGCGCTTCGACCGCGGCAACCGGCTCGATCCAGTGACGCACACGGTTGAAGGGATAGCCCGGCAAGCCGATGCGCCGGCGCTGCCCGTCCTCCTGCGGCGCCAGCTCGATGCCGGTGATCCACAAGCGCCCGGCGGCGACTTCCAGCTGCTCGGATTCATCGGCGGCATCGCTCGCCGGGGCCTGCGAGGCCACTACTTCGGCCTGCGCCTGCGCCAGGGATTGCCGCGCGGCGGCGGTCAGGCTCTGTCCCGGGCCGACTTCGAGGAAGATGCGTCCAGGCGTTTGCGCCAGACGCTGCACCGCGTCGGCAAAGCGTACCGGCAGGCGCAGCTGCCGCGCCCAGTAACCTGGGTCCGTCGCCTGCTCCGCGCCCAGCCACTCCCCGCTGACGGTGGACATGATGGGAATGCGCGGGGCCTGCAAGGACAGCGCTGCCACGGCTTTGCCGAACGGCTCCACCACCGCATCCATCATCGACGAGTGGAATGCATGCGAGGTGTGCAGCAGGCTGCCGGCGATGCCGCGCTGCGCCAGATCCTGCCGCAG
>CAJCJI010000273.1 GCA_903970595.1 Verrucomicrobiota bacterium
TGCACCGCCGCTGCCGCCGTGAACCAAGCCGGACGGCCGATCGCCAATGATTTTTGTCGCGTAGATAAAGGACGGGGAACCATGAATCAACAAAGGGTGTATGAAATTTTTAGCCGCGATGGCGCTGTGAATCTGCGCCGGGGCACGTCGACCGGCGCCGACCCGGGGACCGCGCTGCTGCATTGGCTGGCGTCGAATGTCGCCTGGAATGTAGGCGAGCTGTCGATCGAGCAGGCCGCGGCTTCGGCACCGTGGAACTATCAGGTGCGCGGCGACGATCAGCCGGGCTTCTGCTATCGGGTGCAAATCCAGGATTGAATCCCGGATTCAATCCTGGACTGGGGGCGATCCGGCCCTATCCGAGCAGCCTTTCGTAGTCGTCCGTCACGGCCGCGTAGCACTCGCAGGAGGCCTGCTCCAGGCCGCCGCGGTCGAGCACCTCGATCTCGCCGCGCCGGTAATGGATCAGCTTCCTTTGCTGCAGTTCGCCCGCGGCGCGGGTGATGCCGCTGCGGCGCACGCCCAGCATCCGCGACAGCAATTCATGGGTCAGGTAGAAACGGTCCGCGTGCGCGCGGTCATGGGTCATCAGCAGCCAGCGCGCCAGGCGGGCTTCCAGGACATGGAAACAGGTGCAGGCGGCGGTTTGCGCCAACTGCGCCAGCAGCACATAGATGTAGCGGTCCATGACCCGTTGCAGCGCCGCGTCCTGCTTCAACTCGCTGCGGAACGCCGCCGCGGACATGCGCAAGGCGCCGCCCGATCCCTGTACCAGGGCGCGCACCGGCGAAGTATCCACCCCCAGCGCCAGCGAAACCCCCAGCATGCCCTCGTTGCCGATCAGTCCGACTTCCAGGGAGGCCTTGCCGTCGACCACCGCAACCAGGGAAACGAAACCGAAGGTGGGGAAATGGACGTGTCGGATAGTCTCCCCCGGCTCGCTCAGCACCGCGCCGAAAACCAGCTCGACCGGCTCGCAGCTTTGCAGCATCCTTTGCCGGGTCAGCCGCGGCAAGGCCCCGAGCAAGCGGTTTACGATGATTTTGGGAGCCGCGTGAGGCATTCGACCATCCTGCACCAATGAGGGAACCGCGCTATTGGCACGAGGGGCGTGCCAACACGGTCCGGATTGGACAAGATGGGGTAAAAACTTCAACGGCGTCAGTGCGCTGACGCGCTTAGGCCGCGATCGTCGGAGCCGGCCTCAGCCGGGGAGGAGCGGGGCAGTCATACCCGCCGCCAGCTTCTGCCGCCGGCAGGCGACAGATCGACCAGCACCGCGACGACGATCCCGACGGCGGGCCACAGCGTCCAGTGTCCGCCGAACCAGTGCTGCACCACCATGTACACCAGCAGCGTCGTCGGCATCAGGATGAAGCCGAGCAGCGGCCACAGCAGCGTGTGAAACATCAGGCGCGGCCAGGCGGTCAGAAACCAGAGCGCCAGCAGAACGATGCGCGGTGCGATCAGCGCCAGAACGACAAGCAGCAGCGGCATCGGATTCACCTCATTTGCGATAGGGGCAAGATACGCCATCAAACGCCCTGCATCCGTGCGCTAACGTACCAAACAAAACGCAGCGGCGAAGCAGGTCCGATCCGGCCGGCCGCGGGCTATGTCTGGTAACGCACGGTCGTCTGCCCGGCCAGCCACTAGATTGACTTGGTCAAGCCTGTGCATTGCGCCGGGGCATCCCGCTGCATTGCGATAGCGCAGCCGCGCTGGCTTTTAGCCAGGGCCTGCACCTTAAATTCCTCCATCGGGAGCAAGATCATGCAACCTCTCTTCTTCAAATCTTCACACCCGGCTGCGCGCGCCATTGCAGCCATCGCCCTCATGGCCGCCATCGGCGCTGCTGTTCCGGCGAGCGCGGCCGATGCGCCGGCGCCTGCGGTGGCCGCGGCGCCCATGACCCAGCCGGACAAGAATGTCGAATCGCGCATCAAGGACATGCACACCCGCCTCGGCATCACCCCAGCGCAGGAGAGCGACTGGAACAATGTCGCCCAGGCGATGCGTGAAAACGCCGACACCATGTCCACCCTGACCCAGGCCAGGACCGGCCAGGCCAAGACCATGACGGCCATGGACGATCTCAAATCGTATGCCCAGATCGCCCAGGCGCATGCCGACGGCATCCAGAAGTTCACGCCGGTATTCGGCGTTCTCTACGCCAGCATGTCGGACCAGCAGAAGCAGAATGCCGACAGCATCTTCCGCGCGCACGGCCGCAAGTCGATGAAGCACATGACGGCCAAGGCCGGCTGAGCTGAACCACCCGACACCTGCGGCCCTTCCTGGAGAAGGGCATCGCCCAAGCATGGATGACAACCCAATGAACAGATCAACAGTGAAGGGCGGCAGCTTCCGCTCCGCGGCCCTCAGGCTCGGTGTGGCGGCAGCCCTGGCGTCGGCGGTCGGCGGCATGGCCTTCTGCCCGGCGATTGCCGACGATCACGGCCATCGCGGCTACGACGGCCGCGGCGGCTACGATCACCGCGGCTACGATCACGGTTACGGCTACGGCCGGCGCGGCTACGGCCCGTACTACGCGCCCTATCAGGTGTACGCGCC
>CAJCJI010000274.1 GCA_903970595.1 Verrucomicrobiota bacterium
AGTCGGGCCGCCGCCGCTCCACCGAGGCGATCACCGCCTCGATCGAGGACCGGACCACGCGCAGGGCGACACCCTCGGCTTCCGACTTGAGCGCCAGGGCCAGGTCGCCCAGCCGGTTCAGGCCGGCGCTGCCGCCCCTGGCCAGCAACTCGCGCAGCAGGGCTGCGGCGCTGCCATCGTCGCCGCCCCGGGTGCCGGGCAACTGGGGGTCGCTCCTGCCCCTGAGCAGCCCCAGCCCGGAGACCAGGCCGGCCGCGCCGAGGATCAGCCACAGGCCGATCAGGATCCTGAGCAGGTCCACTGCCAGCGTCGTCACCGCCTCGATCCCGGCCTGCGCCAAGTGAAGCATGATCCGCCTATCAAGCAGCCCCTGCAGCAGGGCGCCGAGGCCATCCGCAGCGATCATCAGGCCCAGGGTCAGAAACCCGAGGTAGCGCAGTTCCTCGCGCGAGGCCTTGGCGTAGCGGCGAGCCGGGTGCTGCCCGGCGACCAGGTTCGCCACCCGGTCGCTGAAAAACCACAAACCAGCCGCCAGCACCGCCCACAGCGCGGGGACGGCGAGTTCGGGCCACAAGATGGAAACGGCGATGTGTTGTTGTGGTGCCAGCAGATGTGCCAGCGCAGGCGCCGCCTGGAAGGCGCGCACGGCCCAGTAAAGGGCAATCATGCGGCTGCCGAGAAACGCCAGTTCGCGCAGTTCCACCGCGCCTTACCCTGGGGCCGACGCGGGGGGCGGAAGGACTCAGCCCAGCGTGATCACGCTGTTCAGCAGCAGGCGCACCAGCATGGTTTGCCGCGTCACCCCGGTCTTGCAGAAGATCGAGCGCAGATGGGTGCGCGCCGTGTTGCGCCGCACATCCATTTTCTCCGCCGCCTCGTCCAGGGTCAGGCCGTCCGCCAGCAGCAGGGCCAGGGCGGCCTCCATGCGGGTGAGGCCGAACAGGCGCCGCACCAGTTCATGGGAGGGCTGGGCCGCGCTGGATTCGGGGTCGCGCAGGAACACCGCCACGGCCGGACGCTGACGGCTCTCCGACCAGGTGCCGAGCGGGATCTGCCGCACCAGCACGCCCAGCTTGGCGCGGCCGGACGGGCGGGTGACGGACATCGCCTCGACCACGCCGGGCCCCTTGTCGGCCACGGTGCCGCTGAGCGCCTGGCGCACCATGCGCTGCAGTTCGCGGCCTTCCTGGGTCACTTCGACCGACAGGTTGTTGCCGCTGAGCCAGATGCCGTCCTTCTCGGACAGGATGCGGCGGGCTTCCTGGTTGGTCTCCAGGATGGCGCCGTTCTGCGAGAAGCTGATGATGCCCAGCAGCATGCGGTTGACGGTGCCGGCGAACAGCTGCCGCTCGCATTCCAGGAAGTCGAGCCGGGCATGCAGCTGGATCGAGCGTTTCAGGTGCGGCAGCAGGAAGCGCACCAGGGCCTTGTCCTCGCTGCTGAACGGTTGTGCCTCGTGCGAGCGGGTCACGCGCAGGCGGCACTCGATGCCTTCCTTGGTGTAGATGTCCGCGCCAAGCAGGTGGCGCACGCCCAGCGGGCGCAGGTATTCCTGGTATACCGTGCTCTGCAGCCACTGCTTGCCGATCAGTTCCTCGGCCGTGACCACCTCGCCCTCGGCCAGCCGCACGAAGGGGTCCATCGAGAAAAAGTGCGTTTCGTAGGCTTCGATGCCCTGCTTGGTGACCGCGCCGGTGTTGATCATCACGCCGGCGTTCTCGGAGGAGGGCGGACGCAGCATCAGGGTGACGTGGGCCGCTTGCAGGCTGTCCCGCATCAGCTGCAGCGCCGCCTGCCAGGGCGGCGACTCCATCGCCCCCTCGTAAATGGCGCCGATCAGGCGGTCGAGCGGGGCCAGGCCCACGGCTTCCGCCAGGTTGTCCAGGGAAAACTTGCCGCCGGCGCGGCCGATGGACCCTTCATTGTCGCTGAATGTCGACTTCGCTACCAAAGGCATTGACCCTCCTCACTCCGCCATGCCGAGCCTCTCCCCCGGCGCCTGTTTGGATGGGTATGAACGCCAGGGGTACAAAGCAATATTCGATCGCTGGTGCTGTTGCGGTCCTCGCCTCGGGAAGGCGGCTTTTGCCAAAACCCCGTCCCAATGCGCTAAGTATATGCCAGTGTTTCACCCGAACGGACGATTCTGCAGCATACCCGCCCGGCGGAGCATGGCGCATTGACATTTGCCGCCACCGGCGCCCCGCCGGCGGCCCTTGAAAGCCCCCCAGACAACCAAACCCCAGCCGACGGACGGATACCCGGATGCCCAGCGAAGCAGTGATGAAACAGGCCATGCAGGCCTATATCGACACCTACAACCGCGCCGATGCCGATGCCGTCATCGCCCTCTATGCCGACGACGCCACCGTGGAAGACCCGGTCGGCACCGAGCCCAAGGTCGGCAAGGCCCGCATCGCCGAGTTCTACAAAATGGCCATCGCCACCGGCGCCCGCCTGAGCCTGGCCGCGCCGATCCGTGCCTCGCACGGCAATGCCGCGGCAATGGCCTTCGACGTGCTGCTGGACATGCCGCAGGGCAAGGCCCTCATCCGCGTGATCGACGTCATGACGTTCAACGAAGAGGGAAAGTTCACTTCGATGCGCGCCTACTGGGGGCCGGGCGACATGGAAATGGTCTGATTGGACGATGCCTCGCCGGCGAATTTCTGCAAAAAAGAGCATCGACAACAACCGCCGTCGACGCCGCGCGCGGGCCTGGCATCGCGCTTGATAAACCGATCGGTTTCATACCGGATACGAACCCGCTTCAGGAGGACGCTGTGCAAACCCAAGCCCACAACACCACGCCGCTGGTGAGCCCTGAAATCCTGCTGCAGCGCGCCCGCGAGATGGTGCCGGTGCTGGCCTCCCGGGCCCGCCAAACCGAGGAACTGCGCCGCGTGCCGGACGAGACGGTGGCCGAAATGCAGGCCGCGGGCTTCTTCCGCGTGCTGCAGGCCAAAAAATACGGCGGCTACGAAATGGACCCGCAGGTGTTCTACGACATCTGCATGACGCTGGCCGAAGGCTGCATGTCCACCGCCTGGATCTACGGCGTGATCGGCGTGCACAACTGGCAGCTGGCCTGCTTCGACCCGCGCGCTTCGGAGGAAGTGTGGGGCGCGGACACCTCGGTGCTGGTGGCATCGACCTATATGCCCAAGGGCCAGGTCAGGCCGGTCGAGGGCGGCTTCCAGTTCAGCGGGCGCTGGGGCTTTTCCAGCGGCATCGACCACTGCCAGTGGGTGTTGCTCGGCGGCCTGATCTTCCCGCCCGACGGCAAGGGCGCGCCGGAGTACCGCACGTTCCTGCTGCCGCGCAAGGATTTCGAGGTGGTCGACACCTGGCACGTGATGGGCCTGAAGGGCACCGGCAGCAAGGACATCGTGGTGAAGGGCTGCTTCGTGCCGGAGCACCGCACCCACAAAGCCAGCGACGGTTTCCTCGGCACAAATCCGGGCCGCGACACCTTCACCGCCGACCTGTACAAGCTGCCGTTCGGCCAGATTTTCGTGCGCGCCGTGTCCTCGGCGGCGATCGGCGGCCTGCAGGGCGCGCTCAACACCTTCCTGGATTTCGCCAAGGTGCGCGTCGGCGACATGGGCAACAAGACCTCCGAGCAGGCGCCGGCGCAGCTCGCCGCCTCGGAGGCGGCGCTGGCGGTGGATGAGATGAAGCTGGTGCTGCATCGCAACTTCGACGTGCTGATGGGCAAGATCCGGGCGAAGCAGCCGCTCGACGACATCGCCCAGCGCTCGCATTTCCGCCACCAGGCGGCGCAGGTGGTGGACCGCTGCGCGCGGCATGCCTACCAGCTGTTCTCGGCCTGCGGCGGGCGCGGCATCTTCACCGACTTCGCGCTGCACCGCTACATGCTGGACATCTACGCCGCCCGCGGTCACTACGCCAACAACCCCGAGCAGTTCGGCCGCAACTACGGCAGCGTCCTGCTGGGCAAGGACAATACGGACTTTTTCCTTTGAATCAAAACCAGTCCCCTTATGGTATGCGTGATGGGCATGAATGAATCACCGGCGGCCGCGCCGCGGGAATACGACGTGGTGGTGGTCGGCTCCGGCGCCGGCGGCATGGCCGCGGCGCTGTGCTGCAAGGCGCAGGGCCTGTCGGCCCTGGTGATCGAGAAGCAGGACCTCTACGGCGGCACCAGCGCGGTGTCCGGCGGCGGCATCTGGATTCCCTGCAACGACGACATTCCCAAGGTCGGCGGCACCGATTCGTTCGAGGAAGCCCTGACCTATCTCAAGGGCATTACCGGGGGCGAGGTGCCGCAGCCGCGCATCGAAGCCTACCTGCGCAATGCGCCCGCCATGGTGCGCTTCCTCAAGGAGCGCTTCGGCATCGGCTTCCGCGCGGTGAAGAAATACCCGGACTATTTTCCCGACAAGCCGGGCGGCAAGCCGGGCTATCGCACCATGGAGCCGGCGGACTTCGACGCTTCCAGGCTGGGAGCGGAGTTCGACCGTATGCGCGGGCCCTACAAGGGCACGCAGCTGATGGGCCGCATCTCGATGGACCAGGTGGAGGCGCATGTGCTGTTCACCCGCGCTCCCGGCTGGATCTGGCTGATGCTGCGCATGATGGCCCGCTACTGGCTTGATCTGGGCTGGCGCCGGCGCAGCCAGCGCGACCGCCGCCTGGTCCTGGGTCAGGGCCTGGTCGCCTCCCTGCGCCAGGCCATGCTGGAGCAGCAGGTGCCGCTGTGGCTGGAGACCGCCTTCGAGTCCCTGGCGGTGGAAAACGGCCGGGTCTGCGGCGTCAACGTCGTCCGGCAGGGGCGGCACTTGCGGCTGTCGGCGCGGCACGGCGTCATCCTCGCCAGCGGCGGTTTCGAGTCCAACCAGCAGATGCGCGAGCAGTACCTGCCCAAGCCGACCGACAAGGCCTGGACCGCGGCGCCGCCGATCAACCACGGCGAAGGTATCCGCGCCGGGCAGGCCCTGGGCGCCGCCACCGCCTTCATGGACCTGACCTGGGGCTCGCCCACGGTCGTCACCGGCAAAGGACCTGCCTGTGGCATCTTCGTCGAGCGCGCCCTGCCGGGCAGCGTGGTGGTCAACCGCGCCGGCCGCCGCTTCGTCAACGAGGCCTGCCCCTACACCGAGTTCGTCTACGCCATGTACGCCGAGCAGGCGCGCAGCGGCGGCGGCGTACCGTGCTGGCTCATCTTTGACGCCACCTTCCGCAAGAAGTATCCGATGGGCCCGCTGCTGCCCGGGCAGATCCAGCCGGATTCCTCCCTGCCGAAGCACTGGCTGGACACGGTGTACTACCGCGCCGATACCCTGGAAGCGCTCGCCGCCAAGATCGGCGTGGACCCCACAGGCCTGCTGGACACGGTGCGCCAGATGGGCGAGTTCGCCGTCCAGGGCCGCGATCCGCAGTTCAACCGCGGCGGCAACGTGTTCGAGCGCTACTACAGCGATCCCAGCGTCAAGCCCAGTCCCTGCCTGGGGCCGATCGTCAAGCCGCCGTTCTACGCGGCGCGGCTCGACGCCGGCGAACTGGGCACAAAGGGCGGCCTGCTCGCCGACGAGTCGGCGCGCGTGCTGCGCCAGGACGGCAGCGTCATCGAGGGCCTGTATGCCATCGGCAACTGCTCGGCTGCCCTGATGGGCCGCACCTACGCCGGCCCGGGGGCAACTCTGGGCCCGGCCATGACCTTCGCCTACATCGCCGCACTCGATATCGCCAAAACCGCAGGCCGCTCCGCCGTGCCGACCAATGTTGCCGCCGCCGCCTGAAGTTTTGTTCCCCCTATCCCCTTTTTTTAGTTCTCTCTCCCCACGACAGTGGGGAGAGGGCTAGGTTGAGGGGCAGCACGCTAAGAACATTGCGCCGACCTCTCACTCCAGCCTCCCCCGCAAGCGGCAAGAGAAACCTAATCGGAGCCTCGGTACTTCCAAACAACCCGAGATCACCATGAGCAGACTCAAAAGCAAAGTCGCACTCGTCACCGGCGCCGGCCAGGGCGTGGGGCAGGGCATCGCCTTCGCCCTGGCGCAGGAGGGCGCGGCCGTGGCCGTGGCCGGGCGCACTCTGGCCAAAGTGGAGAGTACCGCCGCCGCGATCGCGCAGCGCGGCGGCAAGGCGCTGGCGCTGCAGTGCAACGTCAAGGACGCGGCTTCGCTCCAGCGCTGCGTGGAGCAGACCGTGCGGCAGCTCGGCGGCCTCAACATCCTGGTCAACAACGCCCAGGAAGTGCCGCTGGGGCCGCTGCTCGGCGTCAGCGACGAAGGCTTCGCCGCGGGCTGGGAATCCGGTCCGCTGGCCACCTTCCGCCTGATGAAGCTGTGCCATCCGCACCTCAAGGGCGGCGGCTGCATCGTCAATCTGGCGAGCCCGGCGGCGATGCGCTGGGATGCCAGCAACTACGGCGTCTACGCCGCGGTGAAGGAGGCGATCCGCTCGCTGACCCGCGCCGCCGCCTGCGAGTGGGCCAAGGACGGCATCCGCACCAACGCCATCCTGCCGTTGGCTAATTCGCCCGGCATGGAGTGGTGGACGCGCGAACATCCGCAGGAAGCCGCAGCGTTCATCGCCACCGTGCCGATGCAGCGCGTCGGCGACAGCGAGATGGACATCGGCCGCTTCGTCGTCTCCCTGTGCTCCGAGGATTGCCGTTACATCAACGGGCAGAGCATCGCGGTGGACGGCGGACAGGCTTACCTGGGCTGAGTTGGCCGGCTGCGGGTAGGGGGGG
>CAJCJI010000275.1 GCA_903970595.1 Verrucomicrobiota bacterium
CTGCGGCCCCGCCTTTCCGGAACATCGGAGAATGCGCCATCATCGCGGCTCGACATGACGGGGAGAACAGCATGCAAACCAGGCACATCCTTGCGCGTCTCGGCGCCCTGGCGCCGCTGGCGTGCATTCCGCCGCCCGTGCACGCCGACGCCATCGCCGATCTGCGTCAGGCCTGGTGCGACGACCTGAAGCTGAAGAACATCGACGCATCGATGCGGCTGTATGCCGATGACGCCGTATTCTTCAACCCGGGCGGCGACCACGTCGACGGCAAAGCCGCCATCCGCGCGCTGTTCGCCGGCATGACGCGGGCCTTCGACAGCGACATCCGCCTGCTCAGCCGCTCCACCGCCATTTCCGGCCCACTCGCCTACGACAGTGGTGAGTTCCAGGAAACCATGACCCGCCGCGCCGATGGCCGGTCCCAGCCGCTCAACGGCAGCTACCTGATGGTGCTGCGGCGCGGCAAAGACGGCCATTGGCGCATCATCCAGCAGATGTGGACGGGCGCGCCGCCGCAGCCCTGAAGCCGCCGCACCGGAGCGGCCGGAAACTGCAAATCCGGGGGCCGACGAAGGGTCTTGAAACTCACGGGCACAGGCATAAAATCGCAGTCGAGACCGGCCCGCAAGGGGGTCAGTTGCTTGGCGAACCGGTCGCGTTCACCACCAGCGCAGCCACAGGAGGTGGTTATGAGTCTTGGCAAATTGATGCCGCGGAAAGGGATTTCCGGCGCGGCCGCAAGCCGCAAGCCGTCCCATGACCAGGATGCCGCCGGCATCCGGCCAAACCGGTTCGTCGCGATGAAGGATGGCATCATCGCCATGGACGAAGCGACCGGCCTGGCCCTGGTCCGCGACGGGCGGGACCCGCCCCGCTTCTATCTGCGCCGCGGCAGACGCTGCGACGTCGTCGCCATCGGCGACAATGCCGCGGCGCTCGAGGCGTACTCACGCGAACTGGAACGCCTGCATGCCTGGCGCCTGCGACAAGGCGCCGCGCCGGATGGCCTGACGGCCAGGACCAGAGCACGCCCGACGAACCCGCATCCGCTGGAAGCATTCGAATACGCGGCGCCCGCGCTGTAGCGGGGCAAGACCGCGGCGGCCTGCCCTGGGTTAGGCGGCATCGTGGAAAATGATGCCCAAGGCAAACCGCTCGCCCCAATCCACCCGGCTCACCCCATGCCGCAGGTTGAGCCGGTAGGTTCCGCGGGTTCCCTGCGCCGGCCGATGGCGTGTGGCGATGATCGCCGCATCGCCGCGCCTTAAGGGCAGCACCTGGGGCCGCGACTGCATCCGCGGCCGCTGCTCCACCAGCACCAGTTCGCCGCCGCCGAAATCCTCGCCGGGCTCGCTCAACAGAACGATCACCTGCAGCGGGAAATGCACGGCGCCATACAGATCCTGGTGCAGGCAGTTGTAGTCGCCGGCGCCATAGCGCAGCAGCAGCGGCGTGGGGCGAGCCTGGCCGGCGGCGCGACACTGTTCGCGGAACTGCGCCAGGGATGCAGGGAACCGGCTCGCCTCCCCCAGCCTCTCGGCCCAGCGGTTCGCCAGCGGCGCGAGCCACGGATAGATCTCGCCGCGCAGCCGCAGCACCGCCTCCGGCAGGGGCTCGGCGAAATACTGATACTCCCCGCGTCCGAAATTATGGCGCTGCATCACCACGCGCGAGCGGAAGCGCCCGCTTTCCGCGTAATAGCCGCGCAGTTCGGCACAGCCCGCCGCATCCAGCAAGCGCGGCAATACCGCGTGGCCCTCAAGATCCAGCGCCGCGCCCGTTGCCTGCCAGTCCATGATTCAGTCCGTTCTTTGTGTCCGGAACCATTCTTGCTCCCCAGGCGGTCCGGGTCTTCCCGATTCTTGCGCGTAGAAAGGCCAGAGGCATTGTTAAGAAAAGCGTCATTTTTCCGACGGAACTCCAAAGATCGCTGCGTGCTCAAAGGGGAGTTGAAATTTGCATCAGGGACCACTGGCGATTGGCCTGAAGATAATCCCGGGAATGCATTCGATATCCGATACAGGGAACAACATGAATAAATCGACGGAAAATCTCTCGTTGGGCATTCCGGGACTGGATCTGGTCCTGAATGGCGGCTTCGTCGCGAACCGCCTGTACCTGATCGAAGGCGAGCCGGGCTCCGGCAAGACCACGCTGGCCCTCCAGTTCCTGCTGGAGGGTGCGGCGCGGGGCGAGCCGACCCTGTATGTCACGCTCTCGGAATCCACCGAAGAACTGACGGCGGTGGCGAGCTCCCACGGCTGGTCCCTGGACGCGATCAACATCCGCGAGCTGTCCCCGTCCTCGGAGTCGCTCCGCCCGGATGATCAGTACACCATGTTCCACCCATCGGAAGTGGAGTTGGGCGAGACCACGCGGGCCATCCTGAACGAAGTCGAGAAAATCCAGCCGACGCGGATCGTCTTCGATTCCCTGTCGGAGCTGCGGCTGTTGTCGGGCAATCCCCTGCGTTATCGGCGGCAGATACTGGCGCTGAAGCAATTCTTCTCGGGGAAGAACTGCACGGTCCTGCTGCTGGACGATATGACCAGCACGGACCATGACCTGCAGGTGCAGAGCATTGCGCACGGCGTCATTTCCCTGGAGCAACTGAATCCCGACTACGGCAGCGAGCGGCGCCGCCTGCGCGTCGTCAAGTATCGCGGCGTGAAGTTCCGCGGCGGTTACCACGACTACATCATCCTGGAGGGAGGCCTGCGCGTATTCCCGCGCCTGATCGCCAATGAAAGCCGCAACCGGCGGCAAAAAGAGCGTTACGCGAGCGGATTGCCGGAGCTGGACAAGCTCCTCGGCGGCGGCATCGAGCGGGGCACCAGCACCCTGATCGCGGGCGCCGCGGGAACGGGAAAATCATCCGTGGCGGCGCAGTTCGTCCATGCGGCTGCCGGCCGCGGACAAAAAGCCATGATGGTGATCTTCGACGAAGCCGAAAACACCTTGATCGACCGCTCGGCGGAACTGAACATCGCGCTGCAGCCGCATCTGGACTCCGGCGCCGTACTGATCAAGCAGGTCGATCCGGCCGAGCTTTCGCCGGGCGAACTCATCAATGCCATCCGGGACGCGGTGGATACCGGAGGCGTTTCCATCGTAGTGATCGACAGCCTCAACGGCTTTTTGAACGCCATGCCGGCCGAGCGCCACTTGATCATCCAGCTGCACGAGCTGCTGATGTTTCTCGGCCAGAGGGGCGTGGCGACCATCCTCATCAGCGCCCATCACGGCTTGATCGGCAGCAACATGTCCGGCCCGGTGGACGTCAGCTACCTGGCCGACGCCGTCGTGCTGATGCGTTACTTCGAGGCGGAAGGCGAGGTGCGGCAGGCCATCTCGATCGTCAAGAAGCGCGGCGGTTCCCACGAGCGGAGCATCCGGGAATTCAAGATGGAGAGCGGGAAAATCCAGGTCGGCACGCCGCTGAAGAATTTCCGCGGAATATTGACCGGCGTACCCGTGCTCCAGGCGAACAACGAAGGACTGATCGGCAGGACTTCGTGAGCGAACGTCCCAAAGCGCAGCATCCGAACGACCTGCGGGTTCTGGTTCTTACGCCTCACGGCAAGGACTTCGAGCTCGCGCAGGTCGTATTTCAGCGGCATGGCATCCCGGCCACCCCATGTTCCAGTCTCGAACACGCCTGCCGCGAACTCGATTCCGGCGCCGGCACCCTGATTGCCGCGGAAGAAGGTCTGGCGCGGAGCGAGGCGCTGGTCGGCTGGATCGACCGCCAGCCGCCATGGTCGGACCTGCCGATCCTGCTGTTGGCCCGGCCCGGCGCGGAATCGACCGGCCTGGCGGAGTTGTCCGGGCGACTGGGCAATGTCACCATCCTGGAGCGCCCCATGCGGGTGGCCGCGCTGGTCAGCGCGGTCAACTCCGCCCTGCGCGCGCGCGGCCGCCAATATCAGATCCGGGCGCACCTGGCGGAACGCGCCGAGTCCGAGGAAACCCTGCGCAACAATGACCGCCGCAAGGACGAATTCCTGGCGACCCTGGCCCATGAGCTGCGCAACCCACTGGCGCCCATCAGCAACGCCCTGCACATCCTGAGGCTGACGCACAGCGATAACGCCCGCACCGCCCTGCTCGGGCAGATGATGGAACGCCAGGTCGGAAACCTGAAGCGCCTCGTCGAAGAGTTGCTCGATGTTTCCCGCGTCACGCGGGGCGACGTGGAATTGCGCACCGAACGGGTGGAACTGACGGCGATCCTGCGGGCCGCGGCGGAAGCAAGCCAGCCCCTGATCGAGTCTTCCAGGCACCAGCTGTCCTGGCGCATGCCGCCGGAGCCGATCTATCTCCAGGCCGATCCGGTCCGGCTGGCGCAGATCTTTTCCAACATCCTGAACAACGCGGCCAAATACACGGAGCCGGGAGGACGCATCGTGCTCAGCGCGGACCGCGAGGGCAAAGCGGCCGTGGTCACCGTGGCCGATAGCGGAATGGGGATTCCCCTGGAGGCCCAGGCCAAGATCTTCGACCTGTTTGCGCAGGTGAAGGAGAACCGCAACCGCGCCCAGGGCGGACTGGGCATCGGACTGACGCTGGCGAAGCGCCTGGTGGAGCTGCACCAGGGCAGCATCGAGGTATACAGCGAAGGCCCCGGCACGGGCAGCCGCTTCACCGTGCGCCTGCCTACGCTGGAGAAGGTGCGGCGGACCGCCGCCGCGCCGGTCAAGC
Source organism: Verrucomicrobiota bacterium (assembly GCA_903970595.1). Taxonomy (GTDB): domain Bacteria; phylum Pseudomonadota; class Gammaproteobacteria; order Nevskiales; family Nevskiaceae; genus Nevskia. The sequence goes on from CAJCJI010000275.1 coordinate 4,705, forward strand.
CATCACGCGTCGACCTGACGCATCTCAGCGTCCTGATCGCCGACGACAACCGCGACGCAGCCGATTCCCTGGGCCTCTTGCTGGAGCAGCTTGGCGCTTCGGTCCGCGTCACCTATGGCGGCGCTTCCGCCCTCCGTGCCTTCGATAGCGCCGGGACGGATGTGGGGATCATCGACCTGGGCATGCAGGATGTGGATGGCCTTGAAGTCGCGCGGCGGATCCGCGAACAGGCCGGCTCCAAAGACACCCGGCTGATCGCCCTGACCGGCTGGGGCCAGGAGCGGGACATGCGGGCCACGCAGGCGGCCGGCTTCGATCATCACCTGATCAAGCCGGTCGATCTGGCGCTGTTGCTCGAACACCTGCGGCGCGCGCCTTGACAGCACCTGGCGGCGGCCGGAGCGCTGTCGCCTATGCCCTCGGCGAAACCGCCTCGCCGTGATATCCGGTGACGAGTTCCACCTCGTTGCGCGAGCCGAGGAACACCGGCACCCGCTGGTGCAGCTTGCCCGGCTTCACCTCGAGCATGCGCTGGCGGCCGGTGGTGGCGGCACCGCCGGCCTGTTCCACGATGAAGGCCATGGGGTTGGCTTCGTACAGCAGGCGCAGCTTGCCGCCCTGCTGCCTGGTCTTTGAGTCGAGCGGATACATGAACACGCCGCCGCGCGTGATGATGCGGTGGACATCCGCCACCATCGAGCCGACCCAGCGCATGTTGAAGTCCTTGCCGCGCGGACCTTCCTTGCCGGCGCACATCTCGTCCACATAGCGCTTCACCGGCTCCTCCCAGAAGCGCGCGTTCGACATGTTGATCGAGAACTCTTTCGTGTCGGGCGGGATCTGCAGATTTCTGCCGGTGAGGATAAAGCTGCCGAGTTCGCGGTCGAGGGTGAAGGCGTGGGTGCCGTCTCCCAGCGTCAGCACCAGGGTGGTCGAAGGTCCATACACGCAATAGCCCGCGGCCACCTGCAGGGTTCCGGGTTGCTGGAACGCCTCGTCCTCGGTGCCGGTCATGCCCTCCGGGCAGCGCAGCACCGAGAAAATGGTGCCCACGGAAACATTGACGTCGATGTTGCTGCTGCCATCCAGCGGATCGAACACCAGCAGGTAGCCGCCCTTGGGGAAGGGGTGCGGTATGGCGTGCGGATGGTCCATTTCCTCGGAAGCCAGGCCAGCGAGGTGACCGCCCCACTCGTTGGCTTCGAGCAGGATGTCGTTGGACAACACATCGAGCTTCTTCTGCGCCTCGCCCTGCACATTGCCGGTGCCGGCGTCGCCGAGCACGCCGCCCAGCGCGCCCTTGCCCACCGCAATGGAAATCATCTTGCAGGCGCGCGACACGACCTCGACCAGCAGGCGCAAGTCCGAGCCGATCTGGTCCTTGGCGCGCTGCTCCTCGATCAGGAAGCGGGTCAGAGAGATACCGTTCATGTGTTATAAAAAATGGCAATAGGTTGAAAGGGAGCCGGCATCCCCGCGCACGATGACAATGCCGTCACGGCATGCGCCGGGAGTCCGCCGCAACGGTGTCGATGATAACGCCCGGCCGGGGCCCCGGGCGAGGCGCTCAGGAGAATTGGCGCTTGCGCGACCACTCGCGGTTCTCGGCATACTCCGACTCCGGCATGGCCAGCCGACGGCTTTTGCTCATTGCGCCGCCAGCAGCCTTGGCCGGGCGGCGCTTCGCGCCGGCACGCACCGCGGCAGCCTTGATGCCTTGGGCTTTTTGCATGTTCCGCTCCTTGCTCGGTGGGGCAATCGATTTAATCGCTGGCTCCGCGCCTCAGCCTGGCAGCTTCTTTTGCAAACCCTTTACCATCACCAGGTGCATCTTCAAGGTCGGCAGCGTCTTCTGGGCAAAGGCCGCGATATCGGGGTCCTTGGACTTGGAGGCCTGTTCGAACAAGCTGATCGTGGACTTGTGGTCCGCGATCTGGCTCTTCACGTAGGCCTTGTCGAAAGCTGCGCCCTGCTTTTGCTTGAGCTTGTCGAGATCCTTCTGGTGACTGGCATCGGGAGCCTGCGGCAGGGTGACGCCCTTGGTCTGGGCCAGCTGGGTCAGTTCGTCGTTCGCCTTGGTGTGGTCCTTGACCATCTGGTCGGCAAAGGACTTGACGTCCGGATTGGCGGAGGTTTGAGAGGCCAGTTGGCCGGCCGCCACCTCTGCCCAACCGCCGCCGCCGGCCTTGACGAAGAACTTCTTGTCGGACGAACCGAGCGTTGCGGCGGACGCCGGCGGCGTCGATGGGCCGCCAGCCGATGCGGGGGACGTCGACTGCGTCGGCGCTCCACCAGTCGGGCCGGTCGCGGCGCCCGGCGCCTGGGCATAAGCCGCCGCGCTCAAGGTCGAGAGCACCAGCACCGCCGCATAGATTCCATTCCTTTTCATTCTCCAGCTCCTTTCGTGCATACCGCTTCGCCCAGAGGCCTGGGCCAGGTGAAACAGCTCCGCAGGCTCGTGATCCGCTGCGGCAGCGGCCACGGCGCAACAGCATGAGTCGTCAAGCCTGCATTGGCATCAGTTGCCCTTATGCGCCACCGCCTCGATCACCGCTTTTGAAAATGCGGGAATGTCTTCGGGCTTGCGGCTGGTGATCAGCTGGCCGTCGATGACGACTTCGGCGTCCTCCCAGCGGCCGCCGGCATTGCCCAGGTCGAGCTTCAACGAAGGCCACGAGGTCAGCTTGCGGCCTCGCAGCAGCCCGGCATCGACCAGAATCTGCGGCCCGTGGCAGATCGCCGCCACCGGCTTTCCGCTGTCGGCGAAAGCCTTGACGAAATGCACGGCCTTTTCAACCAGGCGCAGCTTGTCCGGGTTGATCACGCCGCCGGGCAGCACCAGGGCGTCGTAGTCTTCGGGGTGCGCTTCTTCCAATGTGCGGTCGACCTTGACCGGATCGCCCCATTCCTTGAATTTCCAGCCCCTGATTTCGCCCTGCTTGAGGGTTTTCGAAGGCGCGATCACTTCCACACGCGCACCGGCCCGTTCCAGTTGCTTGCGGGTGTCGGTCAGTTCCACTTGCTCGAAGCCGTCGGTCGCCAGCATGGCGATGACACGGCCCTTGATTGTTTCCTGCGCCATTGGATCCTCCTGAAACGCGGCAATGTTACGGCGTCTTAGTAATGCGACAGTGCCGCAACGATCATTGTTCCGGCCGGCGGTCTCGACTTGAACTGAGCCGAAGGCGAGCGATCCGGCCGCTCGCGGGTTCGAGCGCAGGAATCAGGAAGAAACGCGCAGGCCACTGCCGGAAACTCCCCATATGTTCAAACGGGAGGGCGAGAATGGCTACTTTCATTTTGCTCCACGGCTCGTTTCACGCAGCCTGGAACTGGCACAAGCTGATTCCCCTGTTGCAGGCGGCCGGGCACAACGGACTTGCCCTGGATTTGCCGGGACACGGTCATCAGCGCATGCCCGCGCGCAAGGTCACGCTGGATCGCTGTGTCGAGGAAGTACTGCGCTGCGTCGACGCTTTGCCGGCGCAGGAACGCGTGGTGCTGGTGGCGCACAGCCGCAACGGCATCGTCATTTCGCAGGCTGCGGAACGGCTGCCCGATCGCATTGCCGGCCTGGTCTACCTGGCCGCCTACCTCGTCCCCGACGGCAGATCGATGATGGACTACGCGCTCACCGATACCGAGTCCCTGGTGGTCCAAAATCTGGAAGTTGCATTGGCGCCCAAATATTTTCCATTTCTGACGCGCCTGTTTCGCAGCAAGCCGTTGCGGCTGCTCTGCAGCCTGTTGCTGCCGGAAGCATTTCAGATTCATCGCCTCAGGCGCTCCGCTTACTTCGAAGCGCTTTATCACGACTGTCCGTCCGAAATCACTCGACTGGCGGAGGCACTGTTGGAAGCAGAGGCCAACTGGCCCGGCTTTGCGCCGCTACGCCTGCAACGGGAGCGGTTCGGCAGCGTCCCCAAGATCTATGTTGAGTGCCTGCAGGACCGCGCGGTCACATTGCCCCTGCAACGGCGGATGCTCGGCGAAACACCCTGCGATCAGGTGTTTTCGCTCGACACCTCACACTCGCCGTTCTTCTCGCAGCCAGGGCTGTTGCTTGATGTCCTGATCAAGAGCCTGCATGTATTCGAAACGAAGGGTTTGATTGCTGGCAAGGGTCAGCGGCCCTGAAGCAGGCGCAAGCCGCAAGCTTGGCGACTGCACGATCCATGCATGTAACTTATTGATTTTAATGGAGGCTCGGGCCGGAATTGAACCGACGTACGGGGATTTGCAGTCCCCTGCATAACCACTCTGCCACCGAGCCGTTGCGAGCGTGGATTCTACTCCAGCGCTGCTTGCCGCCGCCGCGGCGACGAAAAAGCGGCCCACCAAGCGAGAGGTGGACCGCCAATACGAAAAAACCTCGTCGTGAACGAGGTTTTCCAAGAAGAACATTGGAGCGGGAAACGAGGTTCGAACTCGCGACCTCAACCTTGGCAAGGTTGCGCTCTACCAGCTGAGCTATTCCCGCTTGCGAGTTGCGTATTGTAGGGATCGGCGCCGGGGCAGGCAAGCCCTGGAGGGGAGGCAGTTTTGTAGGGCGGGCCGTGCCCGCCAGGCGCATTGGCCAGAGCGCCGCAAGCGGCGGCCACGGGCCGCCCTACGGGCTATCCCGCATGACCGGCCAGGCCGCACGCAGGTACAGGATCATCGACCAGATGGTCAACGCCGCGGCCAGGAACAGCAGCCAGTAGCCCACCTTGTAGACCGGGATCGGGCCCAGCGAGGTCTGCCACAGCATCAGGCCGATGGCGGTCATCTGGAATACCGTCTTGAGCTTCCCCAGCAGGCCCACCGCGGCGCGGCGGCGCTGGCCCAGCTCGGCCAGCCA
>CAJCJI010000276.1 GCA_903970595.1 Verrucomicrobiota bacterium
GGGAGGCGAGAGGCGGGAGGCGTAAAAGCGGGTGCGGGCGCAAGCCTTGTTTTGCCTTTGCTGTTACGCCTCCCGCCTCTCGCCTCCCGCCTCCCGAAATGCTCCACAGAAATTTCCAAAGGTGAAGTGATGCCAGGCGTCCTAGACAAGCTCCGCGTACTCGACCTCTCCTGGGGCATTGCCGGCCCCATGACCGCCATGCTGCTGGCCGACAACGGCGCCCTGGTGACCAAGATCGAGCCGCCGGGCGGTGATCCGTTCCGCCACCAGCTGGGCTACAAAGTCTGGAACCGCGGCAAGCGCAGCGCCATCTATGATCTGAAGACCCAGGCCGACAAGGACAGCTTCCTGGCCCTGGCGAAGACCGCCGACGTGCTGGTGGAAAGCTACGCCCCCGGGGTCACCGCCCGGCTCGGCATCGATTACGACACCTTGCACGCGCTCAACCCGCGTTTGATCTATTGCTCCATCACCGGCTACGGCCGCGACAACGCGCTCTCCGACCGCCCGGCCTACGACGCCCTGGTCGCCGCCCGCAGCGGCATCCATTGGGAGCAGCGCGGCTGGCCCGAAGGCGCCATGAACCACCTGCTGGGCCGGCCCGATCCCTTCCCCGACCTGGAAATCCCCTACGACTGGGTGCAGGGCGCGCCGCGCCCCGGCCCGCTGTTCCCGGCCTCGCACTGGCCCAGCCTCGGCGCCTGCTTCGCCGCCTCGGTCGGCATCAGCGCCGCGCTGCGCGCGCGGGAGATCAACGGCACCGGGCAGTGGGTGGAAGCCTCGCTGCTGCAGGGCGCCATGGCCGGCGCCGCCGGCGTCTGGCAGCGCGCCGAGAACATCGACGCCGACGGCTTCGACAGCTGGATCCTCGGCAGCCGCTCGCCCAAGGGCCACTTCCAGTGCAAGGACGGCCGCTGGATCCACAACTGGGTGCCGAACCCGCGCTTCATCCTCACCGCGTCGGAAGGCGAGACGCTCAATGCCACGCCGAACCTTACCGTGCAGAACGATCCGGACCGCTTCGGCACCGGGCCGGAAGAACTGCTGGTGATGGCGCACTACCAGCCGATCCTGGCCGAAGCCGTGAAGAAATTCACCGCCAAGGACTGGGTCGATGCCGCCGCTGTTGCCGAAATGACCATGCAGGACGTGCGCTCGGTTGAAGCCTCGCTGGCCGACCCGCTGTTCGTCAAGGACGGCTGCGTCGCCGAGACCGAGGACCCGGAGCTAGGCACTATCCGCACCTTCGGCACCGCCTACAAGATGAGCGCCACGCCGGGCCAGCTCGGCGCGGCGGCCCCGCAAGCCGGGCAGCACACTGCCGAGGTGAAAGCCGAGGCCGAAAAAGCTAAGGGCGCAACGACCGCCGCTCCCGCCGCAACCGGCAAGAAGATCAAGCACCCGCTGGAAGGCATCACCGTGCTGGACCTGGGCCTGGCCATCGCCGGGCCCTTCGGCGCGCAGCTGCTGTCGGACCTGGGCGCAAACGTCATCAAGATCAACGGCCTGTTCGACCTGTTCTGGCACCGCGTGCACATCGCCTACATGGCCAACCGCGGCAAGAAGAGCATTACCCTTAATCTCAAGCACCCCGAGGCGATGAAGATCTTCCTCGAATTGGTGAAGACCGCCGACGTAGTGCACCACAACATGCGCTACGACGCCGCCGAGCGCCTGAAGATCGATTACGAGAGCCTCAAGCAGATCAACCCGAAGCTGATCTACTGCCACACCCGCGGCTTCGAAACCGGCCAGCGCGCCAGCCTGCCCGGCAACGACCAGACCGGCGCCTGCCTGTCCGGCATCCAGTACGAAGACGGCGGCATGGACCGCGGCGGCAAGCCGATCTGGAGCCTGACTTCCTTCGGCGACACCGGCAACGGCTTCCTCTCCGCCGTGGCGGTGATCAACGCCATCTACCACCGCGACCGCACCGGCGAAGGCCAGATGGTGGACACCTCCATCATCAACGCCGCCCTGCTCAACACCTCCTACGCCGTGGCCACGCCGGACGGCAAGGGCTTCGAGCGCCCCAAGATCGACGGCATGCAGTACGGCTACTCCGCCGGCCACCGCCTGTACGAAACCAGCCAGGGCTGGCTCTGTGTGCTGCTGCTGAACCAGGCGCACTGGGACGAACTGCTCACCGTGCTGGGCCTGCCGGAGCTGGTGACCGACCTGCGCTTCGCCACTGAAGCCGCGCGCAAGCAAAATGACGAAGCCATGGCCGGCCTGATCGCCGGGCGCTTCAAGACCGCCACCGCCGCCGACTGGTTCGCCAGGCTGGACGCCGCCGGTGTGCCGCTGGAGATCGTCTCCGAGGATTTCTCGCTCAAGCTCTACGACAACCCGGAGTTCCGCCAGCGCCAGTGGGTCACTTCCTATCCACACCCGGTGGTCGGCAAGCTCGACCAGATCGGCCTGCTGGTCGGCCTCTCGGAAACCCCCGGCGTGATCCAGGGCCGGCCGCTGCTGGTGGGCGAACACACCCAGTCAATCCTGGCCGGTATGGGTTATGCGGAAGACAAGGTGAAGGCCCTGGAAGAACAGTTTGCCATCGGCTTCGTCGGCATGCCCCGCATGCCCCCGCGCCCCGCCACCACCCAGGCCGCCGCCCCGAAGCCCGGCATGGCCAGCATGCTGGAAAAAGAAGCCGCCAAGAAGTAGGGCGGGCTGTGCCCGCCGTGTCCGCCGCGCCGCCCCTCTGCCGTTCCCCCTCTCCCCTTGGGGGAGAGGGCCGGGGTGAGGGGTAGGCCGTCCGGATAACCTCAAATCATCTACACAAATCCAGTCAAAAACTCACATGACCACCCCCACCGACTCCACTCCTCCCAAGCCCACCCGCCTGGCCCCCATCGTCACCCTCGACGCCAAGTTCTTCTGGGATGCCGCCGACCAGGGCGAGTTCGTCGGCGAGCGCTGCGCCGAGTGCCGTCAGTTCCGCTTCCCGCCGCGGCCCATGTGCCCGCACTGCCATAGCGTCAAGCGCGAGGTGGTGAAGCTGTCCGGGCGTGGCACCGTCTACACCTGGATCCAGCCGCGGCATCCCACGCCGTTCGGCTTCAAGGAGCCGCCCATCGTCGCCACCATCGAGTTGGAGGAAGGCTATCGCCTGGTCTCCAACCTCTACGACATCCCGCTCGAGCAGGTGCAGCCGGGCCTGCCGGTGGAAGTGTTCTTCGCTCCCACCATGGGCAACCACCAGGTGCCGGTGTTCCGGCCGCGTGCGAAATAAGCTTTCAGGACAAAAATCATGGCACGCACTTTTCATGAAGCCGCCATCGCCGGCATCGGCGCCACCGAGTTCTCCAAGGAGTCCGGGCGCAGCGAACTGCAGCTCGCCGCCGAGTGCTCCAAGGCGGCGCTGGACGACGCCGGCATCCATCCGTCCGAAGTCGACGGCATGGTCACCTTCACCATCGACAACAGCGACGAAATCGGCCTGGCCCGCTGCCTCGGCGTGAAGGACCTGGCCTACACCACGCGCATTCCCGGCGGCGGCGCCGCCGCGGTGGCGACGATTTACCAGGCCATGGCCATGGTCAACGCCGGACTGTGCAACACCGTGCTGGTGTGGCGCGCCATGAACGAGCGCTCGCAGTACCGCTTCGGCCAGCCGCACACGCAGAACCTCGGGCCGCAGGCCGGCAACGGCACCGGCTCGCTGCTCTGGTGCATGCCCTTCGGCGCACAGACCCCCGCCACCTGGGAGTCCCTGGCGGCGCAACGCTACATGCACCAGTACGGCATCACCAACGAAGACCTCGGCCATGTCTCCGTGATCCAGCGCCAGTACGCCGCCACCAATCCTGCCGCCTGGTTCTACGGCAAGCCGATCACGCTGGAGGATCACCAGAATTCCAAGTGGATCGTCGAGCCGATCCTGCGCCTGCTGGACTGCTGCCAGGAGAGCGATGGCGGCGTCGCCATCCTCATCACCAGCCTGGAGCGCGCGCGCGACCTCAAGCAGAAGCCGGTGCGCATCGC
>CAJCJI010000277.1 GCA_903970595.1 Verrucomicrobiota bacterium
TGCCGTTCGTAGGTCGCCCTTCAGGATCACTGCGCCGTCGCCCTGGAGGGCGACCTACTAAAAACTCAGCCGTACCGCGCCAGCTCCACCGGATCATGCGCGCAAAACAGGCTGACCTCGCCTCCATGGCTGCGCGCCAGTTGCAGCAACCGTGCCTGGTTGGCGCGCCGCTGCGTGCCGTCGATCTGCACCAGGTTCTGGAACAGGCGCAGTCCCGGCGTGCAATACGGCTGCTGCGGGTTGACCTCGTCGTGGTAGAAGTAGGCGTCGCCGCAGTGCATCAGCCAGCCGGCGCCGTCCGCGCCGTCGGCGTTCACCGCCACGCCGCAATGCCCTCGGGTGTGTCCGGTCAGCGGCACCAGCAGGATCTCGTCGCCGCTGCCGGGCAGGGCGCGGATGCTGTCGAAACCGTTCCAATGTTCGCCGGCGGTCTCGTGCAGGACCCAGCGCGGACGGTGGGCAAAATGGACCGGGCGGTAGCGGGCCTTCTCGCCCAGGGTCGGCCGCTCCATGGCGGCGTGATGCTCCGGCTTGAAGATGTGCACCTGGGCGTCAGGGAAATCCGGCAGGCCGCCGGCGTGGTCCAGGTCCAGGTGGGTGAGGACGATGTGGCGCACGTCCCCGGGCTTGAAGCCCAGCGCCCGCACCTGGTGCAGTGCGGTCTCCTCCAGCAGCAGCTTCGGCCGGGTGACCATGGTGAAGGCCCGCCCCAGCTGCGCCGGATTGCCCACATCGGCGCTGCCCAGGCCCGTATCCACCAGCACCAGGCCGTCGGCGCTTTCGATCAGCAGGCAATGGCAGCACATGTCGGCTGGCTCGAACAGGCCGCCATGGCCGTTGATCAGGCGCTTGCCGATGGGGCACATACTGCCGCAGTTGAGGTGATGGATCTTCAGCGTCATCGGCGATTCTCCAAACGGCTGGTGGCGGGCGCTTAGCGTAGGCCTTATGCCGGCACGGCCGGGTCTTTCGGCTGTTCCTTCCGGCCGATGAGCCAGAAGATCAGCAGCAATGCGGGCAGGCCGATCAGGGCGGTGTAGACAAAGAACGGCGGATAGCCGAACGCATCGACGATGCGCCCCCACTGGCTGGCGATGCTCTTGGCCGGCAGGCTCCACAGCGTGCCGAACAGCGCGTACTGGGTGGCGGTGTAGGCGGTGTTGGTGAGCGAGGACATGTAGGCGATGAACGCTGTGCCGGCAATGCCGTTGCCGAGGTTGTCGAAACTCACCGCCATGGCCAGCCAGTGCAGGCCCGGCCGGTCCAGGCCGGCGAAATAGGCGTAAAACAGGTTGGCGACGGTCAACAGCAGCCAGCCGGCGAGCAGGGTGCGCGGGATGCCGAGGCGCTTCACCAGCAGGCCGGCGAGCAGCGCGCCGGCCAAGGTCATCAGCACGCCGTAGACCTTGGACACCAGGGCGATCTGGTCCAGGGTGTAGTGCATGTCGATGTAGAAGGTGTTGGCCGCCACGCCCATGGTGGTGTAGTTGAGGCGGTAGGTGACGATCAGGGCCAGCAACGGCAGGCCGGCGCGCAGGCCGTTGCGCGAGAAGAAATCGACGAAGGGGCAGACCACGGCGCCGATCAGCCAGGCCACCGCGCTGCGCAGGGCGGCGGGCCAGTGCGCGGAGCGTTCCAGGAACGCCAGCACCCGCGCCTCCTGCGCCAGGGTGGCGCGGTTGATGTGCAGTTCCGGCTCGGCGATCAGCAGCGTGGTCGACAGGCCCACGCCGACGCAGGCCGCCATCAGCAGGTAGGCCGTGTGCCAGCCGAAGCTGGCGGCGGCGAGCAGCGCGCCGGCGCCGGCGCAGATCAAGGCCAGCTGGTAGCCGGTCTGGTAGGCGGCGGCCATCGCACCCTGCCATTCCAGCCCCACGGCTTCGATGCGGTAGGCATCCAGCGCAATATCCTGGGTGGCGGAACAGAAGGCGGTGAATACCGCCAGCCAGGCGATGTGGACGGCGTCGACGGCCGGATCGCCCAACGCCAGGCCGACCACGCCGGCGGCGATGCCGCATTGCGCCAGCAGCATCCAGCCGCGGCGGCGGCCGATGCGGTGCAGCAGCGGCAGCGGCAGGCGATCGACCACCGGCGCCCAGAAGTACTTGAGCGAATACGCCAGGCCCACCAGGCTGAAATAGCCGATGGTGGTGCGGTTGATGCCGGCCTGGCGCAGCCGCGCCGACAGCGTGGTCAGCACCAGGGGAAACGGCAGTCCGGCGGAAAAGCCCAGGAACAGCATCGCCAGCACGCGCGGATGCGCATAGGCGGAGAAGGAGCTGCGCCAGCTCTGCAGCAGGCGCATCAATGCGCCATCCCGGAAGCGCGTTTCCAGGCCCTGCGCTTCAAAGCTTGTAATCCAGCGTCAACGGCGCATGGTCGGAAAACCGGCTTTCCTTGTAGACCGCCGCGGCCTTGATCTTGTCGCGCAGGCCGGGGGTGACGATGTGATAGTCGATGCGCCAACCGACGTTGTTGGCGTAGGCATTGCCGCGGTTGCTCCACCAGGTATAGGCCTCGCCTTCGAGGTTCGGGTGCAGTGCGCGGTAGCCGTCGACCCAGCCGACCTGGTCGAACAGGGTGTCGAGCCAGGCGCGCTCGTGCGGCAGGAAGCCGGAGTTCTTCTGGTTGCTGCGCCAGTTCTTCAGATCGATGTTGCGATGGGCGATGTTCCAGTCGCCGCAGATGACGTAGTCCCGGCCGTTGGCTTTCCATTCGCGCAGGCGCGGCAGGAAGAATTCCAGGAAGCGGTCTTTCGAGGCCTGCCGTTCCGGCCCGGCCGAACCGGAGGGCAGGTACAGGGACACCACGGAAAGATTGCCGTGGCGCAGTTCGAGGTAGCGGCCCTCATCGTCGAATTCCTTCTCGCCGAGCTTGTCCAGGATCTGGTCCGGCTGCTTGCGCGAGAATACCGCCACGCCGGCGTAACCCTTTTTCTGCGCATGGTTGAAATGCGCATGCCAGCCCTTGGGCGAGAAGATCGCATCGCCTTCCAGGTCGCCGAGCTGCGCCTTGATTTCCTGCAGGCACAGGAAATCCGCCTTCTGTTGCGGCAGCCAGTCGAACAGGCCCTTTTTGGCCGCCGAGCGGATGCCGTTGGCATTGAGCGAAATGATGCGCATGGGCGGGAGGCGGGAGGCGGGAGG
>CAJCJI010000278.1 GCA_903970595.1 Verrucomicrobiota bacterium
CGGCGCCGCCGCCGCTCGCAACCTTGTTCACTCGATAACCCGTTTCCAAAGAAAATCCCAGGCGGTCCGCCGGGCTCGTTCAATCATGATCGATAAAGACCCGATCGCCGCAGCCTGAAAATTGCAGGCCCCAGGGCCTGTTAACGCTACTTTGGTCCTAGTCTACAGTTGACGCATTGGCGGGAAGTGACAGGGCGGCGGCCCGCGCTATTGCGCCATGACGCACTGGTTCTTGCCCGCGTTCTTGGCGCGGTACATGACGCCGTCGGCGGCGCGCACCAGGGCATCCAGGTCGGCGGCGTGTTGCGGATACAGGGCGATGCCGATGCTGGCGCCGACCTGCACCTCCACCGGCCCGGGCTGGCCGTGCAGCTGGAGCTGGTAGGGCTTGCGCAGGCCGGCCGCCAGCCGCTGCGCCAGCAGCAGGGCGTCCGCGGCATCCGCCGGCTCCTCCATGATGATGGCGAACTCGTCGCCGCCCAGACGCGCCACCGTATCGCTTTTGCGCATGGTGTCGAGCATGCGCTGCGACACCGCCTTGAGCAGTTCGTCGCCGGCCTGGTGGCCGTGGTGGTCGTTGACCGGCTTGAAGTCGTCGATATCGATGTAGAACAGGGCGCAGGGCGTGCCGCGCCGTTCGGCGCGCGCGATCGACTTGCCCAGGCGATCCAGAAAGAGCATGCGGTTGGGCAGCGCGGTGAGCGGATCGTGCGAGGCCTGGTGCCGCGCCAGTTCCTCCAGCCGCTGACGCTCGGCGACCTCCGCCTGCAGCTGGCGATTGCGCTGGTCCAGCTCGGCCAGCAGGACGCGCAACTGCTGCTTGCCGCGGTACAGCTCGAGGAACACGCGCACCTTGGACAGCAGGATCACATCGTTGATCGGCTTGACGATGTAATCCACGGCGCCGCTGCCGTAGCCCTTGACGCGGTTCATGTCGTCGGCGTAGGCGGCGGTGACGAAGATGATGGGCGTGTCGCGGCTGTGCTGTTCCTGCGACAGGAATTCCGCCACCTCGAAGCCGTCCATTTCCGGCATCTGCACGTCGAGCAGGATCAGCGCGAACTCGTGGTCGAGGCTGGCGGCCAGCGCCTCGTTGCCGCTGCGCGCCTCGATCAGTTCGGCCTCCACCTTGGCCAGCAGCCTGCGCATCACCAGCAGGTTGGCGGGGGTGTCGTCCACCACCAGGATTTTCGGCCGCTCCGCAGCGGGGCTCATGGGCCTGCCGTCCGCGGCAGGGCCGCCAGCGCCGGGCCGATCTGGTCCAGGCGCAGCACCTGGTCGGCGCCGGCGAGCTGCAGGGCCGCCTGCGGCATCTGCGGCGCCCGCGCGTCCCGCGGGTCCTGCACGATGCCCAGGCCGCCGCGCGCACGGATGGCGGCGAGGCCGGCCGCCCCGTCTTCGTTGGCCCCGGTCAGGATCACGCCGACGGCGCCGGCGCCGCAGGCTTCGGCCAGGCTTTCGAACAACACGTCAGCGGAAGGGCGCACGTAGGACACCTTTTCATCGACGGAAAGAGAGAATCGCAGGTCGTGTTCCACCAGCAGATGATAGCCGGCCGGGGCCAGGTAGACGATTCCCCCTTCGAGCGGCAGGCGCGCATGGGCCTCGCGCACCGGCAGGGCGCAACAGGGCTCCAGCAGCGTGCCGAGCCAGGTGTCGCGATAACCGGCGCTGGTGTGCAGCAGGGCGATCACCGGCCAGGGAAAGTCGGCCGGCAGCGCGCCCAGCACCAGCTTGAGCGCCTCCAGCCCGCCGGCCGAGCCGGCAATGGCCAGCACCCGCCGCGGCGCGCCGCGCCGGCTAGCCGGGGGCACGGCGGCGGTACAGCCGGGCGGGACCATCGAAGCTGTCGAACGCCGCTTCGACCGCGCTGCGCGCCAGCGTTTCCTTGCTGCCCAGGCAGAGGAAGCCGCGGTGCACCAGGCTGTCGCGGAACAGCTGCAGCACCCGGTCCTGCAAGGCGTCGTTGAAGTAGATCAGGACATTGCGGCACAGGATCAGCTGCACCTCGGCGAAGACCCCGTCGGTGGACAGGTTGTGGCTGGCGAAGGTGATGTTGCGCCTGAGCGCGGCATCGAATTTGATGCGCTCGTAGCGCGCATGGAAATAGTGCGACAGCGAATGCCGCCCGCCGGCGCGCAGGTAGTTTTCCGAGTACTGCCTGGCATTGGCGGCGGGATAGATGCCTTCCGCGGCCTCCTCCAGCGCCGCATCGTTCAGATCGGTGGCGAAGATCTGGGCCTTGTCGTACAGGCCCTCCTCCTGCAGCATGATCGCCAGCGAGTACACCTCCTCGCCGCGGGCGCAGCCGGCCTGCCAGATGAGGATGCGCGGATACGAGGCCAGGATCGGCAGCACTTCGCGGCGCAGCGTGTTGAAGACCCAGGGGTCGCGGAACATCTCCGACACCGGCACCGACAGGCCAGCCAGGACCTGGCGCAGGAACGCCGGCTCGTCGTACACCCGCCGGCTCAGCGCCGCGATCGAAGCCGCGCCGCTGCGCACGCACAGGGCGCGCAGGCGGCGCTTGAAGGACGCCGGCGCATATTCGCCGAAATCATAGCCATGCTTCAGCTTGAGGACGCGGACGAATTCCCCGATCTCCAGTTCTTCGGAATTCGATTCGGACACGGCAGGAAATCCTATGAACGTATCCAGGTGCGCAGCATCGACAGCAGCTTGTCCACGTCGATCGGCTTGGTCAGGTAGTCGCTGGCGCCGGCTTCCAGGCACTTCTCGCGGTCGCCCGGCATGGCCTTGGCGGTGACCGCGATGATCGGAATGCCGGCCCACTCGTCGCGGCCGCGGATGCGCCGGGTGGTCTCGTAGCCGTCCATGCCCGGCATCATCACGTCCATCAGCACCGCATCGACCTTGCCCTCGCGCTGCTCCAGCTGGGCCAGCGCCTTGGGGCCGTCCTGCGCCATCAGCACATTGAGGCCGCGCGCGCGCAGCACCTTGGACAGGGCGAAGATATTGCGCATGTCGTCGTCCACCACCAGCACGGTGCGGCCGGCGAGGTCGGCGGCCTGGGTCTGCGCATGGACCACTCCGGCGCGCCCGGCCGAGGTGCTCAGGCTGTGCAGGAACAGGCTGACCTCGTCGAGCAGGCGCTCCTCGGAGCGCGCGCCCTGCACCACGATGCTGTCGGTATGGGCGCGCAGGCGCATCAGCTCGTCCTGGCTCAGCTCGCGCTCGGCGTAGACCACCACCGGCGGCAAGGGCGCCCGCTGCGCCGCGGCGTCGAGGAAATCGAAGGCGCTCATGTCCGGCAGCTTGAAGCCGAGCACCAGGCAATCGCAACCCGTCCGCCCCAGCCAGTCCAGCGCGCCGGCGCCGCTGGCGGCGGTCTCCAGGGTGGCTTCGTTCGAGTCGAGCTGCTCGAGGATGGAGCGGCCCAGCCCATCGTCCACGCCCACCGCCAGCACCCGGCGGGGCGGCCGCGAGGCGGCGCGCTGCACCTGGTCGAGCGCCTGGTTGATCGATTCCTTGCTCACCGGCTTGAGCAGATAGCCCACCGCGCCGAGCTGGTAGCCGCGGGCGCTTTCGTCCACGCCCGAGACGATGTGCACCGGAATATGCCGGGTCAGGGCATCGGCCTTGAGCTGCTGCAGCACCAGCCAGCCGTCCTGGTCGGGCAGGTGGATGTCGAGCAGGACCGCCGTGGGCTGTTGCCGCGCCAGGTTCAGGCCGGTGGCCGCATCGTGCGCCAGCACGGCGCGGAAGCCGCGCTTCTGCACCATGCCCGCCAGCACATTGGCAAAGGTCACGTCGTCCTCGATCACCAGGATGGAGGCGCCGGTG
>CAJCJI010000279.1 GCA_903970595.1 Verrucomicrobiota bacterium
GGGCGGCGGCGGGGGTGGTGGCGGCGGCATGGGCGGCATGACCTCGTTGATCAATTCGATGGGGTCGCACGGTGGGGGCGGCGTGGGTGGGTCAACAATGGCGATGCCTTCCGGTTATGGAGAAGCCTGATGGCCTTTCTCGGACACCAGGGGTGCAGGGTGCGCACCGCGCAGGCACGAAACTCGGGTGCGACCGCGTACGCGATACGCAAGGTGACCATGCACTCTATTTTGTTAAGGAGGGTTCCTGCGTTTGTCTTTGGCGGTGCCGCTGCGAGGCCGCTCGGCTTTGCGGACAGCGGAGGTGGACGTCTCCATGCTTGCGACCGCTTCCTTCAATTCTTCCGCCGCCCGTGATGGTTGAGGGAGCTTGTCGAGAACCATCCGCGCAGCGGCGGTGACCGGTTTGCGGGCGGAGATCGGGAGGTCTGCGAAGGCTGCCTCGATTGCCCCAGGAAACCGCTCCCCCAATGCTTCGAGCACGGTTGTTGCCTGGAAAATATCTTTGTTGCTCTTCGCTTCTCGGTTTGGCCGCAACTGCGAGACCAGCAGCTTGTGCACCGCAAAGCGTTCCGGCAGCGGTATGCGCACAGGACAGCATCCTTCGCGATACAGGAGCGTTGACATCTGCGTTTGTCCCAAAAGGTAAGCCAGGTAGGGAAGCGCGGTGGCATGTGCCTTCAGTTCGGGCACCGGCACGGTGTGAATCGCGGAGTCCAGCGACGGCACCAGCAGATCGACGTGAAAACGGGACTGTCCTCGCTGCTTGAAGCTGGACGAAGCCTTGCGACGATCCAGATCCGGTACCTCGACGAAATGGATGCCGCTGTCTTGCAGCATCTGCAGGAACGATTTCTCCGGCATCCGACTGAATGCAAGGACCTCTCGGCGAGCAAGGTCCACATCCTCGGTGGCATACGCGGCGGCGCGAAAGCCCATCTGATTCAGGATGACGCCGAACGCATGGGAACCGACCAGGGTGGCCCCGGCCGCAAACAGACCGTGTTGATGAAGACTGACCAGGGTAGCGTAGGTTTTCGGGTCAACTGCCTGAAAGCCTTCGCGCAATAGCAGCCGAATCTCCTTCGTGACCGATTTGACTTCGGCGATTTGGGCTGCAATTTGCTCGACCCTGTCCGTCTCCGCGGCAAGACCCAGGTACTCCTCTTTCTGGGTGCCGTCGTCAGCGTAGTGACGGCGGACGTAATATTCGGCACCGTGTTGATTCTTACGTATAGAGATGCTTCCGGGAGAACCCGGAAATACGGGAACGCCGGCCTTGGCCAGACCGTCAATCGTTCCGAAGAGCGTGGTGAGAGCCGCCGGAAACGGGTGGATCAGCGAAGTGGCCATGAGAATCTTGTTGCGAACCTGTCGAAAGCCAAGCCTATATCCCTTGATATGTAAAAACAAGGGATATGAGTCGGCCGCGCCTGAATAGCTACGGCCAAATCCGGCGCCTTCTCAACGCCATCTGCGCGGGACTATCCGGTGTGGCTGTGCGCTGGCGGCAGTTTCGGAGGAATTACAGCTTGGACATTTTTAACGTAGCCACGATGTTTTTTATGAAGCCGCGTCGCTTGGCTTGATGTTGTATCCAATTTTGAAAATCTCCAACCAGGACATCAGCTCATGGCCTTTCTCGGATTAAGCCTTGGACCCAACGTGCAAATCGATCCCTACACCAGCAGCCTGGCCAATCTGTCGCAGCTCGAATGGCAGCAGGCGAACAATCAGCTTTATCCCGCGGCCAGCCAGCTGATCAATTACGCCGAAAACCCCAATGCCATCGCCCAGGCGCGCGCGCAGGCCATGAGCACGGCCAGCAATGCGTTCGCGGCGCAGACCGCCGGGCAGCAGCAGATACTGGCCCTGCAGGGCATCAATCCCAGCGCGGCACAGGCCGCGGCGATGGGCAAGCAGAACGCACTGGCCCAGGCGCAGGCGCAGGCCGGCGCCAGCAACGCCGCGGCTGCCGCGACGTTCCAGAATCAGCAGGCTGCATTGCGAGGGATCTGACATGGCCGGACTATTGCAAGACGCCGAACAGGAAAACGCGGCCGGCACCAATGCGCTGGCCGGAATCTCGGCGGAGGAGACGCGGCGCGGGCTGCAGAACTACAACATCAATGCGCAGCACGAAACGGCCGGGGTGAGCCTGGTCGGCGAGGGCATCGGCGCCGCCATCGGCAGCATCTGGGGGCAGTCCCAGGAAGGTGCGCAGATCGGCAAGCAGCAGGGCGCCAGACTCGGTGGCATCTTCAGCGGCACCGGGTCGGGCGATTCGGGCGGCAGCCCGGCAGGCCCGTTCGGCAGCAGCGGGCAAACGTCCGGCGCAGCGTCAGGAAGCCCGCCCGGCATGAACGATCAGGAAATGGATCCGGAAGACGCCGTCGCCGAGCCTGCAGTGCTCTATCCGCAACAGACGTTCTGCGACAACGGCAGTCCGGAGATGACGAAACTGTTGCTGCGCTACAGCGGCAATGGCCCCGTGCTTGGCTCGTTGATGAAGTCCCTTGGGGCGGGTATGTACCAAGATGTTGGAGATTTTGATGCCGACCAGAACTCGCAAGGAGCGCAGACATGAGCGGCGGATTGTTTGGCGGCTTTGAAGACCAGGCGCAGCAGGGCTACGAGGATGCGCGCGGCGCGCGGCGGCGGGATTTCGAGAGCGAACTGCAGGCGCGCGCGGGCAGGCGGGCAAGCCCGCCCAGCGGTGTGCCGGACGAGCAGCGGCAACTGGCTGCCATCGATGACGCCGCCGATGATTTGCCGCGGCAGGCGGCCGCGGAGCCGGATTCCGGCAGTGCGATGCGCAGACAATATTACGGCCAGGCCCGCGAGCTGCTTGGCAAGGCCCGCCGCAATATCTACGCGAGGCAGGGTGCGCCCTTGCTGCGGCAATGGCAGAAGGAATCGGAACAGGTCGCGGAAGCCTTGCACAGCGGCAAGGCGGGACTGGCGCAGATCGATCCGAACCGGTTGTCCGCGGCCGTCAGCTATCACACGGGGCATAACGCGCAGGACTTGACGCCGCAATCGGACGGAGTGCGTGCGGCGCGGACGGTGACGCAGGCGGTGCGGAGCGGGCGGTACCAGGATGCGATCCCGGCGTTGAACGCGCTGTACCGCAACGAGTTGAGTGCGTACGTCGGTCAGCAGATGCACGACCACAGCGTGATTTGCGCTCCGCCGCGCATTGTCGCCCTGCACCCCAACCCGAAGGACCCCGGCCAATCGACGTTCGCCGCGCAGTTCCAGGTGACAGCGCCGGACGGGCGCGCCGGCAGCTTTATCCGCCCCCTGATGGTCAGCGGCGATCATCTCTCGCTGCATCCCGAGGATGCGGGAGGCAAGCCCGTGCTGACGATGGATACTGCGGACTTTATTCATCACACACTGGGCCTGGCCACGACCATCCTGGCGACGCAGCATCCTGAAGTGCGGGCGCAGCTTGCACAGGCGAGCCCGCGGCAGCAGCGCAAGAACCGCTTCCTGCTGGAGTTGAGCGCGCGGCTCGGCAGCCGTTCGGGGTATGCGCCGCGGATGCGCTACGAATTTTCCGGGGATGGCAGGCACCTGTCGGAACGGACGCCGACCGGCGCGATCAATCGGCTGGTGCAATTGCCGGGGCGCGGCGCGCGTGCGCCGTGGGACGCTCAGGCCGTTGAATCTTCGGAGGAAGGCGAGGCGCCAGCCGGGCATCTGCCGCCAGCAGCCGCCGCCGAGCTTGACGAGGATCATGCCACCACGTTCCGCAATGGCCAGAGATGGACGCGGCGCGGCGGTACGCATGTGAGGCTGGCCTGAATGAGCGATAAGAGCGACTGGGATGTTGTATCGCGGGTGCCGCTCGATCGGTTCGCGGATCTGCCGCCTGCCGCGCCGCCACACAGGGCTGCCCAGCCTTCGACGAACGCCGCGCCGAACGTGGGTTTGCTGGAATCGGCCGGACGCTCATTTGGCCTGGAAGGAACCCGCGTGGGTGCGGCGCTGCCGTTTCTTGCCGGGGGCCTGTCGGCCGCGGCGGGGACCGCGCTCGACAGTGCGCGGCATGCGGTGCAAGGTCTGCAACAGGCTCATCCGGACATCAGGTCCCTGCGGGGCATCTCCGATGCGCTGGGCCAAGGCGGGCGCTGGCTCGGTGACCAATCCGATCGACTATTCGGCTTGTCCGACCAGGAGCGCCAGGAGGGGGAGGATTTTTACGGTCTCAAGGCGGGCGAAAAATTCGATCGGGTCGGCCAGTTCATCGGCGGGCTGCCGGCGCAGGTGGCGACCTTTCCCTTGCAGACGGCTGAACGCGCGCAGGACCTGGTACAGCAGGGCGTGCCGGCGGATGCGGCGATGCGCGCCACGCTGGTCAATACCGGTGTAAATGCCCTGACGGCCGCCTTGCCTGCCGCGGTCAAAGGCCCGCTGCTGGCAAGAATCGCAAGCGGCGCTATGGTGGGCGCCGCCAGCGGTATCGCCGGCAGGCAGGCCGAGAAGGCCGCCCTCGGGGAGGATGCGCCCAAGGACGTCAATGACGCCCCGGTGTTCTCCACCGAGGACCTGGGAGCGGCTGCGCTGGGGGCGATCATCGGCGGTGCCCATGGACGCGGCGGCGCGCCACGCGAAGCGGGCTCCAGTTCCCCGCCCGATCTTGTGCGCAGGGACCTTGTTTCGGGGGCGGGCCAGGCGCCCTCGCCTCCATCGGCCGCCGGGCACGCGGGCGGGACACTTACTCCGGATGAAGTCGCCGTAGCCTCGAGCGCCACGGATACGCATCCGGACGACATCGACCACCACGGCCTGGACGCAGTTGTGTCCATGGCCGCCAAAGATCCGCAGAAAGCCCAGGAGCTGGCCAATGCACATGCCTCAGACGCAGCACTCAGCGCCGCCGCACAAGCCCACCTCCAGGCCGGTGCAGTTGAAAAATCCCCACAACAGCCGGCTGGTGAAGCAGGCCAACGCGATCCTGGCGCATCGCCACCGGCTGGCCCAGCCGGCGGGGGAGGGGAGCCTGGCGGCCCTGCTGGACAAATGGGGGGCCAAGCCGATGGGGCGGCAGCAGGCGATGAATCGCGAGCCATAGGAACGAACGCACGATCGCCAGCGGTCGGCGAGCCGCCACGACGCCTAAACCAACCGGAATCGACTACCGCCCCGCCGCAAGCGGGGCGAATCGTTTCTGGGGCGGGTGACGGCGAATACCGGCAGGAGCCTTCCAGCGGCGCCAACAAGGACGGCCTGCCGCTCCGCACCGGCGAGAATGTCGGCCTGTCGGCCGGGATGTCAAGGGACAACCTGACCAGCCTGCACGACCGGTCGCGCCCGGAGTTCGTCGAGGCCACACACACCGACGAGACCGGAGTGCGGTCGCAGCGGCCATTCAGCCTGCTCGAATCCACCGACTACCACGAGCGGGTGGAGAAAGCCCTGCTGGATGCGGGCCACAGTTACCCGGAGGCGCACCGCGCGGCGACGGAGTCCGAGCATGCGCGCGTGCGCCAACTCGGCTTCGATCCGAACGAGGTCGAGTCGCTGCAGCAGCCTTACGTCGATGCGGCGGCGCATCGCGCCCGTGCCCTGGGTGATACCACCGCTGAAGTGAGCAGCGAGCCCTACCGGGACAGCGGCGAAAACGCCATGCGCGCCGACGGCGGCGAGCCCGATCCGCGCTTTGTGCTGGACCGCGACGGCAACAAGTACACCGAGCCGCTGCACGGCAAGCTGCTGGACCAGATCGAGTCCGTCAGCGCGCGGCGTCCGGACGATGGCTATGCCGTGCTCGACCCGCACAGCGGCAGGATGCTGGCGCAAGGCGCCAATCGCGAGGCGGCTAAAGCCGCCGCGGGGGGG
>CAJCJI010000280.1 GCA_903970595.1 Verrucomicrobiota bacterium
AATTGAAACGCGAATCCCTCTCCTCCCAAAGGACTCCTTCGATCACGGAGGAGAGGGGATAAGGAACCTACAGCCGCCTTAACTTCCTGATCTCTCTTACCGCCACCGCCAGCGTGGTGAAATCCTTCACTCCGGACGCCTGCAGTTCCGCCAGCCGCTCCTGCGAAAACTTCACATGCCGCTCGTTGGCAGCGATCCAGCCGTCGAAGCGCGCCTGGGCGTCCGCGCCCGGATGCGCCAGGACGCGGCCGGCGAGCTGGCGGTGGATGCGGTAGGCGTCGTCGCGCAGGTTGACCCGCGCCAGCGACTGCCACTTGCCGGTGACGGGCATTTCGTTGATCGCGCCGTACAGCCATAGCAGGCGGAAGCGCTCGCCGCAGAGGTAGTAGACGGTGGCGGCGTCGGCCAGGGAGACGCCGGCGCCTTCGGCCAGTTCGGCGATGTCCAGCGCGCCGCCGAGCGCTCGGGTATTGGCCAGGCGCAGGGCCAGCGCGTCCGGCACGCCTTCCTGGTTGAGGGCGGCGACGGTGCCGTCCCAATCCTCGCGGTAGGACGGGGGCAGCACCTGCGGCAGCAGACGTTCCAGCTCGGCCAGCGGCTGGGTGAAGCGCTCCACCGCCTGCTGCACCGGCGCCTGGGCGAAGCGCGAGCCGGTGAACCAGCCGGTGGCATGCTTGAGCAGGCCGATGGCATAGCCCATCAGGCGATATTGCAGCGCAGCGGGCACCTTGTTGTCCAGGGCCTCGATGGCCTGCCAGTACTGGTCGCCGCCGTAAATCTGGTGGGCGGTGGCGTAGGCCTTGAGCACCTCGGCCGGCATCAGGCCGTGGTCCTCGGCCCACAGCTGGGCGAAGCCCGCGCCCATGCGGTTGACCAGCGCGTTGCTGAGGATGGTGGCGACGATCTCGCGCCGCAGGCGGTGGCGCTCCAGCAGCTCGGGATAGCGCTGCGTCAGCGAGGCGGGGAAGTAAGCCAGCAGGTCGCGGCTGAAGAACGGATCGTCCGGCACCTCGGACTTGAGCGCGGCGTCGAACAGCGAGATCTTGCTGTAGGCGATCAGGCTGGCCAGCTCCGGGCGGGTCAGGCCCTGGCCGCGGGTGCGGCGCTCCTTCAGCGCATCCTCGTCCGGCAGGTACTCGATGCCGCGGTTGAGCAAGCCCTCGCGTTCCAGCAGGCGCATCAGCTCGGCATGATCGTCCAGGCGCAGCGCGGCGTTCTGGCTCAGCAGGCTGATGGCGGCGCTCTGCACGTAGTTGTCGCGCAGCACGCAGCGGGCGATCTCCTCGGTCATGCCGGCGAGCAGCGGGTCGCGCTCCTCGCGGCTCAGGGTCCCGGCCTCCATCAGGCGGTTGAGCGGGATCTTGATGTTGACCTCGCGGTCCGAGGTGTGCACGCCGCCGGCGTTGTCGATGGCATCGGTGTTGATGCGGCCGCCGCTGCCGCCGGCGCCGGAGAGCGCGTACTCGATGCGGCCGAGCTGGGTGAAGCCCAGGTTGCCGCCCTCGCCCACCACCTTGCAGCGCAGCTCGCGGCCGTTGACCCGGATGGCGTCGTTGGCGCGGTCGCCCACGTCCTGGTGGCTCTGGCTGGAGGCCTTGACGTAGGTGCCGATGCCGCCGTTCCACAACAGGTCCACCGGCGCCTTGAGGATGGCCTTGAGCAGTTCGTTGGGGGTCAGCGCCGCCTCGCGGATGTCCAGCGCGGCCCGCGCCTCGTCGCTCAGGCGGATCAGCTTGGCGCTGCGCGGCCAGACGCCGCCGCCGGCCGAAAGCAGCGCCGGGTTGTAGTCGGCCCAGGACGAGCGCGGCAGATTGAACAGGCGCTCGCGCTCGACGAAGCTGCTCGCCGGCACCGGGTTCGGGTCGATGAAGATGTGGCGGTGGTCGAAGGCGGCCAGCAGCCTGAGCTGGCGCGACAGCAGCATGCCGTTGCCGAACACGTCGCCGCTCATGTCGCCGATGCCGACGACGCTGAACTCTTCCGCCTGGATATCCTTGCCCCCGCCCGCGCCGGCGGCGCCGGACCATGGGAGCTCGCGGAAGTGGCGCTTGACGCTCTCCCAGGCGCCGCGCGCGGTGATGCCCATCTTCTTGTGGTCGTAGCCGGCCGAGCCGCCGGAGGCGAACGCGTCGCCGAGCCAGAAGCCGTATTCGGCCGAGATGCCGTTGGCGATGTCGGAAAACGTGGCGGTACCCTTGTCCGCCGCCACCACCAGGTAGGGATCGTCCCCGTCCAGGCGCAGCACTTCCACGGGCGGCACTATGGAATCGCCGGCGCGGTTGTCGGTGATGTCCAGCAGGCCGCGCAGGAAGGTCTTGTAGCAGGCGATGCCCTGGTTGAGCCAGGCCTCGCGGTTACTTCCGTCGACCGGCTTCTTCACCACAAAGCCGCCCTTGGCGCCGACCGGGACGATCACCGTGTTCTTGACCATCTGCGCCTTCATCAGGCCCAGCACCTCGGTGCGGAAATCCTGGCGCCGGTCGGACCAGCGCAGGCCGCCGCGCGCCACCTTGCCGCCGCGCAGGTGGATGCCTTCCACCTCCGCCGCATAAACCCAGATCTCGTACATCGGCCGCGGCAGCGGCAGCTCCGGCACCTTGGCCGGGTCCAGCTTGAAGCTCAGGTAATGCTTGGGCTGCCCGGCGGCATTGTTCTGGAAATAATTGGTGCGCAGGGTGGCGCGGATCATGGCCAGGAAGGCGCGCAGCACGCGGTCGCCGTCCAGGCTCGCCACCTGGTCGAGGGCATGGTCCAGGGCCTGGCCGATCTTCATGTCCTCGCCCTGCCGCGCCGCCGCACTCATCTTCAGCGCGAAGCGGGTTTCGAACAGTGCCACCAGCAGGCGCGCGATGCCGGCATGCTCGGCCAGCAGCGCCTCCATGTAGGACTGGCTGAAGGGCAGGCCGGTCTGGATCAGGTACTTGCAAATGGCGCGCAGCAGCGTCACCTGGCGCACGTCCAGCCCGGCGCCGAGCACCAGCTTGTTGAGGCCGTCGTTCTCCACCTGGCCGTGCCAGACCTGCAGGAAACCGGACTCGAAGAATTTCTTCTGCGACTCGGCGGAAAGATCGCAGCCGCCATGCTGGATTTCGAACTCCTGCACCCACAGACTGGGCGAATCCTTGGGCCGGATCTCGGCCGGTTCCTGGCTGATCACGCGCAGGCCGAAGTTCTCCAGCGTGGGCAGCACGTCGGACAGGGTCACCGGCGTGTGCAGGGCGTAGAGCTTGAGGCTGCTGGCGCGCGGCAACCCGTCTTCCGGCGTGCTCACGCCCAGGCGCGGCAGTACCGGCGAGGACGGTGACAGGCGGACCAGGTAGGCCACGTCCGCCGCCGCTTCCTGTGGCGTAACCGTTTCCGTATAGGACAGCGGAAAGGCGTCGGCGAAGCGGGCCGGCCCGAGCTTGTCCCGCGCCAGCAGTTCGCGCAGCTGCTCGCGCCAGCTGCGGGTGGCGGCGATCAGGCGCGCCTCCACCTGGGCGGCGTTGAGCGAAATGGTCGTGCCGGGCCGGGTGCGGACCAGGTAGTGGACCCGGGTCAGGCCGCCGCGCAGGAAGTCGATCTCGCGATCCAGCGCCAGGCCGCCGCAGACCTCCATCAGCGTGGCGCCGACCTTGTCGCGCAGCTCGCGCGAATAGCGCTCGCGCGGCAGGTAGACCAGGAAGGAGTAGAAGCGGCCGTAACGGTCGCGGCGCATGAACAGGCGCAGCTGGTGGCGGTCGCGCAGCGCGCGGATGCCCATGCACAGCTGGAACAGTTCGTCCTCGCCGGTCTGGAACAGCTCGTCGCGCGGCAGGCCGTGCAGGATGTCGCGCAGGTTCTTGCCGGAGTGGCTGTTCTCCGGCAGGCGCGAGCGGCGCATGACGTATTCGGCCTTGCGTCGGATCAGCGGGATGTGGCGCGGCCGGTCGATATACACGTCGGCGCTGAGCAGGCCGAGGAAGCGCACCGTGCCGGCCAGCGCGCCGGAGGCGTCGTAGCGCTTCACCGAGACCACGTCCAGCAGGCCCTCGCGGTGGATGGGCGACAGCAGGTTGGCCTTGGTCACCACCACCAGGCGCGGCGAGTCGGCGTACTTGTCCAGTTCGGACTGCGGCGCGATCAGGTCTTCGGCGGCCCAGCGGCCGCCGGCGCGCAGCAGGCCCAGGCCGGTGGCAGTATCGGTGCGGAAGCTGGCCTTGCCGCCGGGGCCGGTGGCGGCGCGGCTTTCGACCATGCCCAGGAAAGTGAAATGGTGCTGGTCCAGATAGGTGAGGAATTCGCGCGCCTCGGCGAACTCCTCGGCGTCGCCTTCCGGCGGCACGATCTTCAGTTCCTCCACCAGCGCGCGCGCGCGCTGCAGCGTGGCCGGGTAATCGTCGACCACCTGCCGCAGATCGCGCAGCACATCGCGGATCTTGCCCTCCAGCGCCGCATAGCCCGCCGGGTCGGTCAGGGCCTCGAACTCCAGGTGGATCAGGGATTCGGGCGTGCCCTGCGTCCCCTCGTGCACCGCCGCGATCAGCCCGGCGGGGTCGCGGCCGATCTGCAATACCGGGTGCACCGACCAGTCCACCGAAGCGCCGGCGGCGCGCACCGCCATGACGATGGAGTCCACCAGGAAAGGCTGGTCCTCGACGCAGGTTTCCACCACCGCCAGCGCCGGCCGCGCCTCTTCGGGGGCCGGCGGCGGCAGCACCCGCAGCAGCGGCACGCCGGGCTGGCGCAGGCGGGCAAAGCCCCAGTGCCCCAGGGCGATCTGCAACAAATCCTCGGGCGTGCGCAGCTTCAGCGTGTCCAGCGCCGCCATCTCGAAGTAACGGCGCACGAAGGCGACGAACAACTCCACCTCCGCCACGCGGGTCTGCGCCCGCGCCATCGTTTCCAGCCGGTCCAGCAACACGTCCTGCCCGGGTTTCAATTCCAGGCTCGGTCGGGCTTCCATGTGCCCCTCCAGTTCATAGGTTTAATGGGGCGGAGTATGCCAGCGGGGAAAATTTGCGGGCGAGGTATAATCGGGGGGCCGCTGTGTGCGCGAGGCTCAGTTCAGGCGCGCGCCCGCATCAGGCCACGCCGGCGCCGCAATCACCTTTCTGTCAGCGTCAGGAATTCCACTCCTGCACTCCTGGCCGAATGCAGATCGAAGTGCTTCAAGGCGCTCTGGCCCAGCAGCAGCCCGCAGGTGTCGCAGGCGAAGGCGTCCAGATCTTTCAGCGCGACCGTGCCCACCAGCACCTCGTCGAGCCTGACGAAGGCCCCCTTGACCGTGCGGCCATCCGCCAGCATGCCGCTGGCATCGCGGTTCAACATCGCGTATTTCGCCTTCGATGAGGCCAGAAGCTTATTGCTGACGAGAGTCGTGGTGGCGCCGGTATCGACGATGAACGCGGCGTAATGGGCTTCGCCGAGCTTGACTGGTACGCTGAAGTGGCCTTCCAGGTTCGCCACTTCGAAGATGGTCTTGGCGCCAGGGTCCGCGCGGCGCTGTTGCTCGATCTTGTCCTCGATCACGATCCTCTGCGCCATGAAATAGGCATTCTGGCCTTTTGCGGCCATCTCGTCGTCGAATGCGGTGAGGAGCGCCAGGGCCTCGTCGGCGTGTCCCTGCTGCGTGAGTTGCTGGGCCAGCGTGCCGCTGACATCGACCAGGTTGGGCACGGTGGCCAGCGCGCGATAATTCCACTTGATCGAATCGTCGGTGCGGCCCAGCGCGGCCAGGCTGAGGGCATAGTAGGCAAACGTGTCATAGGTCGCCCAGCCCAGGTTCAAGGCCGCCTCGAACTGCTGGACGGCTTGCGCGTGTTGCCCAAGTCGGTTCAAGGTCACGCCCAGGAGCGCCATGGAGTGGGCGTCCTGCGGCGCGCTGACGAGATAGGCCCGCAGATAATTTTCGGCGCAATGCAGATCGTCCCCGGCATAGCAACGGTTGGCTTCGCGCAAGGCATCCGCGCCCTGCAGGGGCGGATAGGCGGCGGGCAGCGGCGCCGCGGTTTTGGGGTGCGTGCCGCCGCCTCGGGAACCCCACAAAAACAGGCACAGCAGCGCCGCGCAGATCGTGCCGGCGATGAGCACCAGACGGACAGGCGAGTCCGGCTGCGGCTGCCAGACCGGGTGCGCGGTCGGCTTGGCCGCCATGCGCGCTGCCTGCTGCGCGGGCGCCGCGCCACGGCGCGGGATCGGCGGCGGAATGGCGGGTGGCAGGCCGGAAAACAACCCTTGCTCCGCATCCGCGGGAACCCAATCGTCCAGGCCGTCCTTCCAGATCAGGTCGGTACGCTTCAAGGTGCCGGCCGCCGCAAGCCCCTTCAACTCGTCGTCGGTGAATGGTCCAAAGTGATCGCCGCCCTTGGCGTAAAACCAGATTTTCACGGCGCCTCCCCCACGGCTGCGTAGTTTCCCCGGATGTTGCAGCGAGGTGAACGCCGCGCAAGCATCGCGCCAGCCGGCAGCGGAGGCATTCACCCTGTACCCCAATACGCGGGAATTCTAGCGCAGCACTGCCCAAGCTGAAGCGTTCAATGGCTGCTCGCGATCAAAGATGCATCAAGCCCAAGAACTAACTTCAAACTTGCAGCAGCCACTCCAGCCCTTGCAGCGCCGCCAACACCGAGCGGCGCCGCACCGCGTCGCGGTCGCCCGCGAACAGGAAGCGGCTCGACGACACCGCCGCGCCCGCC
>CAJCJI010000281.1 GCA_903970595.1 Verrucomicrobiota bacterium
CCCGCCGGCAAGGCTATTGGCCGATGCTGTCGAGAAAATCGACGATCAATTCCAGCAGTCCCGTCGATCCGGCAGCCCCGCTGCCGGAGGCCACTTCCAGCGAGCAGCTGCCGGAGGAAAGGAGCGGACACAGATTGTGCGCGTAGCTGATCGGGTGGTTGGCAGCGACAATCTGCTGCAACTTCAAGCTGCCGCCGCAGTTGCTCCACACGGCGCTCTGGCTGTTGCTGGCGGACGGGTCCGGGGTCAGCGTTGTTTCTCCGCACATCAGTTGCGCACGGCTGAGCTGCTGCAGGGGTTCGCTGATCAGAACCGAGTTGACGATCGAGGAGGAGACGAAGCCAAGAATGTACTGGCTGTTGATGGTCCAGGTGGTGGAATTCCAATTCGCCGCGCTATTGCAGCCCCAATCCGGGTTTTCCAGCCCGGCATTGCTGGTATTGCCGTTGTCGCACATCACGGTATCCTGGGCGCCGATGATGCCGAAGTAGGGTTTCACCTCGGATTGCGGCGAGGGCGCGCAGGCGTTGCCGGCGGTTGAATAGTGCTCGGAAGCCGGGCCCGCCAGGGAGACGTAGCCGTCGAAGGTGGCCGGCGACTCGCACCACATGCGGTTGACCATGATGCCGCCGTTGGAATGGCCCGCCAGGTAGACGCTTTGAACTCCATAGGTGTTCTTCACGTAGGCGGCGAGCGCCTGGAGCATGGTTTTGTCGTCCTGGCCCGAGTCCATGGCCCAGTTGTTCCAGGTGGCGCTGGTGGTCAGCACGCCGAGCTGGTGAAAACCCTGCCCCTGCGGAAACACGGCGATGATGTTGTTGGCGCTGAGGTAGGTGAAATCGATTTCGCTGGCGCTGGGCGGCATATCGATGGAACTCAGGCCCAGGTCATTGATGGCACCGTAGTTGGTGCCGCCGGCTCCATGCAGGAAGATCACGGCGCGGGTGGCGGTCGAGGTGTAGAGAATATCGACCGGAGTCCAGAACCCGCTGGTGTCCGTATCGGTCGACGGAGCTGAGCTAGGGCAACTGGTGCCGCTGTTGGCAACCGTGGTGCCGCATATCGTGATGCTGTCCAGCCGGGTCGTGCCCTCGCCGCTGCCGCTGCTTGAACCTGAGCCGGAACTGCTGCCGCCGCCGCCGAGCAGACCAAGGCCCGCAATGGTCTGCTTCAAAATACCGCTACCATAGGCCATCGGCGCCTGCGCCCCCAAGACAATAGCGCACACGCCCAAAGCAGCTCTCACCGCAAACATCTTCATGGATTGCCCCGAATGCAAAGCGATCCGGTGCGCTGGCAGGCACGCGGGATTCGCGAAGGTTTGAATGTTATAAAAACGCCGCCGAACCGACCGTGAACCCGGTCTCAAAAAGCTCCCATGGGGTCCTTAATGCAAGAGTTGGGCCAGGCGGCCGAAAACCCGGGGCGTACGTGAAAAGCGCGGCTGCGCGGCGCCATTGTCGGGGCAGGGGCCGCGGGTCCTGGACGGTATCCGCTTGAAACTCAAGGGGTTCGGCCAGCCATAGTGGCGTTTCTTGTCCAAATCCTGCCGTAGTTGACAGAAAGTGACTCGGCGGCGGGTATAAATCGCGGCTGCAGATGACGCTGCGGTTTACGAGCCGGTGACAGGCCGGAATTGGGCAGCGGCATCCCGCTCCATCTTGCGCGCCCGCTTGTCCTGGTACATGGCCCGGTCGGCCACTTCGGCGGCACCCGGCAGGCTGCCGTGGGCGCTGCGCAGGGCGTGGCCGATGGAGGCGGACACGCCGACGGCCTGCAGGGCCTTGCGCAGGCGCTCTTCGACGATCGGCGCGACTTCCGGGACGATCTCGGTGGCGAGGAAGGCGTATTCATCTCCGCCGACCCGGGCCACCACGTCGCGGCGCCGCACGCAGGCGCGCAGCGCCTGGGCGGCCCGCTGCAGCATGGCGTCGCCGCTGGCGTGGCCTTCGCGGTCGTTGATGGCTTTCAGCCCGTCCAGGTCGATGACGAAGATGCCGGCGTCGAGGTTCTCGCGCAGGCTGCGCTGTTCCTCGATCTGCAGGCATTGCTCCCAGCCGCGGCGGTTGTAGAGCAGGGTCAGCGAGTCGGTGGCGGCCTCAAGCCGCGCCTGCTCCTCGCGCAGGGCCAGCTGCTGCCGCTGCTCGTGGTACAGGCGCATGATCAGTTCGGCGTTCCAGATCAGCAGCACCACGAACACCATGACGCTGGCGGCGATGGTGATTGCCACGCCCAGAGCCAGGTCGATGATGCCCTGGCGCATCGCCCACAGCTGCAGCTCGCCGAACAGCACCGGCACCAGCACCGCGGCCAGCAGCATGCGGCGGCTGGCCAGGCCGCCGTCCGGCTGGGCGGCCAGGAGGCTGGCGAGGCCGCGGCCCGGATGCAGGCTTTGCAGGCCAGCGGCCAGGGCAGTCATGCTCAGGGCGGCCAGCGGCGGCATGCCGAAGCGCATGGCGGAACGGGCCTGCACGCCCTGCTGCAGGTCGAACAGGTAAGCGAGCAGGGCCGCCGCGGGCAGGAACAGGCTGGCGGCGGCGGCGACGTCGGCGAGGTCGAAGCGGTCGCGCCGCCGGCCGAAATGAAGCCAGGCGGCCAGGCCGAACAGGGCGAAGCTCAGCGCGCTGTGCGGCGAGGGGCGACCATCGAAATCCGCGTTGAATTGCTCCAGCCGGAGGGCGCCGAGCAGGGTGTCCAGGCTCTGTTCCAGGCCGAGGACAGGCCCGACCAGAACCGCCATGCCGATCACGCCGACCAGCAGGGCGAGCAGCCGGCCGGCTATTTCGGACAGGCGTTGACGGCGCGACGCGGCGGCGGCGCAGAACACCAGGGTGAGGCCGGCCAGGCACAGGCACAGGGCGGTCAGCGGCTGCCTGGCCGGATCATGCGGGACGGCCTCCACCACCAGCCAGGACCAGCCGTAGTTCCAGCCCAGGAGCAGGACCAGGCCGGCGCCGATGGCGATCAAGGCGCAAGTCAGTGCAAACCTGGGCAGGCGGATACGCAAACGCTGTTCCTCCACTCCTTGGAACCGCAATCCAAATGCGGCCTCAGTTTAGCGCCGCAAAATTTGCGCCGGAAGCCCGGGCCGCCGGAAGGCCCAAAGCGGAAGGTTTTTCGGGAATCGGGAATGAGAAAGATATAACGGTGCGCCGGGGCTTTCACCCCCTTTTCGGGGGGTCAGGGCGTTTTCAAATCCTCGATGCCCAGTTCCGGCCGCCGGGTCAGGCGCTCGCGAAACCAAAGGAAGGCAAGCGCGGCCTGATTGCCGGGACCTTTGATGCCGAATTCGATATGCCGCGGCCGGCTGCCGTCGCCGCGATACGGCAGGCTGGACAGCTTCACGGCCGGGAACCGGCGCAGCGTCTCTTCCATCAGGCCCAGCAGGTCGCCCTCGCCGCCGCCGCCGACCGCGCGCAGGCTGTATTCCACCGGGGGATCGGCACGGTGCAGGCCACGCAGGGGCTGATCGAGCACCCATTGCAGCATGGGCCAGGCCATTTCCGGGAAGCCGGGAACGAAGTAGCAGTTGCCGATGGAAAAGCCGGAGACGCGGTTGACGGGGTTGGGAATGAGCCCGGCGCCCTGCGGGAAGTGCGCCATCAGGACGCGGTTGGGATGGGCGCGCTCGCCGTATTCGGCCTCGATCAGGGCCACGCCCTCGGGGTGCGGCAGCAGGGGTACGCCGAAGGCGCGCGCCGCCGCCTGGCGGGTGCAGTCGTCCGGCGTGGCGCCGATGCCGCCGCAGGACAGGACGGTGTCGCCGCGGATCTGCGCCCGGGCGATGGCTTCCGCGATCTGCGCCTCGTCGTCGCCGAGGAACTGCGCCCAGTCCAGCGCGATGCCGCGCGCGGCGAGCAGGCCGATGACGTGCGGCAGGTGTTTGTCGGCGCGCTTGCCGGACAGCAATTCGT
>CAJCJI010000282.1 GCA_903970595.1 Verrucomicrobiota bacterium
TTTGCAGCGCGGTGTAGATCTCGTCTGGCGTGACGCCGGGCACCGCCTGGAGCAGCAGTGCCGCCACTGCCGCGGCGTGCGGGGCCGCTGCCGAGGTGCCGAAGAAGCTTGGATACTGCGCGACGTCCTGGCACTGCGAGATGCTGGTGTCCGGCTGCTGCGAGGCGCTCAGGGCCGTGCCGAGAAAAGTGTTGTCGACGCCATCGGGCCCGACGAACTGGGGCTTTTGCCGGGTCTGCGACGTGCCGAGCCGGTTTCCCGAGACATCGAACAGGATCGGGTCGCCGCCGGCCGAGGAAAATGTTTCGAGCGTGGCCGGCGAGGTGCCGCAGCGCGGCGTCTGGAGATAGTAGGCGGCGCCGACCGCTGCCGCGCCGGCTGCGCCAGGGTGGCCCTGGATGGTCGGGCTGTTGGTCTGGAACTGGTTGATGGTCGAGCCGGCGCCGTCGTCTTCCAGGATGAACTTGACCAACTTGGGCGCCGCGCCGCTGGCCAGGCCGATCATCACGCCGATGTTCATCGGCGCCGAATTACCCGAGGCATTGGCCGGGTTGCCGAGCGTGAGGATCACCACCGGATCGCCGCCGATCTGGTTCGGGCCGCTGCATTGGACGATGGCGCCGGAGCTGTCGGTGTAGCAAAGGTCCAGGGCATTGGCCGAGCCGCCGCTGTCGGGCGCGCCGGTGACGTATGGCTGGTCCCATTCCACCACCAGGTTGAGGTACTCGCCCGGCTGCAGCGCCGGGATGCTCAGCGGCAGACTGGTGGTGGTGGAATTCGCTCCGGTGCTGTTGTCGAAATTCAGCAGCTTTTCACCGGCATTGACCGCACCGCTGGGCGGAACCCCAGGGAACGAGGGCGCCGCATTCTCGTAGGAGTTGTGCCCATCGTTGCCCGCGGAAGAGAAATAGGCCACGCCCTGGGCTTCGACCTGGTCGACGGCCTGGGCCAGGATGCCGTCCTGGAACACCGGCTCATCCGGATAGCCGACATCGTCGTCGATCACCTTGGCCCCGGCGCCCGCGAGCTGCACGATGCCGTTGGCAAAATCGGCCTCGCTGGTGAAGGCCGTATAAAACGCCAGGGAGGCGTCCGGCGCCACGTCGTGCACGATCTGCAGGATGGCGCGTCCTTCGTCGGTGAACGGCAGCTGCTGCGGCGCGCCATAGTTGCCGCAGTCGGCCTCCTCCAGCACCTGCACATTGGATGGCAGGTCGCCGCTGCTCACGTCCTTGGAGTAGTTCGCGGTGAAGCCGTTCTGGGAATAGTCCGAGGGCCCGTTTGCCTGGTAGTAGGCGAAGCAGTTGAAGCTGTCGGACAGCACGCCCACCTTGATCCCGGTCCCGCTCAGGCCGGTGGAGGTCGAGGCCCGCAGCAGATCGCTGCGCTGCGCATAGTCGCCCTGCGTGGTGACCGCGCCGCTGCGGGTGCGGGGGCGCGAGGCGCGCAGCGCATGCAGCTGGTCCAGCGCGCCGGCTGCAACAATCCGGTCCACCGGCAGCCAGCCGCCGACGTCGTTGGCGAACACCGCGGCCTGCTCCAGGCCCGCGCCTTCCAGCGCCGTACGCAAGTCTTGCGGGTCGCCCCGCGTGACGGCATCCACCAGCACCTCGGGCAGCGCCAGCGGCGCATGCAGGCGCAGGCGCACGGCGGGATTCAAGGCGTGCAGGGCATCCAGCGCCGCGGCCGCCGGGACCTCGTTCGACCGCTGCCACAGCTCGATCAGGTTGCCGTCCAGCTTGGCGTAGGCGCCGCTGCTGCGCTGTGCCGGCGACAGGTTCGGAGCGCCGAAGGCCTGCAGCGCCGCGGCGCCGGAACCGGCCGTCCCGCCGGGAATGGCGCCGGAAGGCACCGCCGCTTGCGCCGGCGCCATCGCGAGCGCCAGCAAGCCCAATGGCGGTAACCAGAACCTGTTGGTGGACAAAGGAAGTCTCCCTGCAAATGGGGGGCATTTGCGCGCTGTGCGCCTGGACCGCGCCCTCTATGAACGTCTGCGAAGCTGCTGCGCCGATCTGCAAACAGCGTAACAGCTTGTATCGCCTGTACGTAGTATGAGGCGGCCAGCTCTTACGTCACCCCGCCGGACCGACTGAAGGCCGGGCAGGCCTGTCGAACGCGCCGGCCGGCGGGAAGCGCCGGCGTCAGGAGCCCGGCTGGGCCGCCCAGCTCCTGGCGAATTGATGCGCCACCCGGCCGGAACGCGAAGCCCGCGCCAGGGCCCAGCGCAGCGCGGCCTTCTCGGTTTCCTCGTCCCAGGCGGTATGGCCCAGGCGCTGCAGGTGTACGCGCACCAGTTCCAGGTAGGTCGCCTGGTTGAACGGCTGGAAGGACAGCCAGAGCCCGAAGCGCTCGGACAGGGCGATCTTGTCCTCGGAGGATTCGCCCGGATGCAGTTCGCCGTCGACGAACTTGAATTCCTCGTTCTCGCTGCGGTATTCCGGCATCAGGTGCCGGCGGTTGCTGGTGGCATAAATCAGCACGTTGTCCGGCGGCTCCTCAATGCCGCCGTCCAGCGCCGCCTTCAGCGCCGCCAGCGCCGGATCGTTCTGCGCCACGGTGAAGTCGTCGACGTACAGCAGGAAGCGTTCGGCGCGCCCGCGCAGCGGCGCCACCACGTCGGGCAAGTCCGTCAGGTCGTGCGGATGCACTTCCACCAGCCGCAGCCCCGCACCGCTGAGTTCGCCCAGCAGCGCCTTGACCAGCGAGGACTTGCCGGTGCCGCGGCTGCCGGTAAGCAGGGCGTGATTGGCCGGACGCCCGTCGACGAAGCGGCGCGTGTTGTGCAGCAGTTCGGCCTTCTGCCGCTCGATGCCGAGCAGTTCGTCCAGCCGCACCCGCGAGGGAAAGGCGATCGGCTGCAGCGAACCGTCGCGCCAGCGGTAGGCAAGGGCAGGGTCGGCGGCCATAGCCATGATTTTCCTTCAGTGGGGACCGGCGGCCATTTTAGGCGCTGCGAAATGGCCTTGCCGCGTCGACGCCCGCGCTACACTGCTCCAAAGCAAGCCAGGGGAGTGCCATGGCACTTGGAAAAATTCGCGGCGACCGGTGCGCAGTCCTTGTCGCTGCGCTGTGCCTGGCCGCCTGCGGCGGGGGCGGCGGCAGTTCGTCGCAAACCAGCCCGCCGCCGCCGGGACTGACGCAGACGCGCGTCTCGGCCGCCACGCCCTTCACCTCCGGCTGCAACGGTGCGGCGCAGACCGGCCAGCTCTATGTCAACGGTCCGGTGGAACCGCAGCTGGCGCCCAACCCCGCCAATCCGCAAAATCTCATCGGCGTATGGCAGCAGGACCGCTGGTCGAACGGCGGCGCGCAAGGCCTGATGACCAGCGTGTCCCTTGACGGCGGCAACACCTGGAGCAAGCCCGCCGCGCAGCCGTTCTCCACCTGCGCCGGCGGCAACAGCGCCAACGGCGGCGGCTATCAACGCGCCTCCGATCCCTGGGTCACGTTCTCGCCCGACGGCGTGGCCTACCAGAGCGCCCTGGCCTTCGACGGCGACGTGTTGCAGCCCGGCTCCAGCGGCGCCGTGCTGGTCAGCCGCTCGGCCGACGGTGGCCAGACCTGGAGCACGCCGCTGGCATTGATTCAGGATGGCGCCACCGCCTTCAACGACAAGGAATCGATCACCGCCGACAGCAACAACTCCAGCTACGTCTATGCGGTATGGGATCGACTTACCACCGGCAATACCGGCCCGACTTATTTCACGCGCAGTACCGACGGCGGCAAGACCTGGCAGCCGGCGCAGGCAATCTACGATCCCGGCGTGAACAACCAGACCATCGGCAACCAGGTCGTGACGCTGCCCGGCGGCGGACTGGTGCTGGTGTTCACCGAGATCGACCAGGCGTCAAACGGCACCCTCACATCGCACTTCAGCGCGCTGCGCTCCGGCGACCAGGGCAGCACCTGGATGCTGCCACCGGTGGTCATTGCCGAGTCGCTCGGCGTCGGGGCGCACGACGACAAGACCGGCGCCCCGATCCGCGACGGCACCGGGCTTCCTGCCGTCGCTGCCGGTGCCAACGGCCAGTTGGCGCTGACCTGGTCGGACGCGCGTTTCAGCAACGGCAACTATGACGGCATCGCCCTGTCTCTGTCGGGCGACGGCGGGGCCACCTGGTCGGCCCCCGTCGAAATCAACGGCGACCCCTCGGTTCAGGCCTTCACTCCGAGCGTGCGCATCGCCGCGGACGGCACCATCGGGATCACGTATTTCGATTTCCGCAGCGACAACAGCAACCCCCAAAATCTGCTCACCGACTACTGGCTGACCACCAGCCAGAATGGATCCAGATGGAGCGAGCGGCAGCTCTCCGGCCCGTTCGATCTCACCGGCGCGCCGCAGGATTCGGGATACTTCCTGGGCGATTATCAGGCCCTGGCCGCCACCGCCGCGGATTTCGTGCCTTTGTTCGCCCAGGTGGATGCCGCCGATGGCATACCCGCCAGCATCTACGCCGCGAGTCTGCCCCTGTCCGCGCCCACGACGGCAGCCATGGTGCGGGCGCGGGCCCTGGCAACGCCGGTAGCAGTCAGCCACGACTTCGCCGCGCGCGTCAGCGACGCCATCCGGCACTCCCTGCGCGATCAGGAACCCCCGCGCCGGACCCGGGCCGTACGCCAGCGGCGCTAGACGGGAAGCAAGCCCTCAGGCCAGTTTCTTGTGTCGCGAGCGCCTATTCACGCCCGGCTCGGAGCCGGTGCGGCGGCGGAAGTCGTCCTCGTACTCGCGGTAGTTGCCTTCCAGGAACACCACCTCGCCGCTGTCCTCGAAGGCCAGGATGTGCGTGGCGACGCGGTCCAGGAACCAGCGGTCATGCGAGATCACCATGGCGCAGCCGGCGAAGCCCAGGATCGCCTCCTCCAGCGCGCGCAGGGTCTCCACGTCGAGGTCGTTGGTCGGCTCGTCGAGCAGCAGCACGTTGCCGCCGGCCAGCAGCAGCTTGGCCAGGTGCAGGCGGTTGCGCTCGCCGCCGGAGAGATCCTTGATACGCTTCTGCTGCGACTCGCCCTTGAAGTTGAAGCGGCCGATGTAGGCGCGCGAGGGCATCTCGAAGCTGCCGGCGCGGATCATGTCGTTGCCGCCGCTGATTTCCTGGAACACGGTCTTGCTGCCGTCCAGCGCGTCGCGCGACTGGTCGACGTAGGCGAACTTCACCGTGTCGCCGATGCGGATGCTGCCCGCGTCCGGCTGCTCCTGGCCCAGCAGCATGCGGAACAGCGTGGTCTTGCCGCGGCCGTTGGCGCCGATGATGCCGACCACGGCGCCGCGCGGCACCTTGAACGTCAGGCCTTCATACAGCGTGCGCCCGCCATAGGACTTCTTGACGTCGTTGACTTCCACCACCAGGTCGCCCAGGCGCGGGCCGGGCGGGATGTACAGCTCGCGGGTTTCCGCGCGCTTCTGGAACTCCTGCGAAGCCAGTTCCTCGTAGGCCTGCACGCGCGCCTTGGACTTGCTCTGCCGGCCCTTTGGGTTCTTGCGCACCCATTCCAGCTCTTCCTTCATTGCCTTGGTGTGCGCGTCCTCGGTCTTCTGCTCCTGCTCCAGTCGCTTTTCCTTCTGTTCCAGCCAGGAGGAATAATTGCCCTGCCAGGGAATGCCGTAGCCGCGGTCCAGCTCCAGGATCCAGCCGGCGACGTTGTCGAGGAAGTAGCGGTCGTGGGTCACCGCGATGATGGTGCCGGGGAAGTCGTTGAGGAACTTCTCCAGCCAGGCTACCGACTCGGCATCCAGGTGGTTGGTCGGCTCGTCCAGCAGGATCATGTCCGGCTTGGACAGCAGCAGCCGGCACAGCGCCACGCGGCGGCGCTCGCCGCCGGACAGCTTGGTCACGTCCGCGTCCCAGGGCGGCAGGTTGAGCGCCTCGGCGGCCTTGTCCAGGATCACATCCAGGTTATGGCCGTCGCTGGCGGCGAGGATGCCTTCCAGCTCCTGCTGGCGGGCCGAGAGCTTGTCGAAATCGGCGTCCGGTTCGGCGTAGGCGGCGTAGACCTTGTCCAGCTCGGCCTGCGCATCGGTGATGTCAGACACGGCCTCCTCGACGTTGCCGCGCACGGTCTTGGCGGGGTCGAGCTGCGGCTCCTGCTGCAGGTAGCCGATCTTCAGTCCCGGCATCGGCCGCGCCTCGCCGCTGAATTCCTTGTCGACCCCGGCCATGATGCGCAGCAGGGTCGATTTGCCCGCCCCGTTGTAGCCGAGCACGCCGATCTTGGCGCCGGGGAAGAAGGACAGGGAGATATCCCGCAAAATCTCTTTCTTGGGCGGGACGGTCTTCCCGACCTTGTTCATGGTGAAGACGTACTGGCTCATAGGGCGCTTGTCGAGGGTGCGGAGTAAGGCGAAAGGGGTGGGAATTGTAACGGAGCCGGCAGTGCGGCGCCTTCGGCCCGGTGAGCGACCGCACCCCTCACCGAATCTGCGCGATACTACGCGGCAACACGAAAATTCCAACACCATGACTTCACTAGCCATCACGGCGGACGACGTTCACGATGCCGCAAGCCTGATCCAGGGCCAAGTGCTGCGCACCCCCTGCGCGCCCTCAAAGGTCCTGTCCAAGCTGGTCGGCGCGGAAATCTGGCTCAAATTCGAGAATTTCCAGTTCACTGCCTCGTTCAAGGAGCGCGGCGCGGTCAACAAGCTGGCGCGGCTGACGGAAGCCGAACGCCAGGCCGGCGTGGCGGCGATGTCGGCCGGCAACCACGCGCAGGCGGTGGCCTACCACGCCACCCGGCTGGGCATCCGCAGCGTCATCGTCATGCCCAAGAACACCCCGTTCACCAAGGTGCGCAATACGCGCGACCTGGGCGGCGAGGTGATCCTGCACGGCGATACCCTGGCGGATTCCTTCGACTACCTGCTGCGGGAGCTGATCGAGGGCCGCGGCATGACCCTGGTGCACCCCTACGACGACCAATACGTCATGGCCGGGCAGGGCACCGTGGCGCTGGAAATGCTGCAGGATGTGCCGGAGCTGGACACCCTGATCATCCCCATCGGCGGCGGCGGCCTGTTTTCCGGCAACGCGGTGGCGGCGCACGCGCTGCGGCCGGACCTGCGCATCGTCGGCGTGGAGTCGGCCGGCTACTGTTCGGCCTATGCCGCGATCCAGGGGGATTACAGCCTGATGCGCGGCGGCCCGACCATCGCCGAGGGCATCGCGGTCAAGGGCATGGGCAAGCTGACGCTGCCGGTAATCCGCGCCCACGCGCACGAACTGGTGCGGGTGGAGGAGTCGGCCATCGAGCGCGCCGTCGGCCTGCTCGCCAACGTCGAAAAAGTGGTGGCGGAAGGCGCCGGCGCCGCTGGCCTCGCGGCCCTGCTGTCCGATCCGGCCAAATACGCCGGCCGCAAGATCGGTCTGATCGTCACCGGCGGCAACATCGATCCGCGCCTGCTGGCCTCGGTGCTGCTGCGCCAGCTGGTGCACGAATCACGGCTGGTGAGCCTGTCGATCGAGGTGGAGGACAGCCCGGGCTTCCTGGCGCGGGTCGCCGGCAGCGTCGGCCAGAGCGGCGGCAACATCGTGCAGGTGCACCACGAGCGCCTGTCCGCCGGCCGCCACGCCAAGAGCGCCACCCTGGAAATGCTGATCGAAGCCCAGGACGAGGCCCATTCCAACCAGATCATCGCCGACCTGGAAGGGGCGGGCTACGTGGTGCGGCGGGTCTACGGCGGCTACGGCGAGTTCGAGTAGCGGTGCGGATTCCGCATGAACCCGGAATCGGATGAATCGGCGAGCCCATCGGAGCCAGTCACTCCCTTGCCGCTAGTGCCGCACATCCCTCCTGTGGACACGCACCGGACGCCGTCAATTCCACCCCGGACAGGCGCTAACTACGTCATCCGCCACTGGCGGGGCGACTTGTCCTTGCCGAGGAGCTACTGGGTCAATCTGGTGGCGCTCCGGCTTGCCTTGGGCGGGCTGGAGTATGGCGTCCTGTCCTTTGCGCACCAGGTCGATGATCCCCGGCCCATAGTTCTCGCGGGCGCGGTACTTGATCTGGCGATCTGCCTGGTGTTCGTATGGCAGGTGGTGGGCGTCATCAATTGCGCGCGCAAGACCAAGTTGAGAAGCACGGATCACTTTTGGCCGAACGTCGCCTTTGTTCTCGTTCTCCTGGGCATCGTGGCAACCATCACAAAACTGCCCACCCTTCTTCCTGCGATCTGGTCAGAGTTCACCATGGCCCTGGTCCCGGATCCATACAATCGCTATTCCTTCGACATCAGCGGCGACGGGACCACGCTGTACGTCCGCGGCACCCTGGGCTTCAGTTTCCCGGCCGAGTTCAAAAGTCAGTTGAAGGAACACCCGCAGGTGCACACCGTGATCTTCGACAGCCTGGGAGGGCGTATGCACTCCGGCTTGCTGGTTGGCGAAATTCTCAGCCAGGGCTCCTACTCGACTCAGGTGGAAACAAAATGTGCCAGCGCCTGTGTGTTTGCGTTCATGGGGGGAACGCACCGCACACTTGGGCCCCTTGCCAAAATGGGCTTTCACCATCCCGGTTGGCCCAGCATGATTTCGGAACAATATGTCCAGGCGGAAATCACCCATGAAAAGGAATTTCTTGGCCGACGCGGTGTTCGGTCCGACTTTATCGAGCATGCATACGCGACCGCGTTCAAGGACTTGTGGGTTCCGACGACGAAGGAGCTGTTCGACGCAGGGATAATCAACGGCGTCATCTTGAACGGAAAGCTCATCGAAGCGGCGGCTTATGCAAATTCGCTCTCGGGACATCAGGCAATTGATGCCGCGCAGGCCGCGCCTTACGGAATCAGGAAATGACGATTTCCGCCATATAAGCTGAGCTGATAACGACCTTAAAGGAGAAAGCGTGGTGCAATTCCGGCTGCTCGCGTTGCGCGTGATGTATTCGGCGCCGGATTGGGTTCTGCTGTCGCGCCTGCTGCTGCTCGCCGCGGCGTTTTTCGCTGTGCAGTACCTGCTGCTGCTGTTGCGCC
This sequence comes from Verrucomicrobiota bacterium, assembly GCA_903970595.1. Classification (GTDB taxonomy): domain Bacteria; phylum Pseudomonadota; class Gammaproteobacteria; order Nevskiales; family Nevskiaceae; genus Nevskia. The sequence continues at coordinate 8,978 of CAJCJI010000282.1, forward strand.
GCGACCTCAGCCCGCAGCAGCGGGCGGCGCGCCATTTCGGCCTCGGCCTGCCGCTCGGCCTGCTGCTGGCCTGGGCCCTGCTCAACCTGATCGGCTACCAGGGGCCGGCGGCGCGCGCACACCACCTGGCGATCGCCGGTTCCGCGCCCGCGCGGGTCAGCTACGGCGATCCGGCGCATGCGCCGATCATCCAGGTCTTCACCGCCCCCGGCTGCGGCCCCTGCAAGTACCTGGAATCGCGCCTCAAGGATGTGGTTGCGCAAGGCTACGCCGTGCAATACATCCCCAGCTCGCTCAACGGCGCCGACTGGGACGAAATCGACGCGGCACTGTGCGAGGTCAATCCCAAGGCCGGCTTCGAGCGCCTGTTCGGCATTGGCGGCGGCGTGATACCCGCGGCGGG
>CAJCJI010000283.1 GCA_903970595.1 Verrucomicrobiota bacterium
AAGGAAGGGGCTACGTGCAGCGTAGCCCCTTTTGCTGTTGGTTAGTTGTTGACGTTCCTCCCCGTCTGGGCGCAGACATCGGGTCGCATTTCTTTTGGTAACTTTTCTTTGGCGAAACCAAAGAAAAGTTACCCGCCCGGCGGTGGCGGAACGAAACGGTCCTGCTCGGGAGCCAATGGTCGCGCGCAAGCGCGTGCGCAAAAGTTTCAGCTTGATTTGAAAGGGCGTAACGGTGGGTTGCGCTTCGCTCCACCCACCCTACTGCACTGCGAGGCCAGATCCTTCGCTTCGCTCAGGATGACGGAGAACAGCGAAAACTGGATTCCCGCCTACGCGGGAATGACGGAGTTGGAGCGCGGCGTGAGCGTGCATAGCACATGAACCCAGCACAATCGCCCCTGCGCCCCGACCTCGCCATCATCGGCGACCTGATCCAACCCGGCACAAGAATCCTCGACCTGGGTTGCGGCGACGGCGCCCTGCTCGCCCACCTGGCACGAACCAGCGAAGTGCGCGGCTACGGGCTGGAAATCGATTCCGCCAACGTCGCAGCCTGCATCGCGGCAGGGGTCAACGTGATCCAGGCCGACCTCGACCAGGGGCTAGCCGATTTCGCCGATGGCTCCTTCGACTACGTGGTCATGACGCAGGCGCTGCAGGCCCTGGCGCGGCCGGACCTGGCGGTGGCGGAGATGCTGCGGGTGGGCCGCGAGGCCATCGTCACCTTTCCCAACTTCGGTCATTGGCGCGCGCGCTGGGCCATCCTGCGCGGGCGCATGCCGATCACGCCGGCACTGCCGGCGCAGTGGTACAACACCGAGAACATCCACCTGTGCACCGTGGCGGACTTCGAGGACCTGTGCCGCCGCAGCGGCTGGACGGTGCTGGAGCGCGTGCTGCTGGACCGTGCCCACCGCCGCGGGGCGGCGATCGCCTTGCTGCCGGGGCTGTTTTGCGAGATCGCGCTGTACCGCCTGCGCAAGCCGGCCAGCATCGTGCCGGTGGGCTAAGCGCCCTCGCCGGTGACGCTGAGCTTGGCGCGGATGTAATCCTCGTCGGATACGTAAAGCAAGCCGGCCAGCTTGCGCAGCAGGTGCTCCTCGTACTTGTCCAGGCGCCCGTCGGCATAGGCGACCTGCCATAGCATGCGCATCAGTTCGCGCTTGGCCGGCGGGTCCAGCCGGGCATTGAGCGCCTGCACGTAGTCGTACAGTGAAATCGACTCCTGCTCCAGGGCCTGCGCCTGGCGCAGCAACGCGTCGGCACCGGCGGCGTCGAGTTGAAAACGCTGGGCCAGCAGCTCGCGGATCTTGGCCCGCTCGACTTCGGGAAACGCGAAGTCGGACTGCGCCAGTTCCAGCAGCAGCAAGGCCACGGCCAGCTGCTCGCTCGGCGCCTTGCGCGGCGCCGCGGGAGTACCGCTCAGCAGATCGATCAGGCGTTCGAACATGGATCCGGACCAGGCCTCTTCCTGCCTGCCCGCTAAGGGTGATTGCCGGCGGCCAGCGCCGGGCGCGGCGAGAACTGCAGATCGCCGAACCAGGCGCGGCCCTGGCTGTGGGAATCGTCGCAGTCGCTCATCACCGCCACGGCGCCGATCTTGTCGATCGACAGGCCGAAGAACTGCTGGAAATCGGCCTGGACGTCGCGCTGTTCCTGGCGCCACTGGCCGACGCCCTCCGCGCCGCTGCGCACCGGCACGATCACCGCCTGGCCCATCGGCCCGGAGTAGGGGCTGGGCCAGGAGGCGGCCTGGTATTGCCCGTTGGACCAGGCGTATTCCAGGGTGTGCAGGGTCCAGGGCATCCAGCGCTTGCCGGCGACCACGTAGACCCGCGCCGGGAAGTCCGAACCGCCCTTGACCCGCTCGTCCAGTCCCTCGTACAGCTGTGCGATCTTCCAGCGCCAGCTCAGCAGCGGCGTCTGCCTGAGGTCCACCTCGCCGGCCCAGCCTTCCATGGACGCGCTGTCCTGGCATTGCGCGGCGAGCACGGTGCTGCCTTCGTCCCGGACCAGGGAATACTGGGTGGACTTGCGCTCCATCATGTTCTTGCCGGTCCAGCCGTCCAGGCCCGTGACGGAAAAGCGCGGCGGCTGGTCGGCGGCAGCCGCTGTGCCCAGGCATTGGCCCAGGCACAAGGCAACAAGCGCCAGGGCTCTCATGACGGCAGGTGCTGCTGCAGGAAGGGCAGCACCGCCTGCTGCAGCTCGGTCAGGCGGCCGTGATAGAAATGCCCTGCGTCCTCAAAGCGCACGAATTGCGGCGGCGGGGTATAGGCCAGCAGCGCGGCGCGCGTCTCCTCGTAATTCACCGTGTCGTCGTCGACGCTGTGCACGGCCAGCCAGGGGCAGCCTGGGTGGGGCGGCGCTTCGGCGTTGTCGAAATACTTGCCGAAGGGAATGCTGACGCTGATCTGCAGCGCCGGCCTGGCGGCGGCGGCCGCCCTGAGGCTGACAAAGGCGCCGAAGGAAAATCCGGCCAGCACCAGCGGCATCCCGGGCAGCAATTCGCGCAGCCATGCGGTCACTGCCAGGGCATCGTCGGTTTCGCCGCGCGCATTGTCGTAGCGGCCCGCGCTGCGGCCTACGCCGCGGAAATTGAAGCGCGCAGTCAGCAGACCCGTCTGCATGGCGCTGGATGCCAGGGCATACACCACCTTGTTGCTCATGGCACCACCATAGAGAGGATGCGGATGACAGACCACGCAGACCCCGACCGGCGCCCCCTGGCGCGGGACGCTCAGCTGGGTTTCCAGCGGCCCGGCGGGTCCGTCGACCAGCAATTGCCGTGTTTCACCGGGTCCGGGCAAGTCGGGGCTGGGAGAGGGCATCGTTTTAATTTAAGGAAACGGCGGGCAAAGGCAAAGCATGGCAGGGGCCGGAATGGCGGGGTTATGACTATGGACGACTGTTTCGGGTTCAATTTCCCTGCCAATCCGAAGCCGGCCGGGCTGCTGTTTTGTTGGGCGGTTTTGTTTTGGGGACAATCTAGCGACAATGCCGGCATTCATACCACCGCCCCCGTAAACAACCGGCAATGAACTGGCTCCGCTCCCGCCTGCCGCAGATGTTCGGCATCGACCTGCGCACGCTGGCCCTGTTCCGCGCCGCGCTCGGCGTGGTGCTGCTGGTGGACCTGTGCCGCCGCATGGGCGATGCCGGGGCCTTCTACAGCGATGCCGGGGTGCTGCCGCGCGGCGCGCTGGCGGGGCTGGCCGATCCCTGGCGGGTGTCGCTGTACCTGGCCAACGGCCAGGGCTGGTTCGCGCTGGCGCTGCTGGGGCTGGAGGGGCTGGCGGCCCTGGCCCTGATCCTGGGCTGGCGCACGCGGCTGGCCGCCCTGTCCTGCTTCGTGCTGCAGGCCTCCCTGCTCAGTCGCAATAGCCTGGTCTCGAACGCCGGCGACACGCTGCTGGCCTGCCTGCTGTTCTGGTGCCTGTTCCTGCCGCTGGGCGCGCGCTGGAGTATCGACGCCGCCCTCAGCGAGCAGGCGCCGCCGCAGCCGGACCGGCACCTGTCCTGGGCTTCGGCCGGGCTGCTGCTGCAGATCCTGTCGGTGTACTTCTTCGGCGCCGTGCTGCAAAGCGGGCCGGAATGGTGGCCGGACGGCAGCGCCGTGTACTACGCCCTGCAGCAGGACATGTACGCCACTTCGCTGGGGGTGTGGCTGCGCCAGTACCCGGATCTGCTGCGGCTGCTGACTTACCTGGTCTGGTTCCTGGAACTGCTCTGCCCGCTGCTGGTGTTCTCGCCGCTGTTCGGCCGGCCGCTGCGCTTCCTGGCGCTGCTGCTGCTGCTGGGCCTGCAGCTGGGGCTGTGCCTGTGCCTGGAACTGGGGCCGCTCCCCTTCATCTGCGCCGCGGCGCTGCTGGTCCTGGCCGACGGCTGGATCTGGGACGCGCTGGGACGCCGCGCCCTGCGGCGCGAGCAGGCGGTCGGCGCGCTGCCGCTGCGCATCTACTACGACCGCGACTGTGCGTTCTGCCTGAAGCTGTGCCTGCTGTTGCGCAGCCTGCTGCTGCTGCCCCGCGCGCAGATCGTGCCGGCGCAGGACTACCCGCGCGCCAGGGCGCTGCTGGAAGCCAATTCGTCCTGGGTGGTGATCGACCACGACGACCATGCCTGCCTGAAGTGGCCGGCCCTGGTGCTGCTGCTGCGGCGCTCGCCGCTGTTCGCCTGGAAGGGCTGGCTGCTGTCCGGCCGCTGGGCGGTGCGTCCGGGTAATGCGGCGTATGACTTCATCGGCCGCCATCGCGCGCTTCTCGGCCGGATCGGCGCGGTGCTGCTGCCTTATCGCAACGCGTCCTTCGAAAGCGGCCGCGCGGCGCAGCGGCTTGCCGGGCTGTTCCTGTTCCTGGTGCTGGCCTGGAACCTGTGCAGCGCCGGCTGGCTGCCGCACGGCCTGTACGCCGTGCTGCGGCCGCCGTTCCGGGTGCTGCGCATCGACCAGCAGTGGAGCCTGTTCGCGCCCGCCCCGAGCAAGGACGACGGCTGGTTCGTGTTTCCCGGTGAACTGGCCGACGGCAGCCCGCTCGACGTCCTGCATCCGGCGCAGGCCGGCATCAGCTACGACAAGCCGCCCTACATTTCCCTGAGCTATCCCAATATCCGCTGGCACCTGTACCTGGAAAGCCTGGGGACCGCGCAGTACGCTGGCGACCGTCCCTACTTCGGCAAATACCTGTGCCGGCAGTGGAACCGCGCGCACGCTCCGGCGCAGGCGCTGAAAAACTTCAAGATGATCTTCATGCTGCAGCAGACGCAGCCGCCCGGACAGGCGCGGACGGTGGAACAGCACGTGCTGTGGCGGCAGGAGTGCTCGGGCGATGCGGCGGCTGCTCCGGAGTTGCCGTTGCCGGTGGACGCGGGCCATTGAAAGCAGGTATTTGTGGGGCGGGCCGTGCCCGCCGCCGCGGCGCGGCCCGCACGGAAAAGCCGGCGGGCATGGCCCGCCCTACGAGGTCCGCGAAAGCGTCGCGGTAAACGGCGGGTCACGACCCGCCCTACGAGAAGCTTGAGAACGGAAGGAACGTCGCTTTGATCGACATCGGCGCCAACCTCGCGCACGACAGTTTTGACGCGGACCGCGATGCCTTGCTGCAGCGCGCCTGGGATGCAGGCGTCGAGGCCATCGTCGTCACCGGCAGCAGCGCCGCCAGCAACGAGCAGGCGCTGCAGCTGGCGCAGGCCCATCCCGGACGCCTCTACGCCACCACAGGCCTGCATCCGCACCATGCCAGTGAATGGGACGAAACCATCGCCGCGCGCATCGCGGAGCTGGCGCGGGAGCCGCAAGTCCTCGCCCTGGGCGAATGCGGCCTGGACTATTTCCGCGACTACTCGCCGCACCCGGAGCAGCGGCGCGCCTTCGTCGCGCAACTGGGGCTGGCGGTGCAGGCCGACAAGCCGGTGTTCCTGCACCAGCGCGAGGCGCATGCCGATTTCCACGCCATCCTGCGCGACTACCGCCGCGCCCTGCCCGGCTGCGTGGTGCACTGCTTCACCGACGGCGCCGAGGCGCTCGACGCATACCTGGCTCTGGACTGCCACATCGGCATCACCGGCTGGATCTGCGACGAACGCCGCGGCCTGGGCTTGCGCGAGCTGGTGCGCCGCATCCCCGCCGAGCGGCTGCTGATCGAGACCGACGCGCCCTACCTGCTGCCGCGCAACCTCAAGCCGACGCCGAAGCATCGCCGCAATGAACCGGCGTTTCTGCCCTGGGTGCTGCAGGCTGTGGCCTACGCGCGGGGAGAAGATGCCGCGCAACTAGGTGCGCAGACAACCGCAAATGCACGGCGCTTGTTTGGCATTGCTTGAACATGCGGGCGGGCGAACCTGCCGCTCACGATCCGGGGGCTGCGCCACATGCGTGCCATGTGTGCCATCGATTTGAGATGGCACGCATGCGGCGAGCGTGTGGCGCGCATGGGGATTTTGGAAGCTTGGGCGGGTGGTGATCCGCCCTTTGGGCATGTTTCTCGGTAAACGGCGGGTCAAGGCCCCGCCCTACGCCGCTGCGTACAACTCCCCTCTCCCGCTTGCGGGAGCCCGCAGCCACCGAGCTGCCGGGTGCAAGGGTTGGGGGAGAGGGGCATTTAGGCTGGCCTTCAAAGCCCCTCTCCCGGCCCTTCGGGCCACCCTCCCCCGCAGGCGGGGGAGGGGAAACAGCCGGCGGCCACGGGCCGCCCTACGTTGCGTCGGTGACCGCGCCCTTGCTGGCGCTGCCGACCAGGCGCGCGTACTTGCCCAGCACGCCGCTGGTGTAGCGCGGCGCGGGTTGTTTCCAGCCGGCGCGGCGCCGGGCCAGTTCCTCGTCGGAGACATTGACCTGGATCAGCAGCTGGTGCGCGTCGATGGTGAGGGAGTCGCCTTCCTGCACCAGGGCGAGATTGCCGCCGTCGTGGGCTTCGGGGGCGACGTGGCCGACCACCATGCCCCAGGTGCCGCCGGAGAAGCGGCCGTCGGTGATCAGGCCGACGCTGTCGCCGAAGCCCTTGCCGATCAGGGCCGAGGTGGGCGCCAGCATCTCGCGCATGCCGGGGCCGCCGCGCGGGCCCTCGTAGCGGATCACCAGCACGTCGCCGTGGCGGATCTGGTCGGCCAGGATCGCCTGCATCGCCGCGTCCTCGGAGTCGAACACCCGCGCCGGGCCGGTGATGGCGGGGTTCTTCAGGCCGGTGATCTTGGCCACACAGCCCTCGGGCGCGAGGTTGCCCTTGAGGATGGCGAGGTGGCCGTGGGCGTACAGGGGCTTGTCTATCGGGTGGATCACGTCCTGGTCGGCGCGCGGCTGCGCAGGCACGGCTGCCAGGGTTGCGGCCACGGTTTCGCCGCTGATGGTGAGGCAGCCGCCGTGCAACAGGCCGGCTTGCAGCAGGATTTTCATCACCTGCGGAATACCGCCGGCGCGATGCAGGTCGGTGGCGACGTACTTGCCGGAGGGCTTGAGGTCACACAGGACCGGCACCTTCTGCCGGATGCGCTCGAAGTCGTCGATGGTCCAGGGCACGTTGGCCGCGTGGGCGATGGCCAGCAGGTGCAACACCGCGTTGGTGGAACCGCCGGTGGCCATGACCACCGCCACGGCGTTCTCCAGGCTGTTGCGGGTGACGATGTCGCGCGGCAGGATCTGCCGGGTGATGGCCTTGACCAGGGCCTTGGCCGACTGGGCCACCGAGTCGCCCTTTTCCGGGTCCGGGTTGGCCATGGTGGAGGAAGACGGCAGGGACAGTCCCAGGGCCTCGATGGCGCTGGACATGGTATTGGCGGTGTACATGCCGCCGCAGGCGCCGAAGCTGGGGCAGGCGTTCTTTTCGATGCCGTCGAAGTCTTCCTTGCTCATCTTGCCGGCGCTGAACGCGCCCACCGCCTCGAACGGCGAGACGATGGTCAGGGCCTGGCCCTTCCAGTGGCCGGGCTTGATGGTGCCGCCGTAGCAGAAGATGGCCGGGATGTTCATGCGCAGCATGGCCATCATGGCGCCCGGCATGTTCTTGTCGCAGCCGCCGATGACCAGCACGCCGTCCATGAACTGCGACTGCACCGCGGTCTCGATGGCGTCGGCGATCACCTCACGCGACACCAGCGAGAACTTCATGCCCTCGGTGCCCATGGCGATGCCGTCGGTGACGGTGGGGAAGCCGAAGCTCTGCGGCATGGCCCCGGCTTCGCGCAGGCCCGCTTCGGCGCGCGCGGCGAGCGGGCCGATGCCGGCGTTGCAGGGATTCATGGTGGAGTGGCCGTTGGCCACGCCGACGATGGGCTTGTCGAAATCGGCGTCGGTGAAGCCGACCGCGCGCAGCATGGCGCGGTTGGGGGAACGGGACACGCCCGCGGTGATGGTGCGGCTGCGGCGGTTGTCGCTCATGTCGCTTTCTTCCTCTGTCGCACGAATAAAAAGAGCCCCGCTTTGGGCGGGGCTGCTATTTTAGGCGTTTGGGACGTTCGCCGCGCGCTTTCCCTCTCCCTCTGGGAGCCTGCAGCCAGCGGGCTGCCGGGTATAAGGAATAGAGGTGAGGGCCGCACTTTCAAGAAAGCGCGCCTCTCGCTGAAAGTGCGTCCCTCACCCGCGCTGCGCGCGGCCTCTCCCGCGGGGAGAGGCAAGCATTAACACCTCTTCCCGATCGCGTGCATCCCCGGCCTGCGCTGGGTGCACCCTATCGCCCGGCAGCCCGCCGACCGCGGCGAGGGCGTCGAGATTCGCTGCGGCTGGGCCGG
>CAJCJI010000284.1 GCA_903970595.1 Verrucomicrobiota bacterium
TGAGGTTGGCGGCGACGCTGTCCTCGTAGATCTTTTTCTGGTCCTGGTCGGGCGCCAGGATCATCACCAGGTCGGCGCCCTTGACCGCCTCGGCCACTTCCTTGACCTTGAGACCGGCGCCCTCGGCCTTGGCCCAGGACTTGGAGCCCTTGCGCAGACCGACCGTGACATCGACCCCGCTGTCCTTGAGGTTTTGCGCATGCGCATGGCCTTGCGAACCGTAACCGAGGATGACGACCTTCTTCGACTGGATGATCGAAAGGTCGGCGTCCTTGTCGTAATAGACGTTGATGCTCACTGCGATTACCTCTGTGGGACTGAAAAATTTTGGTGAGATTCCGGGAAATTTCGGGAAAATACTGCGGTGCGGGTCAAGCCGTCGGCGCCAATACGGCACTGCCGCACTCAAGTGCGGCAGTGCCGCTGCGCACCAGCTCCAGCACGCGGGCGAAGCCGGAAAGCTCGGCGAGAAATTCGTTGACCTCGGCGCCGGTGCCGGTGAGTTGCACGGTGCGCGTGGTTTCGGTTTCGTCGAGAACCAGGGCGCGGTGACGGCGCACGCATTCGACGATCTTGCGGCCCCCGGCGGCATCCACAGCGACTTTGAGCATCAACAGCTCGCTCTCGATATGTTCGCGGCTGGTCAGGTCGGCGATCTCGACCACGTCGATCAGCTTGCGGGACTGCTTGATGATCTGCTCGATCACCGCGTCGCTGCCGGTGGTGACCAGGGTCAGGCGCGATACGGTGGCATCGTGCGTCGGGGCCACGGTGAGCGATTCGATGTTGTAGCCGCGTGCGGAAAACATGCCGGCCACGCGGGCCAATGCCCCTGCCTCATTTTGGAGCAGTATTGAAATAATGTGGCGCATAATTGCGAGAACATAAACTGCGGAGCGGCCCTACGGCAAGTGCGTGCCCTGCCCCGGCTCAGCTAAAAACCCCGCCGGCAATGGGTTTGGCGGGATTTGCAGCGCCGCGGCGCAGGCCGCCGGATCGCCACTGCACCGCGCACGCGCCGCAGCGCCAGGCCCGCGCGCCGCAGGCCTTCATGCGAGTCCCGGGCCGTTGCGGCCACTGCGAAAGAAGCCCGATCGTGCTATAAGAACGCCCCGAATTTGCAGGTTCTTTCAGCCGGAAGCCGCCGTGAAGCCACAGCCCAGCACCAGCCCCCACCCGCTCGCCGGAACAATCATGACCGGGGCTGAGATCATCGTCCAGGTCCTGGCCGACGAGGGCGTGGACGTGGTTTTCGGCTACAGCGGCGGCGCCATCCTGCCCACTTACGATGCCATTTTCCGCTTCAACGCCGACAAGAAAACCGGCGCAAAGGACCCGATGCCGCTGATCGTGCCCGCCAACGAGCAGGGCGCGGGCTTCATGGCATCCGGCTACGCCCGTGCCAGCGGCAAGGTCGGCGTGGCGCTGGTGACCTCGGGTCCGGGCGCGACCAACATGGTCACGCCGGTGCGCGACTGCATGGCGGACTCGATTCCCATCGTCGCCATCTGCGGCCAGGTGCCGACCGCCGCCATTGGCTCGGACGCGTTCCAGGAAGCGCCGGTGTCCAACATCATGGGCGCCTGCGCCAAGCATGTGTTCCTGGTCACCGAGGCCGCGCGGCTGGAAGCGACCATCCGCACCGCGTTCGAGATCGCCCGCACCGGCCGCCCCGGACCGGTGGTGATCGACGTGCCCAAGGACGTGCAGAACTGGAGCGGCCCGTTCCTGGGGACCGGCCTGCTGCCGGTGCCGGGGTATCGCGCGCGCCTGCGCGCGGTCGAGGAGAGCCTGCTGGACGACAGCGCCTGCGCCAGGTTTTTCGACAAGCTGCGCCAGGCCAAGCGCCCGCTGATCTATGCCGGCGGCGGCGTGATCCTGGCCGAGGCGGCGCGGGCCCTGCGCGAATTCGCGCAGGCCTTCGAGATTCCGGTGGCGACGACCCTGATGGGCCTGGGTGCTTTCGACACCACCGAGGCCCTGTCGCTGCACATGCTGGGCATGCATGGCACGGCCTACGCCAACTACGCCACCGACGACTGCGACTTCCTGATCGCGGTGGGCAGCCGGTTCGACGACCGCGTGGCCGGCGTGCCGTCCAAGTTTGCGCGCGGCGCCAGGTTCATCGCCCACCTGGACGTGGATTCAGCCGAGATCAACAAGGTCAAGCGCGTGCACTGGAGCCACCTGGGCAATCTGAGCCTGGCGCTCGATACCCTGCGCGGCTATCTGCAGGGCCGCAACTTCAAGCCGGACTATTCCGCCTGGCACAGCCATGTCGCCGAGTTGAAACAGAAATACGCGATGAACTACGACCGCGCGTCCACGCTGATCCAGCCCTACGCGGTGATCGAGGCCCTGAACCGGCTGACCCGGGGCGAGGCGGTCATCAGCACCGGCGTGGGACAGCACCAGATGTGGGCGGCGCAATACTTCGACTTCCGCGAGCCGCGCCTGTGGCTCACCTCCGGCTCGATGGGCACCATGGGTTTCGGCCTGCCCGCCGCCATTGGCGCGCAGTTCGCCCGCCCCGACAAGACCGTGATCGACATCGACGGCGATGCCAGCATCCGCATGAACATCGGCGAACTGGAAACCGTCACCACCTACGGCCTTCCGGTCAAGGTGGTGGTGCTGAACAACTTCGGCGACGGCATGGTGCGGCAGTGGCAGAAGCTGTTCTTCAAGGGACGCTTCTCCGCCAGCGACAAGAGCCTGCACAAGAAGGACTTCGTCAAGGCGGCACAGGCCGACGGCTTCCCCTGGGCCCGCCGCCTCGACCGCCACGAAGACCTGGAGCAGACCATCGCCGAATTCATCGCATTCGACGGCCCCGCCTTCCTCGAAGTGATCATCGATCCGGATGCCGGCGTGTATCCGATGGTCGGGCCGGGCATGAGCTACGCCGAGATGATCACCGGCGAGTGGATCCCCTCGCGCGAGCCGCCCAAGTCGATCGAGATCGACAAGTCGGAGATGTTCTGAAGCGGGAGGCGAGAGGCGCAAAAAGCTTGACGCAGTGCGTCAGTGCTTCATCCTCTTCCCGCCTCCCGCCTCCCGCCTCTCGCCTCCCGTCTACTTCTTAACTGCCACCCGCGGCAGCGGTTCCGGCATTTCCGCCAGGTAGTACGCCAGCACCGCCATGACGGCCACCTGGCGGCGCAGGTTCTCGGGCTTGACCTTGTCCAGGGTATCGGCGGCGGTGTGGTGGTAAAAGAAATACTCGCGGGTATCGACCATGGGGGCGAAGCCGGGGATGCCGGCTTCCTGCAGTGGGGCGATGTCGGCGCCGACTTCGCCGTCGCGCCGCTCGATGGCGGTGGCGCCGATCGGCTGCAGCGCCGCGGTGATGGCGCTCAGCTTCTCCACCGAATCCGGCGTGACGGCGGCATGCAGGCCCAAGGGCCGGCCCGCGCCGGAATCGCTTTCGATGACGGCGATCTGCTGCGCCAGCTTGTCCTTGTTCGCTTCGAAGTAGGCCTTGCTGCCGCCGCTGCCGTTCTCCTCGTTCATCCAGGCGACGACGCGGATGGTGCGCCGCGCCTGCAGGCCCAGGGATTTCAGAACCTGCACCGCGCCCATCGCGGCGGTGACGCCGGCGCCGTCGTCGATGGCGCCCTGCGCCAGGTCCCAGCTGTCCAGGTGCCCGGAAACCAGCACAATCTCATCGGCCTTGTCGCTGCCCGGCAGGTCGGCGAGGACGTTGTGGCTGTCGGCGTCCGGCAGGGTCTGAGGGCTCAGGGTCAGGTGCATCTCGACCCGGCCCTGCGCGGCCAGCCTGGCCACCAGCATCGCGTCCTCGGCGCTCAGCGCGGCGGTGGGGATTTTCGGTGCATCGTCTTCGTACTTCATCACGCCGGTATGCGGCAGGCGGAAATCGGCGCCGCCGACCGAGCGGATCAGCGAGGCCACCGCGCCGACCCTGGCGGCGGCGCTGGCACCCTTCACCCGGTAGGCGACCGCCTGCCCATAGGCGGCCATGGCCTGGCCGTTGTTGGCAAGCTCCTGGTCGAAGGCCCGGTCGAACAGCACGATCTTGCCCTTGGCCTCAGCGGCATGCGCGGTCAGATCGTCGAAGCTGTGCACCACCAGCACCGGCGCGGTGAGCCCGCCCTTGGGCGTGGCCACCGATCCCCCCAGGGTGGTCAGCCGCAGCTGCTGCGTCAATCCGGCCGGACGGTCCGGATACTCGACCAGTTCCGCCCGCTCCTCGCCGCGCACCCAGTGCGGCACCTTGGCCGGCTGCAGCGTCACCGTCAGGCCCGCGCCGCGCAAGGCTGCGGCCACCTGCTGCACGGCGGCTTCCGCCTGCGGCGAGCCGCTGAGGCGCGGGCCGATCTTGTCGGTGAGGTCACTCAGCCGCTGGTAGGCCCAGTCGCTGGCCAGGGCGGCGTCGCGGATGCGGGCCAGTACCGCCGGATCGACGGCAGACGGTTCCGGCTCCGCCGGCCAGGCCGGCGCCGCAAACAGGACGGCAAGCAGCACTACTGCTCCACGGCTGGCACGCAAGACGGTCATTGCAGGGCTCGAATTCGGGAATGGCGCGAGTTTTCAGCAAGTAGTCATGCTTGTAAAGCGACGGGGGCGCATCTGATCCATGCGCCTTGCGCATTCACTTGCCGGTAAGATGACTCCCCATCAAATCAAGTACCCCGCCGCTGTCGTCGGCCGGGATAACCAATCCCTGTCCTGGCTGGCGCGAGCCTAAAGGACAGGATCTCACCTGGAGGAGTAGAACAATGACCCGCCTGATCAACCAGCAATTCAAACTCGCGGCCCGCCCGGTGGGCATGGTCAAGCGCGAGGACTTCAGCTACGAGGAGGCGCCGGTTGCCGATCCGCAGGACGGCGAGGTGCTGGTGAAAACCCTCTATCTTTCGCTCGATCCCGCCATGCGCGGCTGGATGAATGCCGGCAAGTCCTACATCCGTCCGGTGGAGATCGGCGAGATCATGCGCGCCGGCGGCGTGGGCGAGGTCATCGCTTCGCGCAATCCGCGGTTCCAGGCCGGGGATTTCGTTTCGGGCACCTTGGGTGTGCAATCCTACGCAGTCTCCAACGGCAAGGACCTAGTCAAGGTCGATCCCAAGCTGGCGCCGCTGCCCAAGTACCTCAATGTACTCGGCATGCCGGGCATGACCGCCTACTTCGGCCTGCTCGACATCGGCCAGCCCAAGCCGGGCGAGACCGTAGTGGTCTCCGCGGCCACCGGCGCGGTGGGCCAGATCGCCGGCCAGATCGCGAAAATCAAGGGCTGCAAGGCGGTGGGCATCGCCGGCGGCGCGGACAAGTGCGCCTACGCGGTGAAGGAGTTCGGCTACGACAGCTGCATCGACTACAAGCGCGGGCCGATCTACCCGGGCCTGGCGCAGAGCTGTCCGGACGGGGTGGACGTGTACTTCGACAATGTCGGCGGCGAGATTCTGGACGCAGTGTTGACCCGCATCCGTATGAAAGCGCGCATCGTCATCTGCGGCGCGGTCTCGCAGTACAACAATACCACCCCGGTGCAAGGGCCGAAAAATTACCTGTCGCTGCTGGTTAACCGCGCGCGCATGGAAGGCATGGTGGTGTTCGACTGGGCGGCGCGCTACGGCGAAGCCTCGCTGCAGATGGGGCAATGGATGGCCGAGGGAAAGCTCAAGTCGCTGGAGGACATCGTGGACGGCCTTGAGACGTTTCCGGAAACCCTTCTGAAGCTGTTCAGCGGCGAGAATTTCGGCAAGCTGATCCTTCGAGTCGCGTAGGCTACACCTCGGATGAATTTTATTCATCCGAGGTGGTTCGCCAATTCGTTTGCGGCCGCTGCGCCGGGAGCCTAGGCTCGTCTCACCATACGTAACCGTACGGTGAGAGGAAATGAGCGCCGAACTGCTGGCTTCACCCGACTATGAATTGCTTTGCGCCGGCCTGGAGGATCGGCAGGCCCAGGCCTGCCGCAAACACGAACTGCGAATCCCCGCGCTGGACGGGATCGGCCTGGCCGCGACAGCCTATGAACCCGCCTTCGGCGCCAGCCAGCTGGCGGTGCTGATCAATGGCGCCACCGGCGTGCCGCGAGGCTACTACAGCCATTTTGCCGGGTACCTCGCGGCGCAGGGCTGCGCCGTGCTGTGCTACGACTACCGCGGCGTCGGCGGCAGCCGTGACGGCGCTGCGGGCGCGCGCATGCGGCACTGGGGAGAGCGCGATCTGGCGGGTGCCCTGGAGTGGATGTACCGCTACCACCCGCGCCTGCCGCTCGCCGCCATCGGCCATTCGGCCGGCGGCTGGCTGTTTGGCCTGGCGCACAACAACCGCTCCGCCGATGCCCTGCTCACCGTGGGTTCGCAATACGCCTATTGGCGGCATTGGCCGACGCTGCGCGGCCGGGCCTTCATGTGGAGCATGATGAAGCTGGTGGTGCCCGGCACAACCCGCGCCTGCGGCTACCTGCCCGGCGCGCTGTTCGGCGGCGAGAGCCTGCCGCGCGGCGTGGCACTGGATTGGGCGCGATGGTCGAGCCAGCCGGATTTCGTGGTGGACGATGCGGGGCTGCCGCTGCGCGAGTACTTCGGCCACTATCGCAACCCGGCGCGCCTGCTGGCGATCGAGGACGACCGCTACGCGCCCGAGCCCGCGGTGCGCGCCCTCGCCCCGCTGTATGGCGGCGGGGCCGAGGTGAGGCTGCTGCGGCCGCGCGATGTGGGCCTGCAGCAGCTCGGACATTTCGGCTTCTTTCGCAGGACCGCGCCGCGCCCGCTGTGGGACGAGGCCCTGCACTGGCTCCGCCTGCAGGCTTTGGGGTAATCGTTCGTGTTGTCCAGTACACACCGATTTCGCCGCGCAGCAACCGCTTCAAGCGATTATGATGTGACAGCGCCAGGATCAACCGGTTAGAACGATTACCGAAGAGCCAGTGATGGAATTCGAGACAATCCGCTATAGCGTGTCCGAACGCATCGCCCGCCTGACGCTCAACCGCCCGGAGCGCCTCAACGCGATCAACCTGACCCTGGCCAGCGAGCTGGAAGCCGCCGTGTCCCAGGCCAACCGCGACGACGCGGTACACGTGATCGTGCTGGAAGGCGCCGGCCAGGGCTTTTGTGCCGGCTTCGACCTGAAGGACTTCGCCGAAGGGCAATCGGCCTGGAACCAGGAGATGCCCTGGGACCCCTTGATCGACTACCGCATGATGAAGCAGTTCTCGGAACGCTTCCAAAGCCTTTGGCGCTCGCACAAACCGACCATCGCCAAGGTGCATGGCCATGCCATCGCCGGCGGCAGCGAACTGGCCCTGTCCTGCGACCTGACGATCATGGCCGAGGATGCGAAGATCGGCTATCCGCCGGCACGCGTCTGGGGCTGCCCGGTTACTGGCATGTGGGTCTACCGGCTCGGCGTGGAAAAAGCCAAGCGCATGCTGCTCACCGGCGACGTCATCAGCGGCAGCGAGGCCAAGGCCATGGGCCTGGTGCTCGACGCGGTGCCGGCGGCGGAACTGGAAGCTTGCGTGATGCAACTGGCACGGCGCATGAGCGGTGTGCCGAAGAACCAGCTCATGATGCACAAATTGATGATCAACCTGGCCTATGAAAACATGGGCCTGGCCTCCACCCAGGCCCTGGCGACGCTGTTCGACGGCATCACCCGCCATTCCCCGGAAGGCGTGACATTCCGCGAGCACGCGGCCACAGCGGGTTTCCACGAGGCGGTGCGCCTGCGCGACTCCGGCGAGCCGATCCCCGGCAGCAAGCCCACGCCGCCCGGAATATAGATTCTGCGCATTTTTCCCATCAAAACCTTCAACAACGGAGCAAGACGTGTCCGAATTGATCCAAACTCATTTGCACGAGCGGGTGTTGACCATCCGCCTGAACCGCGCCGACAAGAAAAACGCCCTGACCCAGGTGATGTATTCGGCCCTGACCGAGGCGCTCCACGGCGCGGCCGAAAATCCGGAGGTGCGCGTGGTGCTGTTCGCCGGCGCTCCGGATGCATTCTGCGCCGGTAACGACCTGCAGGATTTCCTGAAGAATCCCCCTGCAGGAGAAGACGCCCCGGTGCTGCGCTTCATGCGCGCCCTCGCCGGCTTTCCCAAGCCGGCCATCGCCGCCGTCAATGGCGTCGCCATCGGCATCGGCGTCACGCTCCTGCTGCAATGCGACCTGGTCTATGCCGGACAGGGCGCCCGCCTGCAGATGCCTTTCACCAGCATCGGCATCTGCCCGGAATTCGCTTCCAGCTACCTGCTGCCGCGCCTGATGGGCAATGCCCGGGCGGCGGAACTGGTGTTGTTCGGCGAAGCCTTTACACCCGACAAGGCGCTGCAGTACGGCCTGGTCAACGCCGTGCTGCCCGAGGCGGAAGTGGAAGCGCACGCCCTGGAACGCGCGCGCAAGCTGGCGCAGCAGCCGCCCAATGCCCTGCGCGTCACCAAGAAGCTGATGCGGCGCTGGTCCGAAGAGACGGTGTTCGAGGCCATCAAGATCGAGGCCGAAAATTTCGGCCCGATGCTGGCCTTGGGCGAAGCCCGCGAGGCCATGACCGCCTTCATGCAGAAGCGCAAGCCGGATTTTTCGAAGTTTAGTTAGCCCGGGTAGTGTCGCGCAGTTCCTGGTACTCGGTATATGCTCCGCCATGCATATGCAATTGCGGGTACCAGGGAGCCGCTGCATGAATGCTGTATGTACTCCAGGCAAACGGGAACAAAACAAGCAGGCCAATCGCACGGCCCTGCTCGACGCGGCGCGGCGCTGCTTCCTGGACCTGGGCTACGAAGCCGTCACGGTGCGCGACATCGTGCGCCTGACCGACCTGGCTTCCGGCACCTTCTACAACTATTTCCCGGATAAGGAATCCATGTTCCGGGAGATCCTGGAACTGCGGGTCGACGTGCTCAATAACGACTTGCGCGCGGTGCGCCAGCAGGCGCAGTCAATCGAGGCCTTCATCCGCGGCGCGTACCTTACGTTTTTCAACACCATCAGCGGCGAGCCTGATTTCTTCCACCTGATCCTGCGCAACGAATACGCCGTGCGCAGCCTGTTCCGCGACACCGTCATCGGCGAACCGATGCGCGCCCTGCGCGAAGACCTCCGCGACGCCATCCGCCGCGGCGTGTTCCCCGACACCGATGTCGCCCTCCTCGCCGCCTCCTTCTACGGCATCGCCTTCGAAATCGGCAGAGTCATGGTGGAGACTCCCGGCTACGCACCCGAAGCCGCGGCAGAGTTCGCCACCACCCTGCTCACCGGCGGTGTACAGGCCTTTGGCAGCGAACAGAAAGTGCTGAACTTGATGCTGCCGGTGAAGCCAAGAAATCTGGGATTGCCGTAGGCAGTTCGCGTCGGCAAGTCTCATACCGCTTTCCCTTCAATCACACAAGGGAGGGTCCGTGACCAGCCGTTCACCGAGCCAAACCGCGTCCGCGACAGGCGGGTCGCAGACCCGCCCTACGGCGTCGGCTTTTGATTTTTCTTTGGTCTGTTGACTTTTCTCCCCCGTCTGGCTGCGCCGAGCATCACAGCCCGCGGCGACATGGGCCCGCGCCTGTTTGGCGCGGGTCAAGGCATGGATGCCGCAGATTCCATCGTCAGGCCATGGATGGCCTGTCGATGGGACCCGCCGCGGGCGAGAAGCGCAGGGGACCGATCAATCGCGCAAGCGATTGATCGGCGCAGACATCGGGGGCGGCGCTTCTTGCCTACTTCTTGGCGCTGCTGCCAAGAAGTAGGTCGC
>CAJCJI010000285.1 GCA_903970595.1 Verrucomicrobiota bacterium
ACCGCCTCGACGCCGAGCTGGCCTATGCCCTGATGAGCATCAACGCGGTCAAGGCCGTCGAGATCGGCGACGGCTTCGAGGTGGTGGCGCAGCGCGGCAGCCAGGCGCGGGATGAACTCTCGCCCGAAGGCTTTCTGGCCAACCATTCCGGCGGCACTGCCGGCGGCATTTCAACCGGGCAGGACATCCGCTGCTCCATGGCGCTCAAGCCCACCTCAAGCATCGTGATTCCGGGCAAGACCATCGACAGCGAAGGCAATGCCACCGAGATGCGCACCACCGGGCGCCATGATCCCTGCGTCGGCATCCGGGCGACGCCGATCGCGGAGGCGATGGTGGCGCTGGTGCTGATGGATCATTACTTGAGGCATCGGGCGCAGAATGCGGATGTCGTGGTTGGGACGCCGCGGATTGGGGCGGGGAAGGATTAGGGCGGGGCGCTGGTTTTTCTGACGTTTTAAGCTTGTTCGTCACATGCGTTACATGCGTAACAGGTTTTTGGTGCTGTTACGCATGGTTGAAAATGGAAATCGAAGGCTCCGGGACGTCCCTGGCGGACGAAGATGGCTCTTAATGTCTGTGGTGGTTCCGTGGGGTTGTTGTGGCGCGGTTTGGCGTGCGCGCTGGCGCGCGGCTCAGCGGAATACACCGCTTTTCGGGAGCTTCCGATTGAGCATAGAGTTAGCGGCCATTTTCACCGAAGAACCTCTTTGCATTGCTGGCGATCTGAGATAACTGGCCCATCTCAGTTTGCACCGATGCAGTAGCCGACCATTCCTCTTTGCAGCCGACGCGCAAAAAAGTGGCGTTTAGTAGAACGTGCCCGAGGGAACTGCATGAGGCAGACAGAGCGAATTCTTGCTCAAGCGAGCGATAGGAAATCTGACCTTGCCACGGCTTGAGATGCGCCGCTGCCTCCTGAAAAAGTCGAAGTACGCCGTAAGGGTCTGTATAACCACAAACTGGCTGCGCGACAGTTAGTTGCTCGCTCTGAAACTCAACCAAAAAATCTTCTCCGACGCGCCGGCTGAAGATAAGCCGCGCATTTGACTCTGTGGACTTTACGGTGAATGTCTCCATGCTATTGGTCGCAACGCACCAACACACCGGGCGCCAGGAGCCGCAGGCGGAGGGCCGATCGGTGAAGCGACGGGTTGGGTGAGTCACTCCGCGTGGTATTCATAACGCTCGTAGCGACTCGCGTAAAACTGCTGTAGCGATTCATATGACTCGAACATTTCAGACCATACCTCGGCGCCGTCTGACGTGGCCCCTCCGTCTAGGCGGTATAGCACGAATTGTGGATGCCGCTCATAGGAAACGTCCCTCCGCTGCACGCGATAGGCTTCCGCTTCTGCGCGAGCCTTAACCAGCGCTTCACTTTCGGATGGTGCCGACAACGCAACGACTCGTTCCTCAAAAACATTGGTGCCATCCGATTTCTGCCCCCATAGGTAAACGGAGCGGACAGCATACCAATTCACCGTGTCACCCAACGCTGATTGGACGACATTGAGAAATATTCTCGGTGACGCCTAATCCAGTAGTTCATGAGGCAACCCCCAAATCCATACCGAATGGAAATAGTATGCCGGAATAATTTCCTGCGACATGCTTCTTGACGGATCGATTCGGCATGAAGGCACAGGGTCCAACCGTTTCGGCCTTCGCGCATTTGCTTTTCCGTTTTTGACGTTCTCCCCCGTTTGGCGGCGCAGACTCCGGGGCGGCGCTTCTTTGGTACTTTCTTGGCGCTGTTGCCAAGAAAGTGACCCGCCAGCAAGGCGGAACCGCACTCGCACCATGCGCGCTAATGAGCCGCGCGCCAGCGCGCGCGCCGAAGTTTCAGCTTGATTTGAAAGGGCGCAATGGTGGGTTTCGCTTCGCTTCACCCACCGCGGTCGGGACAGTCGGAACAGCACACCCGTTTCGCGGGCCCTCGGGACGAACGGAGTTCGGTATTGATCAGTGAGAAAAGCACCCCTCACCCCGGCGCTCTCCCCCAAGGGGAGAGGGGGAAAAGCGGGCGCAGTTCGGGGAGCGGCGCTGCCCAGCAGGATGCAAGTGCGCATCACCTCCGGCAAGATTGAACCATGAACCATTACGATTCCATCATCATCGGCGCCGGCCACAACGGCCTGGTCTGCGCCGCCTACCTGGCCCGTGCCGGCAAGCGCGTCCTGGTCCTGGAGCGCCAGAACGTGGTCGGCGGCGCCGCGGTCACCGACGAAATCGCCCCGGGCTACAAGGTCTCCACCGCCTCCTATCTGGTCAGCCTGCTGCTGCCGGAAGTGGAGCGCGACCTTGAGTTGAAACGTCACGGCTACCGGGTGCTGACCCGCAATCCCTCGTCATTCACGCCGCTGCCCGACGGGCGCCACCTGCTGCTGGGATCGGATGAAGCCTTCAACCATGAGCAGATCGCCAAGTTTTCGGCGCGAGACGCCGAGGCCTATCCGCGCTACGAGGCCTGGCTGACGCGGGTGGCGGAGTGCATCGAGCCGCTGCTGGCGGAACCGCCGGCGGATCTGCTGCCTTTGCCGGCCCAGTGGCGGCGGCGCGGCTGGCTGCAGCGTCTGCGCGAACTGGGGCGCGGCAGGCGGCTGTACAAAACATTGCGCGCGATGGGCGCGGAGTTGCCGCAGTCGGCGGAGTTGATCACGGGGGCGGCGCGGCCGATCCTGGATCGGTGGTTCGAGTCGGATGCGCTGAAGGCGACGCTGGCGACGGATGCGGTGATCGGCACGCATGCGCCGATCTCGGCGCCGGGCACCGGTTATGTGCTGCTGCATCACGTGATGGGCATGGCCGGCGGCGCGCGCGGGGTGTGGGGCTACGTCGAGGGCGGCATGGGAGCACTGACCCAGGCGATGGCGCGCTCGGCGATGGACGCCGGGGTGGAGATCCGGCTCAATGCGGAGGTGGCCGAGGTGCTGGTGGAGGGCGGCAAGGCCACGGGAGTCCGCTTGGCGGGCGGGGAAACCATCGGGGCGCGGATGCTGGCGTCCAACGCCACGGCGCGGGTGACGTTCGAGCAGCTGTTGGCCGCGGACGCACCGCTGCCTGCGGCGTTCCGTGAGGCGGTGGGCCGCATCGACTATTCCAGCGCTTCGATGAAGATCAATCTGGCGGTGTCCGAGCTGCCGGACTTCAGCTGCCTGCCGGGCAAAGCCACAGTGGGGCCGCAGCATCGCGGCACCATCCACATCAGCCCGACGCTGGAATACCTCGAACGCGCCTACGACGACGCCAAGTACGGCCAGCCCTCGCGCGAGCCGGTGCTGGAGCTGACCATTCCCACGTCGGTGGATCGCACACTGGCGCCGGAAGGGCATCATATCGTGCAGATGTTCGTGCAGTACGCGCCGTACCAGCTGGCGCCGGAGATCGAGGGCGGCTGGGATGCCAACGGCGATGCGTTTGCCAACCGCTGCATCGCCGCGGCGACGCGCTACGCGCCGAATTTCGGCGCGTCGGTGTTGCACCGGCAGGTGCTGACGCCGCTGGACCTGGAGCGGCGATTCCGCCTGACCGGCGGCAATATCTTCCAGGGCGCGATGCCGCTGCACCAGTTGTTCAGCTTCCGCCCGGTGCCGGGGTGGAGCGATTACCGCACGCCGCTGCCGGGCCTGTACCTGTGCGGCGCGGCGGCGCACCCGGGCGGCGGCGTCAGCGGGGCGCCAGGGTGGAATTGCGCGAAGGAGATGCTGCGGGATAGCTAGGCGCTCTGTTGACCTGATTTGCGGTTTGCGCGTCCGGAAACGGCCGGCCGTCTGCGCGCGGAACGGCTATGATGCGCGGCCCCGCCGACCCCGCGCGGGCATGCGCCGCAGGCGGGGGCATACCTCGATGGAGCTTCGAGCCGTGAAACGTACTGCCGCATCCCGAGCCGCGCCGCCGCTGCTGGTGGTGCTGGCCCTGCTCACGGTATATGTGGTGTGGGGTTCGACCTATCTGGCAATCCGCTTCGCGCTGGACGGGTATCCGCCGCTGTTTTTCCCTGGCCTGCGATTTCTGCTGGCGGGCAGCATCCTGTACCTGGTGCTGCGCCTGCGCGGACATGCGGCACCGGCGTGGCGGCAATGGCGCAATGCCGCGGCCATCGGCGTGCTGATGCTCAATATCGGCAACGGCGGGGTGGTGATCGCGGAAGGGTCGGTGGGCTCGGCCCTGGCGGCGACCGCGGTGGCTACGGTGCCGCTGTGGGCGGCGATGTTTGCCGGCATCTGGGGGCACTGGCCGGTGCGCATGCAATGGCTGGGCATGGCGATCGGCTTCGCCGGCATCGTGGTGCTCAACCTGGGTGGGGATTTCGCCGCCAGCCCGGGCGCCGCGGCGACGCTGATGCTCGCATCAGCCACCTGGGCCTTCGGCACGGTGTGGAGCCGCCGGCTGGCGCTGCCGGCCGGCCTGATGAGCAGTGCCTGCCAGATGCTGGCGGCCGGTGCACTTTTCATTATCGCCAGCGCGCTGCGCGGCGAGTCCTGGACAGTGCTGCCGAATGCGAAGGCGGCCGGCGCGGTGCTGTACCTGGCGGTATTCGGCAGCCTGCTGGCGTACACCGCCTACATGTACTTGGTGCAGAACGTGACGCCCTCGCTGGCCACCAGTTATGCCTACGCCAACCCGGTGGTGGCCTTGCTGCTGGGGCTGAGCCTGGGCGGGGAGCATATTGTCGCCAGCGGCTACGTGGCGATTGCCCTGGTGCTGGTTGGGGTGGCCTTGATTGTCTATTACAACCGGGCGGCGCGGCCGGTGGTGGCGGCTGTGCCTGAGGTTGATGCGTAACCTGGGAAACGCGGGGCGCTGTCAAAGCACAGTAGGGCGGATTAGCCGCGGTAGCGGCGTAATCCGCCTTTCGCGGAAGGCGGATTACGCTTCGCTAATCCGCCCTACTCAGGCTGCACTACCCAGGGTCGGGTAAGCATCCGGGCGGCGCAACCCGGGTAGCGCTACGCGCTTCCCGGGCTACGGCATGCGGTGTCTATTCCGCGGCGGAAACCCTGAAATCCTCGCGCGGAAAGTGCACGATCACTTCGCCGGTGCGAACGTCGTGGCGCTTCACCGCCACTTCGAACACCGAGGCGTGGACCAGGGTGCCGGTGACGGGGTCGCAGCCGTAGTCGGTGGCGTTGACGCTGACGCGCTGACCGAGCTTCAGGCCTTCCGGTTCCAGCAGCGGGCCGTCGAAAGGCTGATCCTGTGTGCTGCGGCGTGCTGTCTCCAATGCTTGCTCGGACGACATCGGTTCCGGCCGCCCGTGGCCAAGGGCGCGCATGCGCTCGGCCCAGGCGCGCAGGTGGCGGAACGGGTCGAAGCTGGCAGCGATGCCGGGGTTGTGCAGGATGAACCAGGCGTTGTGGTAGCAGATGAAGTCCGCCAGGGTGGGGGTCTCGCCGAGCAGGTAAGGAGTCGCGGCGAGCTGGGTGTCGAGCGTGTTGTACAGCGGCAGGAAATTGAGCTTGGCGAACGCGGGGTTCGGCCGCTGGCACTGGCCGCCGCTGAACAGCAGCTTGCGGTCTTCGCTGAACCGGGGCATCACCTCGGGGCCGAGTTGTTCGGCCAGGAACTTGAGGCCGGCGGGCTGGAAGGCGTTCGGCACCGTGGCGAAGAACAGGGTCTGCTCCAGGCTGGCAAAGGCGCGGCAGCTGGCCTTGAGGTGTGCCGGCTGCAGCGGCGGCTCGGGGTGGAGACGGTCCAGCAGGCGCACCATCAGCCGGGTGTCGCAATAGATGTCCCGCCCCAGCTGCAGCACCGGCGCCTTGCGGTAGCCGCCGGTCAGGGCCACCAGGTCCGGCTTGGGCAGGAGGGCCGGGGTGATGACGGAGCGCCAGGGGAGTTGCTTGTAGCCGAAGATGGCGCGGATTTTCTCCGAATAGGGAGAGCCGTCGTAGTGGTGAAGGATGAGTCCGCTCATGGCCTGTCTCCGGAGGGCTGCTGCTGCGTTGTTTGAGCCCGTCGCCATGGTTTTGGCGCGCAAAAGGGGCCGGCGCAGTATAAATGCGGCTTTGCTGATGCAGGGCGGTCCGCTGCCGCCGGATCGCTGCTTTGAGCGCGAAACTGCCGGCGGCCACGGGCCGTACGGTTTGCGCCGGATTCGGAGCGCGAGGTCATGTCATCAAACCGTCATATGGCGGCGGCAGCATAGCCAACCGCCGGGTGTTTGCCGGCTGCCACGCGCATTGCAGTTCATGACCGTTGCCACGCCCTCTTCCGAATCCCAGTTTTCCAGAATCGTGCTCGGGTTCGTGCTGGCGCCGATGCTGCCGGCGTTTTACGCCGCCCTGTTTTTCGCGCAGCCCTGGGCGTTTCCGATCGGGGTCTGTCTGTCTTATCCCGCCGCGCTGCTGGTCGGCCTGCCGCTGTTTCTCGGCTGCCGCCGCCTGGGCTGGCTGGCCTGGTGGCAGATGAGCCTGTGCGGGCTGCTCACCGCCGTGCCGCTGGAATTGCTGTACTGGCAGCTGGGCGCCCCGCCGCACCTGGGCGCGTTCGATCCGCTCAACGCCCTGGCGCTGGCTGGCTGGGGGGCATTTGCCGGCCTGAGCTTCTGGCTGCTGGCGATCGCCGGAAAGACGCCGATTACCCTGCAGGTGTTTTTCGGCTTGGGGATTTAGCCCGGGCTCAGCTGGCCTGCAGCTGCCTGAGCAGCGCGCGGGCCGAGGCGGACAGGGTGCGCCGCTGGTGCCACACGGCGCCGAGTTCGCGCTGCATCGACAGTTCGGCGATCGGCAGCGGGCGGATGGTCTCGTCCACCATCGAGCAGGGCAGCACGCTCCAGCCCAGGCCGATGGCCACCAGCATCTTCAAGGTTTCCAGATAGTTCGTCGCCAGGCGGATGCGCGGATGGATTCCGTGCGCCTGCAGCGCCTCGGTGACGATGCGATGGGTGTAGGTGTGTTCGTCGGGCAGCACCGCGGGATGGGCGGCGAGATCGCTCAGGCCGGCTTGCCGCAGCTGCAGCAGGGGATGGCCCGGCATCACCACCACCGCCAGCGGATCGGCCCAGATGCGGGCGGTTTCCAGTTGCGGGATGGGCAGGGTGGGTAGGGTGACGATGCCGATCTCCAGCTTGCCCTGCACCACCGCCTCGCAGGCGTCCTCGGAATCCATGAAATGGATATCCAGGTCCACCTCCGGATACAGCCCGGTGAAGGCGCGCAGCACCGGCGGCAGGCGGTGCAGGCCGATGTGGTGGCTGGTGCCCACGGACAGGCGGCCGCCGACCTTGCCGGACAGGTGCGACAGCGCCCGGCGGCCGTCTTCCATGTCCTGCAGGGCGCGGCGGGCGAACGGCAGCAGGGTGCTGCCGGCGTCGGTCAGCGCCACCTGGCGGCCGACGCGGTCGAACAGCACCGTGCCCAGCTGCTCTTCCAGCACGGCGATGCGCTTGCTGACCGCCGGCTGCGACAGGTGCAGGCGTTCGCCGGCCTTGGAAAAGGAGCGGCTTTCCGCCACTTCCATGAATGCCTGCAGGCTTTGCGTGTCCATCGAAGGTCCCGGTGATTGCGCACGATAATCCAAATTGGGAATTCATTATATAAAAACGATTCATTGGAGTTATAGATGGCATGGGCCTAGAATCGCGCCGGATCAAAAATCAGGCAGGAGATTCCCGGCCATGAGCACCGGCAAGACCCCCGGCAGAACTCTGTACGACAAGCTGTGGCAGTCCCACGTCGTGGCCGAAATGGGCGACGGGGCGGCGCTGCTGTACATCGACCGTCACCTGGTGCACGAAGTGACCAGCCCGCAGGCCTTCGACGGCCTGCGCCTGAACGGGCGCAAGCCCTGGCGCCTGGCCGCCAACTTGGCGGTGGCCGATCACAATGTGCCGACCACGGACCGCAGCCAGGGCATTGCCGATCCGATCTCGCGCACCCAGGTGGACGCGCTGGACGCCAACTGCGCGGAATACGGCATTACCGAATTCCGCATGTCCGACCCGAGGCAGGGCATCGTCCACGTCATCGGCCCGGAGCAGGGGGCGACCCTGCCGGGCATGACGGTGGTCTGCGGCGACTCGCACACTTCCACTCACGGCGCTTTCGGCGCCCTGGCCTTCGGCATCGGCACCAGCGAGGTGGAGCATGCGCTGGCCACGCAGACCCTGGTGCAGAAGAAAACCCGCAGCATGCGGGTGACGGTGCGGGGCCGGGTGGCGCCGGGCATCACCGCCAAGGACATCGTGCTCGCCGTCATCGGCCGCATCGGCACGGCCGGCGGCAACGGCAGCACCATCGAGTTCGCCGGCGAGGCGATTGCCGCCCTGTCCATGGAAGGGCGCATGACGGTGTGCAATATGGCGATCGAGGCCGGCGCGCGCGCCGGATTGATCGCGGTGGACCAGACCACCATCGACTATGTAAAGGGCCGGCCGTTCGCGCCGCGGGGCACGCACTGGGACCAGGCGGTGGCCTGGTGGAACACCCTGCACAGCGACGCCGGCGCGCAGTTCGATCGCGAGGTGCTGATCGAAGCGGCGGAGATCAAGCCGCAGGTGACCTGGGGCACCTCGCCGGAAATGGTGGTGGCGGTGGACGGCCGCGTGCCCG
Source organism: Verrucomicrobiota bacterium (assembly GCA_903970595.1). GTDB lineage: Bacteria > Pseudomonadota > Gammaproteobacteria > Nevskiales > Nevskiaceae > Nevskia. The sequence goes on from CAJCJI010000285.1 coordinate 8,553, forward strand.
ATCCGGCGCAGGAAGCCGATGCCACGCGGCGCCAGGGCATGGAGCGGGCGCTGCACTACATGGGGCTGAGCCCGAATACGCCGATCCAGGAAATCCGCATCGACAAGGTCTTCATCGGCTCCTGCACCAATTCCCGCATCGAGGACCTGCGCGCGGCGGCAAAACTGGTCGGCGGCAAGCGCATCGCCGCCAGCGTCAAGCTGGCCCTGGTGGTGCCGGGCTCGGGGCTGGTGAAGCAGCAGGCGGAGCGGGAAGGATTGGACCGGGTGTTCCGCGAGGCGGGCTTCGAATGGCGCGAGCCGGGCTGCAGCATGTGCCTGGGCATGAACGCCGACCGTCTGTCCCCGGGTGAGCGCTGTGCCTCCACCTCCAACCGCAACTTCGAAGGACGCCAGGGCCAGGGCGGGCGCACCCACCTGGTGAGTCCGGCGATGGCGGCTGCGGCGGCAATCGCCGGGCATTTCGTGGATATCAGGACGAGCTGAGCCGTGCCAAGCCGCCAGGAACAACATGACTCGCGCGAAGACGCAAAGCCGCAATGAAAAGCGTTAAAGCAACGGCTTTGTTTTGTTGTTCTTTGCGGCTTTGCGTCTTTGCGCGAGCAGCTTTTCGAGGACATCAGCCATGCAAGCATTCACCGTAGTGGAAGGACTGGTCGCCCCGCTGGATCGGGCCAATGTCGATACCGACGCGATTATTCCCAAGCAATATCTGAAGTCGATCAAACGCAGCGGCTTCGGACCCTTCTTGTTCGACGACTGGCGCTACCTCGATCCGGGCGACCTGGACATCGATCCGGCCACCCGCCGGCCCAACCCGGAGTTTCTGCTGAACCAGCCGCGCTACCGCGGCGCCAGCGTGCTGCTGGCGCGCGAGAACTTCGGCTGCGGCTCTTCGCGCGAGCACGCGGTGTGGGCGCTGAGCGATTACGGCTTTCGCGCGGTGATCGCGCCGGGCTTTGCCGATATCTTCTTCAACAACAGCTTCAAGACCGGCTTCCTGCCCATCGTGCTCAAGCCGGAACAGGTCGATACGTTGTTCCGCGAGGCGCGGGAGGAGGGCTATCGCCTGACAGTGGACCTGCCGGCGCAGACGGTGCGCACGCCCGGCGGCCAGGGCTTCGGTTTCGACATCGATCCGTTTCGCAAGGACTGCCTGGTACGCGGCCTGGACGAGATCGGCCTGACCTTGCAGCAGGCCGGTACCATTCGCGCCTACGAGACGCGGCGCCGGCAGGAAGCGCCGTGGCTGTTCGCATGAACGCGCCGGACCGGCAGTACGCCCCTCCGGCCGCCGGCCAGGTGTGGGACCCGCGCGCCTATGCGCGCAACGGCGGCTTCGTCTCCGAACTGGGGGCGCCGGTGTTGGACTGGCTGGCGCCGCGCGCCGGCGAGCGGGTGCT
>CAJCJI010000286.1 GCA_903970595.1 Verrucomicrobiota bacterium
TGGTGCTGGTCGACGCCGACGACCGCGACATCGGCTTTCTCGACAAGGCCAGCGCCCATCTGGGCCGCGGCACCCTGCACCGGGCCTTTTCGCTGTTCATTTTCAACCCGCAGGGCGAACTGCTGCTGCAGCAGCGCGCCGCCGGCAAGCGGCTGTGGCCGGGTTATTGGTCCAATACCTGCTGCAGCCACCCGCGCCGCGGCGAGACCCTGGAGCAGGCGATCCACCGGCGGCTGGAGGAGGAGCTGGTGCAGATCGCGCGCGAGAACGGCGCCCTCGGCGCCAAGCTGACCGGCGGTGGTGGCGGCGGCTCGATCATCGCGCTGTGCCCGGAACACCCGGACAAGGTGATTGCCGCGATGCGCGACGCCGGCTATCAGGGCATGGAGGTGAGCATTGGATAGCATGGGGCTCGACACGGAGATGCAGGACGCGGAGCGCATCGTCTCGTTCGACGACGAGCCGTTGGTGCTGGTCGACGACCAGGACCGTGAAATCGGTTTTCTCGACAAGGCCTCCGCCCACCTGGGCCAGGGCACGCTGCATCGGGCCTTTTCCCTGTTCATCTTCAATCAGCGCGGCGAGCTGTTGCTGCAGCAGCGCGCGGCGGGCAAGCGGCTGTGGCCCGGCTTCTGGTCCAACACCTGCTGCAGCCACCCGCGCCGCGGCGAAACCCTGGAGCATGCGATTCACCGCCGCCTGGAGGAGGAACTGGGGCTCGAGGCGCCGCTGCAGTTCCTGTTCAAGTTCCAGTATCAGGCGCAGTTCGACGCGGAAGGCGCCGAACATGAGCTGTGCTGGGTCTATGCCGGTTACAGCAGCGGCCAGCCGAAGGTCAATGTGAACGAGATTTCAGGTTTGCGCTTCATCGCGCCGGACGCGCTGGACGCGGAGATGGCGGCCAGGCCCGAGGCCTTCACGCCCTGGTTCAAGATCGAATGGGCGCGCATCCGGCGCGACCATCCCGAGGTGCTGCAGGCGCCGCGTTCGTGACGGGCGGTACGCAAAGCAAAACTGTGACAAAATTGGTCGCGATTGTTGATCGATCGCGTCGGAACACTGTCTCAACCTAGTATTTACTGATTCGGAGCACTCATGGGCATCCCCCTCATCCAGCAGGTCAAGATCGCACGCTACATCCTGGGCAAGAAGCTCAGCGGCCAGACCCGCTATCCCCTGGCGATGATGCTGGAGCCGCTGTTCCAGTGCAATCTGGAATGCTCCGGCTGCGGCAAGATCGACCATCCCAAGGAAATCCTGCAGAAGCGCATGAGCGTGGAAGACGCCTTGCGCGCGGTGGACGAGTGCGGCGCGCCGGTAGTGTCCATCCCCGGCGGCGAGCCCCTGATCCACAAGGAGCTGCCGCAGATCGTGCAGGGCCTGATCGCGCGCAAGAAGTTCATTTACCTGTGCACCAATGCGATCCTGATGCCCAAGCACATCGACGAGTACCAGCCCTCGCCGTACTTCACCTGGTCGATCCACCTGGACGGCCTGGAAAAGCGCCACGACGAATCGGTGTGCATGGACGGCGTGTTCGACAAGGCGGTGGCCGCGATCAAGATGGCGCGCGCGCGCGGCTTCCGCGTCACCATCAACTGCACCCTGTTCAACAAGGAGCCGCCGGCGGAGATCGCGGAGTTCTTCGACTACGCCATGACGCTGGGCATCGAGGGCATCACCGTGTCGCCGGGCTACAGCTATCAGCACGCGCCGCGCCAGGACGTGTTCCTGGCCCGCAACGAGAGCAAGCAGCTGTTCCGCGATGTGTTCAAGCTCGGCAAGGAACGCAAGAGCAAGTGGGTGTTCAACCAGTCCTCGATGTTCCTCGACTTCATCGCCGGCAACCAGAGCTACCAGTGCACGCCCTGGTCCAATCCCACCTACAACATCTTCGGATGGCAGAAGCCCTGCTACCTGCTGGTGGATGAGGGCTATGCCAAGACCTACAAGGAGTTGATCGAAGACACCGAGTGGGACAAGTACGGCGTCGGCATCAATCCCAAGTGCGACAACTGCATGGCGCACTGCGGCTTCGAGGGCAGCGCCGTCAACGACACCTTCGCCAATCCGCTGAAGGCGCTGCGCGTGTCGCTGTTCGGGCCCCGCACCGATGGCGAGTTCGCCGCCGACCTGCCGGTGAAATACGGCGACCGCTCCGCCGCCACCGCGGTCCATATCCCGGTCAGCGCCATCCAGCGCCGTCCGACGAATGTAGGCAGCAAGACCAACTAAGCGCCGCAAGCCTTGGTTCAAGTGCATCGTCTATTCCCCTCTCCCTCTGGGAGAGGGGTAGGGGTGAGGGGTGCACTTTCCGTGAAGAGTGCACTCGACGGAAAATGCGCCCCTCACGTATTTGGCTTAACGGAGAGTGCCATTGAGGCACTCTCCGCCAGTGGGCCAAATACCCTCGCGGCGCGGCCTCTCCCAAAGGGAGAGGCAAAACCACATATGCCATGAGCGGCCAAACGGACTTGTGGCTGGCTGTTCCCGCGGCCGTCATCTGGTTCGGCAACCTGTTGTCGCCCTGGCGGCCGTGGAGCACGCGCGAACGCATCGAAGCCGATGTGGACGCGGGGCGCGCGGCCGGCCTGAACCGGATCACGGTGCTGATCCCGGCGCGCAACGAGGCCGAGGTTATCGGTGCGACGCTGGCGGGCCTGCAGGCCCAGGGTGAGAGCCTGAGCGTGGTGGTGGTGGACGACCAGTCCACCGACGGCACCGGCCGCATCGCCGCGGCCTTCCCCAATACCCGCGTGGTCGGTGGCAAGCCCCTGCCGCCGGGCTGGGCCGGCAAGCTGTGGGCCTTGCAGCAGGGCCTGGCCGAGGTGGAAACGCCGCTGACCCTGCTGCTCGACGCTGACATCGAATTGCGCCCCGGACTGCTGGCGGCGCTGCTGCGCCAGAAGCAGGCGCAAGGCCTGCACTTCGTGTCGCTGATGGCCGATCTGCGCCGCACCGGCTTCTGGGATCGCCTGCTGCTGCCGGCCTTCGTCTATTACTTCAAGCTGCTGTATCCCTTCGCCCTGTCCAATTCGCGCTTCCGCCACGTGGCCGCGGCCGCGGGCGGCTGCGTACTGGTGGATACGGCGGCGCTGTACAACGTCGGCGCCTTCGCCAGCCTGCGCGGCGCCCTGATCGACGATTGCACCCTGGCCGGCCAGATCAAGACCGCCGGTTACCGCACCTGGATCGGTTTGAGCCGCGGCGTGCTCAGCCTGCGGCCGTATGGCGCGCTGCGGCCGATCCACGACATGGTGGCGCGCTCCGCCTTCACCCAGCTGCATTACTCCAGCCTGTTGCTGCTGCTGGTCACCGCGATCTTCGCCGCGGCTTACTGGCTGCCGCTGGCCGCCCTGTTCCTGCCCGCTGCGCGCGGCCTGGCCGCCGCCGCGCTGCTGGCGATGGCGCTTGCATACTGGCCGACCCTGCGCTATTACGGCATGTCGCCGCTGTGGCTGCTGCTGACACCGCTGGGTGCAAGCCTGTACCTGGCAATGACCTGGAGTTCCGCCATCCGCTACTGGCGCGGCACGCGCTCGCAATGGAAAGGCCGCGTGTATGCGACCGGACGGGAAGGTACGACCGGCGCGGTAGGCGAGAAAAATCTTTAAATCTGTCGATTGAACGGGAAAGCAAATGACCAACGAACAGTACGGCATCAGCGGTATCTCGGTATTCGTCCCGCCCTATCGGGTCAGCCTGCAGGACTGGTGCGGCTGGACCGGCAATGCCTGGGACAAGATCAGCGCGGTGGTCGGCCACAGTTTCCGCATGGCCGGGCCCGAAGACAGCGTCTACACCATGGCCGCCGAGGCCGTGCTCAAGCTGATTGTCGACTACAAGGTCGATCCGCAGCGCATCGGTTCGCTGGCCCTGGCCACCGAGTCCAGTTCGGACAATGCCGTCGGCGCGGTGATCGTGCGCGGCCTGGTCGACCAGGCGCTGGCAGTGCGCGGGATGCCGCCGCTGTCGCGCTACTGCGAAGTGCCGGAATACAAGCAGGCCTGCATCGCCGGGCTCTACGGCGTCAAGGGCGCGATGCGCTACCTGGCCTATGACGGCGCCAGCCGCCAGGCCATCGTGGTCTCCGCCGACATCGCCGAATACGACCGCGGCAGCACCGGCGAGCCCACCCAGGGCGCCGGCGCGGTGGCCATGCTGGTGGACCGCGATCCGCAACTACTGTTCCTGGATCTGCACACCTCCGGCAGCGCCTCCAGCTACCGCATCGCCGATTTCCGCAAGCCCTTCCTGCGCTTCAACGGCCAGACTCCGGGTGCCAATGGCCGCCTGCGCGACTTCCCGGTGTTCAACGGCAAGTATTCGACCGCTTGTTACCTGGACGAGGTAGTGTGCGCCTTCGATGCCTTGTTCCTGCGCCGCGAAGGCGGGCACGCGGCCTTCCTGCGCAGCCTGTCGTCGGTATTCATGCACCGCCCTTACCATCACATGCCGGTGAGCGCCTGGACCCTGGCCTATCTGTTCGCCATGGGCTCGGACGGCGGCGACGAGCACGAGGAACTCGGCGGTTATTGCAAGGCTGCCGGGGTGGAGCTGAAAGCCCTGCTGGCGGAGATGGGCCAGCGGCCTTCCCTGGTCGACAAGGTGGTGAGCGGTCATCCGCCGGAAGAGCCTTACCCGCTCAGCGCGCACGTCATGAAGGCGTTCCGCAAGTCGCCCCGCTACAAGGAAGTGGTGGAAGGCAAGCTGCGCCTCGGTGCGGCGGCCATGATGCACATGGGCAATCTCTACACTGCGGCGCTGCCGGCCTGGATCGCGGCGGGACTGGAGGAAGCGCAGGCGCAGCCCGCGGAACTGAGCGGGCACAAGCTGCTGCTGGTCGGCTACGGCAGCGGCGATGCCGCCGAAACCGTGGTGGCCAAGGTGGCGCCGAACTGGCGCCAGGCCGCGGCCAGGATCGGCCTGTCCGCTGCGCTGGGCAACGCCGTCGCCGTGGGCCAGGACGACTACGCCCGCCTGCACGCCGCGCAATGGCCGCAGGAAGCGCAGATTCCGCAGCGGCCGGGGTTCACCATCGAGCGGGTCGGCAAGTCGCACGATGCCCGGTTTTACGACCTCGGCCTGGAGTATTACCGCTACCGCGCCTGAACGCGCGCCTTGCCTGTCCCGGCAAGCGGAATCTGCAAAACCTCGCCGGGGCAGGGAACAACGGCTGTATCTGCGGCGGGTTGCGAGCCCTGGTACCCTCATTCGCAACGGGAATATTGTTATATTTTTTAATTGACCGTGAATCTGCCATTTTACGGCATACTGTGAAGACTCCGGGCGCGTCAATTAGGTACCGATAAGTACGTGAAGTCACACCTCGCCATAAAACGCGCCTGGCGCGCCGGCTGTTCAGGCCCGGCCTGCCGATAGCCGCCTATACCCAGCCGCTATACCCAACCGTGTATACGCAGCATTTCAATCTCCGCGAACCGCCGTTTTCCATAGCGCCCGATCCGGCCTACCTGTACCTGAGCGCGCAGCACCAGGAGGCCCTGGGCCACCTGCTGTACGGCACCGGACAATACGGCGGCTTCGTGCAGCTTGCCGGCGAGATCGGCACCGGCAAGACCACCGTCGTGCACACCCTGCTGTCGCAGAAGCTGGGCACGGTGGATGTGGCGATGATTCAGAACCCGCGGCTGAATGAGGTGGAATTCGTCGCGGCCATCTGCGACGAACTGGGGATTTCGTACGACAAGCCGGCGCGCTCCATCAAGCCGCTGGTCGATGCCCTCAACGAGCACCTGCTGCAGGTGCACGCCGCCGGCCGCCGCACGGTGCTGATCATCGACGAGGCGCAGAATCTCGATCCCCGAGTGCTGGAACAGGTGCGCCTGCTGACCAACCTGGAAACCGACAAGGAAAAATTGCTGCGCATCATGCTGATCGGCCAGCCCGAGTTGATCGAGCTGCTGGAGCGGCCCGACTTGCGCCAGCTTTCCTCGCGCATCACCACGCGATACCGCCTCCATCCGCTGTCGCTGGCGGAAACGATGCAGTACATCATCCATCGCCTGAGAGTCGCCGGCGGTGCCAGCGACCTTTTCGACCTGGCGGCGATGCGGCGGGTCCATCGTCATGCCCAGGGCATTCCGCGCCAGATCAACATCGTCTGCGACCGCGCGCTGCTGGGCGCCTATGTCCGGCGCGCGCGCACGGTGACCGCGGAAACCGTCGATCAGGCGGCGGCGGAGGCGCTTGGGCTCGACGTCCGGCCGCAAGCGCGCTTTGGCGCCGGCTGGCTCCCGGCCCTGCGCAAACGCCTGGCCGGCGGCGTGCCGCTGCGCTGGATCGAAGGGGCGCTGGCGGTGGCGG
>CAJCJI010000287.1 GCA_903970595.1 Verrucomicrobiota bacterium
GGGACCGCGTAGCGGTCCCGCCCTTAGCAGTTGCTTTTGCTTCTCCGCTTTTGACTTTTCGCCCCGTTGTTTGCGCAAACGCAGGGGCATGTTCTTTGGGTTACTTTTCTTGCGCCAAGAAAAGTAACTCGCCGAAGGCGAAATAGGGAGGTACGTCGTAGGGAGGATACGGGCCGCGCGCAAGCGCGCTTGCTGAAGTTTCTGCAAGACGGTGGGTTACGCGCCTACGGCGCTAACCCACTCTACCAATCTCAAGACGAACGGGGTTTGGTGTTTGTGCATGTAAAAAGCACCCCTCACCCCCCGATTACAACCTCGGGGGCAGGCTCTGGCCCTCTCCCCCAAGGGGAGAGGGGACAAAATGACTCTCTCCCCATCTGCGATGGGGAGAGAGAAGAAAATCTCAGGCGATAGAGCGCACCACGCCTCCATCTACCCGCAAGGCCGCGCCGGTTGTCGCCGAAGCCTGCTCCGAGCAGGTATACACCACCATGTTCGCCACTTCCTCAATTGTGGCAAAGCGCCGGATCAGCGAGCTGGGCCGCATGTTCTTGAAGAAATCCTGCTCCACCTGCTTTTCGCTGCTGCCCTGGCTGCGCGCCAGTTCGGCGACGAAGCCTTCCACGCCTTCCGAGCGGGTCGGTCCCGGCAGCACGCAGTTGACGGTGACGCCGCTGCCGGCCAGGGTCTCGGCCAGGCCGCGCGAGACGGCGAGCTGGGCGGTCTTGGTCACGCCGTAGTGCACCATCTCCGCGGGGATCTGCAGGCCGGATTCGCTGGAGATGAAGACGATGCGGCCCCAGCCGCGTTGCGCCATGCCCTGGCCGTAGAGGCGCGCCAGGCGCGCGCCGCTGAGTACGTTGACGTTGAAGAAGCGCTCCCAGTCCGCGTCCGAAATGTCGAAGTAGCCCTTGGGCTCGAAGATGCCGAGGTTGTTGACCAGGATGTCGAGTTCGGGGCGCGATTGCTGCAGCTGGGCGGCGATGGCCGGATTGGCCAGGTCGCCGGCGAAGCCCAGCAGCTGCGCGCCCGGCAGGGACTTGCGGATGCTGTCGATGGCGGCGCTCACGCGCTCCTCGGTGCGGCCGTTGACGATGACGGTGGCGCCGGCTTCGGCCAGGCCTTTGGCGATGGCGTAGCCGATGCCGGCGGTGGAACCGCTGACCAGGGCGCGCCGGTCCTTCAGCTGAATCTGCATGTGAGCTCCTTCGTGAGGTTGGGGAAGTCTTTAAAACCTGTTGATAATCATGTAAGTGGAAGTACTCGGCGCGCTACCGCCCGGAACGTCCGGCCGCTGCCGGTGTCCACTAATGCAGCATTGGACTAAGGAGGCGGCCTGGTGGTTTCCATGGGGCCTTCAGCTCTCGCTTCAATCAGTCGTTCACAACAAGGAGATGCATCATGGCAGCGAAGCCTTTTGTTTCAGACATCAAAGCGATCCGCGAGCGGGCGCGCAATCACATCCGGCAGGGCGCGGTCACCGATGGTTACAAGGCCGACCGCCAGACCGTCATCAAGGTTCTCAACGAGGCGCTGGCGACGGAGCTGGTCTGCGTGCTGCGCTACAAGTATCACTACTACATGGCTTCCGGCATCCATTCCAAGGGCGTGGCGGCCGAGTTCCTGGAGCACGCCAACGAAGAACAGCAGCATGCCGACCTGATCGCGCAGCGCATCACGCAGCTCGACGGCAAGCCCAACCTGTCGCCCGAAGGTTTGCTGTCGCGCAGCCACTCCGAATACGTGGAAGGCAAGGACGTGGTGGAAATGATCGAGGAAGACCTGGTGGCCGAGCGTATCGCCATCGACAGCTACCGCGAGATCGTCCAGTACCTGGGCAACGACGACCCGACCACGCGCCGGCTGATGGAGGAAATCCTGGCCAAGGAAGAAGAGCACGCGGAAGACCTGGGCAATTTGCTGCAGGAGCTGGGCAAGAAGGGCGAGCCGGCGCGGGAGCCGGTGAGGAAGTCGGCGGCGCACGTTTAGAGCGGCTCCATGGTGATCCGGGAAGCGCCTCAGGAAGGGATTTCCTTCGATCAAAGCTCTACTGGGAGACTGCCAACAAACTGAGTGCTTGCTCGATAGTGCGTCCCTCACCCCTACCCCTCTCCCGGAGGGAGAGGGGAAAGGAGTCATTACTACCTCAGGCCGCCGCGGCCAGCTTGCCGTCCCGATAGTCGGCCACCGCCTGCTCGATCTCCTCGCGCGTGTTCATCACGAAGGGGCCGTATTGCACCACCGGCTCGCGCAGCGGCCTGGCCGCCAGCAGCAGGAAGCGCACGCCTTCGGCGCCGGCCTGGACGCGCAGGCTGTCGCCGTCCGACAGCACGCCGGCGGCGCGATGCGGCAAGGCCCTGGCCTGCGCCGCCGGGCCGACTTGCGCACCGCCCTCGTAGGTGTAGAGGAAGGCGTTGTGGCCCGGAGTCAGCGGCAGGTTCAGCTCCGCGCCCGCCGGCAGTTGCACATCCAGGTACAGCGGGTCGGTGGACAGGCTGGCGTCGCCGTTGACCGGGCCGCTGGCGGAGCGGCCGCCCAGCATCGCCGTGCCGGCGATGACTTTGACGCGGCCGCCGCCGGGCAGGTCCACAGCAGGAATTTCGGCGGCGGGAATGTCGCGGTAGCCAGCGGGCTTCATCTTTTCGCGTGAGGGCAGGTTGATCCACAACTGGAAGCCGCGCATGCGGCCTTCGCTCTGCTGCGGCATCTCGGAGTGGATGATGCCGCGCGCGGCGGTCATCCACTGCACGCCGCCGGGGCCGAGGTCGCCTCTGTTGCCGAGGTGGTCCTCGTGCCGCATGTGGCCGTCCAGCATGTAGGTGACGGTCTCGAAGCCGCGGTGCGGATGCGCCGGGAAGCCGGCGAGGTAGTCGTTGGGATCGTCGGAATAAAACTCGTCAAGCATCAGGAACGGATCCACATGCACGCCGCGCTGGCTGCCGAGGCTGCGGCGCAGCTTGACGCCGGCGCCGTCGGAGGTCGGCTGCGAGGGGATGACGTGGACCATGGTCCTCGGGGTTGTGCTGTTCATGTCAGGCTCCTTGGGGTACCTGCCGGCTTGCACAGGCAGATACCGGGTGGTTCTCGAACGATCACTTCTTGCCGCGGGCGTCCAGGCTCAGCTTACCCGCGCCGTTGCCAACCAGGAACAGGAAGCCGCCGGCCAGGCCGAAGTTCTTCAGCAGCATGATCTGCGACACCTGGTCGTGGCCGGTATGGAACAGCAGGGCGGTGACGATGCTGAAGCCGGCCATCAGCAGGGCCACCGGGCGGGTAAACAGGCCGAGCACGATGGCCAGGCCGCCGCCCACCTCCACCAGGATCACCAGCGGCAGCAGGCCGCCGGGCACGCCGGCCGCCTGCATATAGGCCTGGGTGCCGGCATAGGCGGCGATCTTGCCGGCGCCGGCGACCAGGAACAGGCCGGCGATGAGGATGCGGCCGACGAGGTCGGAATAGGGCTTGGTCGAGTCGAAGAAGTTGTTCATTGAGGTGCTCCTGAATATTTGATGAAGCTTGGTAAGGGATTGCTTGTTTGAACAGTACGCGCCATGGAGGGCGCGGTCCTAGTCAGGACGACAGTCAGGCGGCGAGGCGGGCGACTTCTGCGCCGGCTTTGGCCAGGCTGGCTGCCTTGCTTTCGGGGCTGATGGCCAGGCCTTCGGCGTAGACGAATTCCACGTCGGCCATGCCCAGGAAGCGCAGGAAGTCGCGCACGTAGCTGGTTTGCGTGTCCATTGGCGTGCCGGCATACAGGCCGCCGCGGGCGGCGAAGACGTACACCTTCTTGCCGGTGAGCAGGCCCACCGGGCCGGTGGCGGTGTACTTGAAGGTGACGCCGGCGCGGGCGATGTGGTCGAAGTAGGCCTTCAGCTGCGAGGGCAGGCCGAAGTTGTACATGGGCAGGCCCAGCACGATCACGTCGGCCTGTTTCAGCTCGTTGATCAGGGTGTCGGAATAAGCCGCCACCGCGTGCTGCCCCGCGCTGCGCTCCTCCGGCTTGGTGACGAAGGCGCCGAAACGCTCGGCGGTGAGGTGCGGCACTTCGTCGGTGGCCAGGTCGCGCTGGATCACCCGGGTGCCGGGCTCGCGCTGGCGGAAGGCGGCGACGAACTGGTTGGCGAGCTGGCTGGACTGGCCGTTGCCGGAGTGAATGCTGGCGTTGATCTGGAGCAGGGTGGTCATGGCGCATCTCCTTCAAGGTTTGAAAAGTGGAACGAACCGTTCCGGAAGTGGCGCCATTTAAATATTGATTGATTCGATAAAAAAGCAGAATATTTAGCGCTTATCTATCTATTGAGCAGATAATTGATCCGACGATGACCGCTAACCCACGGATTTCCCTGGAACAATGGCGCGCCTTGCTGGCGGTGGTGGACGCCGGGGGCTACGCCCAGGCCGCCGAGGCCTTGCACAAGAGCCAGTCCGCGGTGACCTACGCGGTGCAGAAGCTGGAGTCGCTGCTGGGGGTCAAGGCGTTCGAGGTGGTGGGGCGCAAGGCGCAGCTGACACCCACCGGCGAGGTGCTGTACCGCCGCGCCAAGGCCTTGCTGGACGAGGCGAGCGTGCTGGAGGGCGCGGCCGGCAGCCTCGCCGCCGGCTGGGAGCCGGAGCTGCGGCTGGCGATGGAGATCATCTTTCCCACCTGGGTGCTGCTGCAGTGCTTCGCCCGCTTCGGCGAGGAACGGCCGCAGACGCGGATTGAGTTGTACGAGACCGTGATCAGCGGCACCGAGGAGGCGCTGTTGCAGCGCCGGGTCGATCTGGCCATCTGCTCGCAGATCCCGCCGGGTTTCGCCGGCGATCCGCTGATGCGGCTGCGCTTTATCGCCGTGGCGCATCCGGACCATCCGCTGCACCGGCTTGGCCGCCCATTGACCTTGCAGGATCTGCGCAAGCATCGTCACCTGGTGATCCGCGATACCGGCAGCCAGCGCCGCAGCGGCAGCTGGGTCGGCGCCGAGCAGAGCTGGACGGTGGGCCAGAAGGCCACCTCGATCCATGCCGCCTGCATGGGCCTGGGTTTCGCCTGGTACCCCGAGGAGACGGTGCGCAACGAGCTGGAGCGCGGCCTGCTCAAGCCGCTGCCCCTGCGCGAGGGCGGGGCCCGCTCGGCCGAGCTGTACCTGGTGTTCGCCGACCGCGACTACGCCGGCCCCGGCACGCGCCGCCTGGCCGAGATGATCCGCGAAAGCGTGCAGGGCGAGTGCAGCCGCCACGGCGTCCAGTTAACCCCCTCCGCCCCGACCATGCCTGCCGCGGGAGCGCCCGAAAGGGCCTCCGGAGGCTGTTGATGGAATGCCGCACCGGCTGTGGCGCCTGCTGCGTCGAAGCCTCGATCTCCTCGCCAATCCCCGGCATGCCTCAAGGCAAGCCGGCTGGCGTCCCCTGTGTGCAGCTCGACCCGGTGAACCGCTGCAAGCTGTTCGGCGATCCGCGGCGCCCCGCCGTGTGCGCGAGTTTGCAACCAAATGCCGAAATGTGCGGACTCACGCGCGAGCACGCGCTGCACTACCTGGCGCGGCTGGAACTGGCGACACGGCCGTTTTAAGCTGGCCGCAGCCGCCCGGGGAAGGGCGGCGGGGGAGAGCGGCAT
>CAJCJI010000288.1 GCA_903970595.1 Verrucomicrobiota bacterium
GGCGCGGGCCAGCAGCAAGGCCTTGACGCCCGCCGTGTGCTCGCGGGTAGCCGATTCGTGGGACTCGAACAGGCGCAGCGCGATGCGCTCCTGCTCGACGCTGAGCGCCGGGTACGCGCGCGTACCAGCCACTTCCACCGACGCCGGCAAGGCGCCGAAATCCCAGTCGGTGACCGTGTCCCGCATCCACTGCGCGGCTTCGCCGGCCGCGCGCCGGCCCAGTTCGGCCCGCGAAGCTCCGCCGTGCCGTGATTGCAGCACCGCAAGGCTTTCCGCCGTGTCCAGCACGCGGCCATCCGCATCCTCCAGCACCAGACGCGGTCGCAGGTGCGGCTCCAGGCGCTCCGGCGCGAAGTCGGCGGGCGCCAGCTTCACGCCGGTCATGGCGTCGAAGCGGGCGCAGATGGTCTGCAGCAGTTCGCCGGATTCCGGCCCGGCGCCGGCCGCGATGGCGCGGGCGAACTCCGCCGCCGGCGTGCACTGGCGGCGCAGCGGCATCGGCAGCGTGCGGATCAGCGCTTCGATCTTCGCCGGCAGCAACCCCGGTACCAGCCAGTCGAAGTGCTGCGGCGGCAGCGCAAACAGCAGGGCCAGGGGGATATGGAAGCTGACGCCATCCTGCTCCTGGCCGGGGCTGTGCGAATAGCTCAGGCGGATGCGCTGGCCGGCGATGTCCAGTTGATCCGGGAACAGCGCGGCGACATCGGTGCGGGCCCCGGCCTTGAGCACATCCGGCTCGCGCATGCGCAGGTCGGGTGCCGCACTTGCGCCCTGCCGCTGCGTCGTCGTCGATTGCCGCAGCCAGCGGTTGAGCCGTTGCAGGCTCCAAACGTCCGTGGGAAGACGCGCTTCGTAGAAGCCGGCAAGCTGGTCCTCGTCGGCGAGCAGGTCCGGGCGGCGCAGCCGCGCCTCCTTCTCCCGTACCGTCTCGATCAGCGCGAGGTTCTTCTCCAGAAACGGAGGCACCCGCTCCAGCTCGCCGCGCACCAGGGCATGGCGGACGAAGATGCGGCGCGCAGCTTCCGGCTCCTCGTTGCCGTACTGGCGGCTGCGGCGCAGCACCTGCATGCCGAACAGCGTCAGCGTCTCCATGGCGATGACCTCGCCGCGCTGCGCGTTCCATTCCGGGTCCTGCAGCAGGCTGCGCACCAGGTGGGGCGCCACCTCCGGCAGCCAGGGCGGCTCGATGGCGGCGTTGCAGCGGCCAAAGAGCTGGCTGGTCTGCGCCAGCTGCGCGCTCACCATCCAGGGCGGCGCCTTTTTCGCCAGCGCCGAGCCGGGGAAGATGCGCACGCGCCGGCCGCGCGGCCCGGCGTATTCCGGGCTCTCCGGCAGCTTCTGGCCGATATGGTCGATCAGGCCGGCCAGCAGCGCCTTGTGGATCGGCGCGTAGAGTTGCTCGGGCGTCAGCGCTTCGGCAGGCTTGCCGCCGGCGGTGTCGCGCCCGAGCAGGTCCGCGATCTGGCGGTACAGCGCTTCCCATTCCTCCATCCGCAGGTACGAAACGAAGTTCTCTTTGCACAGGCGCCGCAGCTGGCGGTTGGACGAGGACTCGCTCCATTGCCGCCAGCGCTGCCATAGATTGAGCAGCGACAGGAAATCCGAACGCGGATGCTGCCACTGCGCGTGCATGGCGCGAGCGGCGGCCTGCGCGTCCGGCGGAACTTCGTGCGGGTCCTGCACCGACAGCGCCGCGGCCAGCACCCACACCTGCTCGCTGCACGGCGTATTGCGGCCCGCCACGGCGATGCGCGCCACCCGCGGATCCAGCGGCAGGCGCCCCAGTTCGCGGCCCAAAGGGGTCAGGCGGCGCTCTTCGTCCAGCGCGCCCAGGGTCTGCAGCAGCCGGTAACCCTCGGCGACGTGACGCCCCTCGGGCGCATCGAGCCAGGGGAAATCCTCGACGCCGCCCAGCCCCAGCGCGGCCATCTGCAGAATCACCCCGGCGAGGTTGGCGCGCAGGATTTCCGGATCGCTGAACGCCGCGCGCGCGGCGAAGTCCTCCTCGCCGTAGAGGCGCAGCGCCACGCCGGGGCCGACGCGCCCGCAGCGGCCGGCGCGCTGGTTGGCGGCGGACTGCGCGATCGGCTCGATGCGCAGCTGTTGCACGCCCAGGCGCGGCGAATAGCGGTTGATGCGCGCCGTGCCGCTGTCGACCACGTAGCGGATGCCCGGCACGGTGAGCGAGGTCTCGGCGACGTTGGTGGCCAGCACGATGCGCGGCACGCTGCCGGTGGTAAACACGCGGTCCTGCCGCTCCGCCGGCAGGCGCGAATACAGCGGCAGCACTTCGGCGCGCGGAAAGCGCCCCGGCAGGGCACGGGCCAGTTCGTTGATCTCGCGCTCGCCGGGCAGGAATACCAGCGTGTCGCCGGGCTTGCCGCTGCACCACAGCTCCGCGATGCCGGCGCCGACCTGCTCTTCCAGGTCGCCCTCGGCATCGGGCTCCTGGTAGCGCAGATCCACCGGAAACCCGCGGCCCTCGACCAGCAGCACCGGTGCCGGACCTTGCCCAGGCTGCCCGAAGTGCCGCGCCAGCTTGTCCGGATCGAGCGTGGCGGAGGTGATGATCAGCTTGAGCTCGGGCCGACGCGGCAGCAGCCGCTTGAGCCAGCCGAGCAGGAAGTCGATATTCAGGCTGCGCTCGTGCGCTTCGTCCAGGATGATAGTGTCGTAAGCGCGCAGCTCACGGTCGCGCTGCAGTTCCGCCAGCAGGATGCCGTCGGTCATCAGCTTGACCAGGGTGCGCTCCGACACGCGGCGGTCGAAGCGCGTCTCGTAGCCGACCAGTTCGCCCACGCTGGTGCCAAGTTCCTGGGCGATGCGCCGGGCCACGCTGCGCGCCGCCAACCGGCGCGGCTGCGTGTGCCCGATCATGCCGCGCAGGCCGCGTCCCAGCTCCAGGCATAGCTTGGGCAGCTGGGTGGTCTTGCCCGAGCCGGTTTCGCCGCAGACCACCACCACCTGGTGCCGGCCGATCGCCTCGAGCAGCGGTTCGCGCGCCTGCACCACCGGCAGTTCCGGCGGATAAGTGATCGCCGGCTTCAGCCGCGCGCGGTTCTCCGCCGCCAGCAGCGCCTGCTGCAGGTCGCGCTCGAAGCGCGCCGGATCGAAACGGGGATCGGCCGCCGCCGCGCGCAGCCGCCGCCGCAGGCGCTCGGCGTCGCGCAACAGCAACTGCTCGCCGAACCGTTCGAACTGCGCCTGGAGATCGGAAACCGCGGTCACTTAAGGGCTGAGGAAACTTTTGGGGCCGACATGATAACGAGTCGCCGGGCCGACGCCCGATCCGCGTGTAGTCGGGGTCTCAAGACAAGGTGGTCCCCAGGACCGCACCAAGCCCGTAGGTCACTCCCGCCGCGAGGCAGCCGAAGATCAATTGGCGCGCGGCGGAGTACCACGGACCGCGGCCATTGAACAGCGAGGTCAGCATGCCGATGGCGCAAAGCATCGCGCCGCTGGCCAGAACGCTGAAGCCGATGCCCCAGGCCCCGTTTAGCCAGAAAAACGGTGCCACCGGAAAAATCGCGCCGGTCGAGAACAGGGCGAAGGAGGTTCCGGCCGCGCTCCAGGGATTGCCGCCCAGTTCGGTCGGATCGATGCCGAGTTCCTCCCTGGCCAGGGTATCCAGCGCTCCCCGCTTGTCCTGCATGATCTGCTGCGCCGCGCGCTGCGCGTCCGGTTTGGGCAGGCCCTTGGCCTGGAGGATCAGGGCGAGTTCGTTTTGCTCCGCCGCCGGGTTCTGTTCCAGTTCCTCCGCTTCCCGTTCGATCTGGGTCTGCGCCAGTTCCCGCGCATTGGTCACCGACAGCCATTCACCCAGAGCCATCGAACAGGCGCCCGCGATCAGGCCGGCCAGACCCGTCAGCAGGATGGTGTGATTGGAGGTTCCGGCCCCGGCGATCCCCATCACCAGGCAAAAGTTCGAAACCAGGCCATCGTTGGCGCCGAGTACGGCCGCCCGCAGATTGTTGCCGGAAGCGCCGCGGTGCCAGGGCTCGGCCGCCGCGATATCCGCGCCGATGTTCGCCCCCGAATTGGCGGCCACCGCCTGCACCACCGCGGCGTGGCCGCGCTCTTCGGCCGAGATGGCATGCGCATCGCTCTGCCCGGCGTACTTGTCGCGGTCGGCAAACTCGGCCGCCGCGACGGTGGCCAGCACGAAGCGCGGACCGAAGCGCTGCGCCAGGCGTGCCAGCAGGCGGGTGCGCAAGTCCGGCACGAAGCGCTCGTCGGCGATGCCGGCAGCCATCAGCTTG
>CAJCJI010000289.1 GCA_903970595.1 Verrucomicrobiota bacterium
CGGGTCGCGACCCGCCCTACGGGAATTGCAGCTTCACCCTTGCATGGGCGCCCAGTAATCCACGATCTTTCCGCCGCGCACCGCCACCAGGTCGCCGAATTGCAGCAGTACGAACTCGCTCTGCGTCGGGCGGAAGAACACCTGGTCGTCGACTTTCAGGCCGACCTCGGGCGAAGCGTTGACGATTTCCTGGTTGGTGCTGTGGCCGAACAGGGCGTTGAACTGCAGGCCCTTGGGCGATTCGTACTCGGCCATCCAGTAGCCGCCGTAGATGAAGTAGGTCTGGCGCTGGTTCGGATCCCACCAGGAGAACAGGCGCGAGGCGCCGTCCAGCGCCGGCAGGTCGATCGGGCCGACAGCTTTCAGCACCGGGGTGGCGATGTATACCGCCGGCACGTGCGTGGCCAGGGTATCCAGATCGTAATGCGTCGGCTTGAGCAGGGCCGTGCCCACCGAGATATCGTTGCTCAGCGTCTCGGCCTGGTGCATGCGGTAGGTCGGACTGCCGGCGGCGTTCAAGGTCAGGTCCTGGCGCCATTGCTCGGCAAACTGGTCGCGGGTGAAATCGGCGAAACCCTGGTACACCGCCATCCCTTTGTGGAACAGTTCCTCGTGGCTGCCCAGGATGCTGGGCACCGCCATGCCGGCATGCGGGTCGTAGCCCATGAAGCCGGCGAACTGCAGGCTGGCCGGATTGGCGGCGACCAGGCTCAGGATTTCGCCCAGGGCCTGGTTGTTGTTGACGCCGCCGCGGTGCAGGCCCACGTCCAGCTCGACGTTGATGCGCAGCCGGGTGCCCAGGCCCTTGGCCAGCTCCAGGTATTGCCGCAGGTGTTCCGGCGTATCGATCAGCCACTGCAGCTGGCGCCCCGGATCGAAGGACCCCTTGAGCGTCTTGTAGAACAACTCGGCGGAGCGCACCGGCAGGGGCTTGCCGATCAGGATGTCGGCGTCGGGAAAGGCGACGGCGTCGTCGTTGAGGAAGGGCTGGTGGAACGACATCAGGCGCCGCGTGCCGGCACGCTTGGAGACGTAGTCGATCAGGGCGGACGAAGGCAGGGACTTCTCGACGATGCGGTAATGCTTGGGCGCCTTGACCGTCTGCACCACCTGGTCGATGTTGTGGTCGAGCCGGTCGAGGTCGATCACCAGGCAGGGCCGCATCGGCCCGTTCTTCTTCAGCTCCTCGTTGAGGACGCGGAAGTACTCGTCGTACGGCTGGCCGTTGGCGGAGGGGCGCGCCAGCAGGCCGCCGCCGACCACCGCCGCACCGAGTCCGGCGGCGCCCAGCATGAAGTTGCGGCGGTTCATGTCGGATTTGCCTTCTAGCAGGTGACGCCGAGGATGGAGCGCAGGTGGCCGTTGAGGAACTTGCCGCCCGGGTCGAGCGCGGCGCGGGCCTCGAGGAAATCCTGCCAGTGCGGATACAGTTTCGACAGTTGGTTGGCGTTGAGCGTGTGCAGCTTGCCCCAGTGCGGACGGCCTTCGTACTTCCAGAAGATCGGCTCGATCTGCGCGAAGAAGTTATGGAAGTCGAGGCGGTAATCCTGGTGCACGGAGATGGCGCAGGTGTCGCGGCCATTGAACATACTCAAGGGAATGTCGTCGCCCTTGACGTAGCGGTATTCCAGCGGGAAGAAACTGTTGAGGTTCTGCTCGCGCACCGTCTTGAGGATTTCGCGCACGCAGGCGGGGCCGGCGTCGGCCGGCAGCTCGTATTCCATCTCGTTGAAGCGCTGGTCGCGCACGTGGGCGAAAACGCGGAAGGAGTCGTCCACCACGTCCGAGGAGATCATGCGCTTGACGAAGGTGTCCAGCAGCGCCGCCTGCACCTTCGGATGGTTGCGGGCATAGGTGTTGATCGCCATCAGCGCGGCGACACCGTCGCCGTCGCCGCCGCCCGGATTGGGCCGGGTGTGCGGATCGTCGGTTTCGTTGGTGGCGGTAGCCAGGGCCACGTCGGAATGCAGGATCGGGTTGATCTCGAAATGCTGGTTTTCCTTGATCAGCCGCGGCATGTCTTCCAGCAGTTCCTCGGTCTTGCCCACCCAGATCTTCTCGTGCGCGCGGAACGCCCTGCGGTTCTGCAGCTTCACCCGGGTGATGATGCCCAGCGCGCCGAGCGAGGTGCGGGCGACGCGAAAGATCTCCGGACGATTGCTGGCGTCGCAGTCGATCACCTCGCCGGCCGCGGTGACCAGCCGCAGGCCGACCACGGTGCTGGAATAGGAGCCGAAGGTCGGCCCGGTGCCGTGGGTCGAGGTGCTGATGGCGCCGGCCAGGGTCTGGTAGTCGATGTCGGCCATGTTGAGCATCGCCAGGCCGGCCTTGAGCAGCGGCTCGCCCATGTCGGCCACCCGGGTGCCGGCCCAGAATTCGGATTGCAGGGTCTGCGGATCGGAGCCGATCATGCCGCTCAGGTTGCTCAGCGACAGCAGGGTGCCGTCGGTCGGCACCAGCGCGCTGAACGAATGCCCGGAGCCGACGGCGCGGATCGCGCCTTTGGTGCCGCGCACCACGTCCACCAGCTCCGCCTCGTCCTGCGGCGCCACGCGCACTGCCGGGATGCACACCTGTCCCCCCGACCAGTTGCGCCAGGGGATGATCCTGTCGGCCGCCCGCGCCAGCCTGGCCAAGCCGCCGCCCGCGCCGAGCAGGCCAAGGGCTCCGGCCTGCTGCATCACTTCCCTACGCGTCAGAGCCATGATGTTTATCTCACTGCAGCCTGGCGCCGGACATGTATTCGGTGACGGCGATGAAGTCGTCCTCCGAACATTGCATGCACATGCCCATCGGCGGCATGCCCTTGTAGCCGTTGATGATGTGGCCGGTCACCACTTCCTTGCCCTGCGCCACCCGCGGCGCCCAGGCCTTGACGTCCCCGGCCTGCGGCGCGCCGGTGCCCGGCTTGCCGTGACAGGCGCTGCAGGTGCTGCCGTAGATCTTCTGAATGGCCGGGTTTGCCGCGGGCGGCGGCGGCGCCGATACCGCGGACTTGCCGTCCTGGCCGCTGCCGCAGGCCACGAGCAGCAGTGCCGTGCCCATCAATATTCCGTGCAGAGTCCCGCGCCGGACCTGGCTCATTCCACTCATGACTTCCCCTTCTTCCTGACTGTCTTGCCTTGCGCGGCGGCCTTGCCGGCCGTGACCGCGCCCGGCTCGGCCATGCGCAGCAGCATGCGCACCAGCTGCGCCCGCTGCCGCGCGTTGAATGGAGACAACTGCAGCAACTCCTGCGTCCACAGTCCTTCCGTGGCCAGGTAGACCAGGGCCGCCTGCTCGAACGGCACATCCTGCGCCAGCCTGGCAAAACGGCCGTTGAAATACTCCGCCACCGGCGCCAGCAGGGCGCGGTCGCTGTTGAGCGCGGCCAGCAGGGCGCCGCTGACGCGGTCGTCCACGTCCAGCGCGCGCACCGAATTCATCACATAGGCCTTGAGGCTGCGGCCCGGGCGATCGGGCAGGCTGGCGGTGACCTGGGCGTGGGCATGGCGGTTGTGCTCGACCAGCCGCTCCACCATGGCCTTGAGCAGGGCTTCCTTGGTGGGAAAGTTGTACATCACCCCGCCCTTGCTGACGCCGGCGCGCCTGGCCACCGCATCCAGCGTCAGCTTGCCGGCGCCGCCTTCCAGCACCACGGCCTGCGCCGCGTCGAGCATGGCCTCGCGCGAGCTCGGGCGACCGCGTGCTTTCGGCTTGTCCGCCATCGACCCCTCTCCCGCCTCGCGTGAATACTGTACCGCCCGGTCGGCACCGTCCGCGCCGGCGGCCGGCCCTTCGCGCCCGGCGCGCAGCTCCTGGCCAGCTGCATGGCCAGGTGCATGGAAACTGCCGTCGGCGCTCTTCATGGCCCAATCTAAGCGCTGCGCGGCATCCCGCGCTTGACAGCGGACGACAGTTTTCCATGCGTCATGGGCGCCGCCCTCCCGGCGCCGGGCGGCGGATAGTAAAAATATACCTGGGCGGTGACAGCCGCTCCCGCCTGAATTACTTTACCGTCCAGTCGGCATATTAAATGCAATAAGAAAACCCGTTCACGGGATCGACTGCGGCAAGGCCGCGGTGCACAAGGAGGGAGACATGCTGCAAGCCGCAACCAAGCCGCAGGCGCGCCAGGCGACGATGCGCTGCGCTTCGCTGGCCGGGCTCGACGCGCTGCTGGCGCGCCGCGGCGTCAGCCTCGGCCAGGTTTGCGCCGGCGTCGGGGTGGACCCCGCCCTGCTGTCCCGGCCGGAACATCGCCTGCCGGTGCGCCAGTTCGTGGCGCTGCTGGAGGAAGCCGCCCGCGTCTCCGGCGATCACAGCATCGGCCTGCGCCTGGGCGCGTCCCACGGCCCGGACAGCTTCGGTCCGCTCGGCGACGCCATCCTCCACGCGCCGGACGTGGCCGGCGCCATCGCCAACGTGTCGCGCTACTTCTTCGTGCACCAGGAAGGCGCCTGCCTGGACCTGCGCATCGAAGGCGGCAAGGTGGTTATCAGCTACAGCATCCGCGACGCCGAAATCCTCGAATACCGGCAGGACGCGGAACTGTCGATCGCCAAGATGCTGAACTTCGCCCGCATCGCCATCGGCTGCCGCGGCTGGACGCCGTCGGCGGTTTATTTCGAGCACCCGGAACCGCGCGACAGCAGCGAGCACCGCCGCATCTTCGGCGCCCCGGTGTATTTCTCGCAGCCCTATAACGCCCTGGTGGCGCCGCGCGAAATCCTGGCGGCGCGGGTCAACGGCGCCGACCTCGGCCGCCTGACGGAGTTGCACAAGCTGGCCGAAGCGCAGGCCGCCGGATCGCCGCGGGCGGACGACCTGCTGGCCGGCGTGCGCCAGCAGATCCTGCGCGGGCTGCGCGCCGGCGGCGTATCGATCGAGAAAGTGGCGGCGGCCCTGGATCTGAGCGAGCGCACGCTGCAGCGGCGCCTCGGCGAGAGCGGCGCCACCTTCAACGAACTGGTGGAGCGCATGCGCTATGAACTGTCGCAGCGTTACCTGCGCCAGGATCACCTGTCCCTGACCGAGATCGGTTATCTGCTCGGCTATTCCGAGCTCAGCGCCTTCAGCCGCGCCTTCCGCCGCTGGGCCGGGGTCAGTCCGATCGAGTTTCGTAAAGTGACAGCGGCATGAACCAGATGCAGGCTGGATTGCCGCAAGCGGCCGAACATCTGCGGACCAGGGGCGTGGTGCTGATCACCGGCGCGTCTTCCGGCATCGGCAAAGCCTGCGCCGAACATTTGCACGCCCGCGGCTTCCGCGTCTATGGCACCAGCCGCCGCGCGCCGGAGGCGCCGCCGCCGGGTTCCAGCGGCTTCCAGCTGGTGGCGATGGACGTCACCTCCGAAGACTCCGTGACGGCCGCGATCCGGCAGATCCTGGCGCGCGAGGGCCGCATCGACGTGGTGCTGAACAATGCCGGCGACGGCATCGCCGGCGCGGTGGAGGACACCAGCATCGAGGAAGCGCGGCGGCAGCTCGACACCAATTTCTTCGGCGTGCTGCGGGTATGCCGCGCGGCGCTGCCGATCATGCGCGCGCAGGGCAGCGGCCTGATCGTCAACATCAGCTCGCTCGGCGGACTGGTGGGCCTGCCGTTCCAGGGGCTGTACAGCGCCAGCAAGTTCGCGGTGGAGGGCCTGACCGAAGTGCTGCGCATGGAAGTGCGCCCCTTCGGCGTGCGCGTCACGCTGATCGAGCCCGGCGACTTCCGCACCGGTTTTACCGCGCAGCGGCGCAAGGCGGCCGCGGCGGACGGGCACAGCGCCTACGCGGTACGCTTCGGCAAGGCACTCGCCATCATGGAGCGGGACGAGGCCGGCGGCGCCGATCCGCTGGCGGTGGCGCGGCTGCTGGAGCGGATCATCCACACCCAATCGCCCCTGCCGCGCTACAAGGTGGGCCGCTTTTTCCAGAAGCTTTCGACCGGGCTGCTCAGGCAGATCCTGCCGCAGAAGCTGTTCGAATACCTGCTGATGATGAGTTACGGCCTCAGCTGATGCCCCATTCGGCCCGCAAGCCGGCCGCCGCGCCGATGGCGTCAGATGTCAAGATAGCCGGCACCCGATCGCGGATAGTTTCATCATTCCCAGGTCAATCAAGCTGCGCCGGACAGGCGC
This sequence comes from Verrucomicrobiota bacterium, assembly GCA_903970595.1. Lineage (GTDB taxonomy): Bacteria > Pseudomonadota > Gammaproteobacteria > Nevskiales > Nevskiaceae > Nevskia. The sequence goes on from CAJCJI010000289.1 coordinate 6,108, forward strand.
ATGGCGACACGGAGTTGAACATGTCTTCCACCAAGCTTTCCATCGGCAAACAGCTTTCCCGGCCGCTGCTCATCGCGACGGCCGCGGCATTCACCAGCGGCACCGCCCTGGCGGCGACGGACGCGCAGATTGCGCGGCTGGGGCAAGACCTGACGCCGGTCGGCGCCGAGAGGGCCGGCAACAAGGAAGGCACCATTCCCGCCTGGAAGGGCGGCGAGATGACCGCCCCGGCAAGCTGGAAGATCGGCCAGGTGCGGCCCGATCCCTATGCCGCCGAAAAACCCCTGCTGTCCATCACCGCGGCCAATGCCGACCAGTACAAGAACAAGCTCACGCCCGGCCAGCTGGAATTGCTGAAGACCATCAAGGGCTATCGCATGGACGTCTATCCGACGCACCGCTCCTGCGGCTACCCGGATATCGTCTACCAGCGCACCAAGGACAACGCCAAGATCGCCGCCATCGCCGGCGACGGCTTCGAGCTGGCCTCCGCCACCGGCTCCGGTTTCCCCTTCCCGCTGCCCGGCAGCGGCGTGGAGGCGATGTGGAACCACAAGCTGCGCTACGAGGGCCAGGGGCGCATCGAACCGAACTACACCATCCTGTCCCCGTCCAAGGGCAGCTCGGAGTTCACCAAGATCGAGTACGTGGCCAAGTACTTCGTGCCGTTCCAGGCGCCGGCCACCAAGACCATCGCCGACGCCAACGGCGTGGAATTCTATTTCTACCAGGAAACCACCACGCCGCCGGCGCTGGCGGGCACGCTCGATGCGGGCGTCTACTACCTGCAGAAACTCAATGAAGGCTGGCAGTACTTTCCCGGGCAGCGCCGCGTGCGGCGCCTCTCCACCTACGCCTACGACGCGCCGCTGATCGGCCTGGAGGACACTTACTACGTCGACCAGGCCTGGATGTACAACGGCATGCTCGACCGCTACACCTACAAGCTGGTGGGCAAGCAGGAACTGTACATCCCCTACAACAGCTACGCGCTGCGCGACGGCACAAAATTCAGCGACAAGACCGAGTTCCTGCCGAGCCAGCTCAACCCCGACGCGCGGCGCTACGAGCTGCATCGCGTGTGGAAGGTCGAGGCCGATGTGCGCCCCGGACAGCGCCACTCCTCGCCGCATCGCGTGTTTTACCTGGACGAGGATACCTGGGGCATCATCGTGGTGGACCTGTACGACGCGCAGGGCAAGATCCAGCGCGTGCAGGAAGGCAGCGTCACCCCGATCTGGGAGATCGGTGCCTGCGACTCCAGCCAGGACTATGTCAGCTACGATATTCCCAGCGGCCGCTACTGGGGCGACATCTTCACCATCGGCGAGCCGGAAACGGACTGGACCGCCGGCAAGGAAGGCCGCCTCAAGCCGGACATGTTCACCGAGGATTACCTGCGGCGCCAGGGAGCGCGCTAAGCCAGGGAGCGCGCTGCGCGCGCTCCCTGTATAAAAACATCAAACGCCGGGGATTGACAGCACGTATTTGGGAACTGCGGGGGCAGACATGAAAAACCGACGGAAAAACTACTCAAACAAGAGAGTTGGGCTGGCGTTAGCTCAGCTTTTGATCTACGCAGGCGTCGCGCTGGCAACGCCGGCGTGGGCGTTCAGCTTCAACCTTGGCGGCGGCTTCAAGGGCGCCTTGGATTCCACGGTTTCCTACGGCATGCAGATGCGCATGCAGGGCCAGTCCTGCGGCCTGATCGCGCTGGACAACGGCGGCTGCGCCAGCGGCACCTCGGCGCAACTGCCGGAAGCCACGCAGGACGCCTACTTCCTCAACGCCGACGACGGCGACCAGAATTACCACAAGTACGACCTGGTTTCCGAGGTGATCAAGGGCACTCACGAACTGCAGTTGAAGATGCCGGATGACTTCAGCTTCTTCGGCCGCATCTCCGAGCTGTACGACTGGCGCATCGGCGTCACCGAGCGCACGCCGCTGCTGGACCAGGCGCGGCAATTCTCGGTCTACAACGTGCAGCCGCTGGACGCCTACCTGAACAAGAATTTCGAGCTGTTCGACCGCAGCATGCGGCTGCGCGTCGGCTGGCAGGTGATGAGCTGGGGCGAGGACATTTTCGTGCTCGGCGGCATCAACTCGATCAATGCCTACGACGTGCGCCGCGATCACGTGCCCGGCACCCAGGTGAAGGAAATCCTGCGGCCGGCGCCGATGATCTCCTTCAGCAGCGACCTGACTTCGCAGTGGAGCACGGAAGCCTACTGGCAGTGGCACTGGGACTCATTCCAGCTCGATCCTTCCGGCACCTATTTCTCCAGCGCGGACCCGGCCGGCAAGGGCAACACCGGCGCCATCTTCATTCCCACCTCCTCGATCAACGCCGGCGTGCAGGCCAATCCCGAGGGCGCGCTGCTGCTTGGTGCCGGGCTGATCCGCCTGGCGCCGCCCGGCACCGTGGGCGACGAGGGCAGCACCGGCCTGACCACCCAGCAGCTCGAAACGGGGGGCACCACGCTCGCGCCGGGGCCGGTGGGTCAAAGGCTGATCAAGGGTTTCACCATTCCGGGCAATCCGGTATCGCAGGCTGCCGCTACCGCATTGGTGCTGGCGGCGCTCAACACCGGCACCGCGATTCCCCTCGTCTCCGATGCGGGCGGCAGCAACCAGGGGCAGTACGGCCTGTCCTTCCGCTACCGGCCGGAATGGGTCGATGCCTCGTTCGGCTTCTACTACGAGCGCTTCAACTCGAAGATCCCGTTCATCAGCTATACCGTGAACAGCGCCTACAAGACCAACAACCCGGTCTCCGCCGCGTACAAGATCGAATATCCCAGCGGCATCCAGCTGTTCGGCGCCTCGTACAACACCAACGTCGGCGACTGGGCCCTGGGCGGGGAACTGTCCTGGCGGCCCAACGACGCCGTGGCCATCGACACCTCGGTGCCCAGCGGCAATTTTGCCGACAGCGCGCCTTACGCCTGCCTCAACGGCGGCGGCGAAGCGGCGGGCAAGTACTGCCGGGGCTGGGTCGATCGCTCCAAGCTGCAGCTGCAGCAGTCGTTCCTGCAGGTGTTCTCGTCTTCCGAAGGTTTCGGCGGCTTCGTGCTGCGGACACTCGGCGGCAAGGAGGGCTACTTCCTCGGCGAGATCGGCGCCACCGATTATCCGGGCCTGAGCCGCCTCGGCGGTGTGCCCTGGTCGCTGCCGGCCTATGCCCTGCCCGACAAGTTCTCCGCGGGCTACACCCTGGAAAGCCAGATCACCTACCCCAACGTGCTCAACCTGGGCTTCGACTGGCTGCCGCAGATCGACTGGTCGCACGGCGTGATCGGCAACACGCCCAATGCCCTGCCCTGGCAGGCCAACGTCAAGGCCGGCACCTTCACGCTCAACTTCAACCGCCACAACATCATCACCGCGGCGCTGGCGTACAGCTGGTTCTTCGGCGGCGGCACGGCCGACCAGACCAGCGACCGCGATTTCCTGAGCTTTACCGTGGCGTACAACTTCTGATGAGTTTCCCGCGGAACCGTCATACCGGCGAAAGCGGCGATTGGTCATGCTGACCCTGCTGGTGAAGCGCCTCGAAGACTTCCTCTTCGGCCATCGCGGCACCGTGCTGGCGATATTTGCCGCGCTGACCCTGGTGATGGGCTGGGAAGCGAGCAAGCTGCGCATCTCCGCCGGCTTCGACAAGCTGCTGCCCTCCGGCCACGAGTACATCAAGACCTTCGACGACTACCGCGGCCAGCTGCACGATGCCAATGGCATTGCCGTGGTGGTGCACCCGCGCCAGGGCGACGTGTGGAACGCGGCCACGCTGAAGACCCTGCTCGACGTCACCCAGGCGCTGACCTTCCTGCCCGGCATCAACCGCGGCAGCGTCACCTCGCTATGGACGCCGAACATCTTCTTCACCCAGATCACCGAGGACGGCTTCAAGTCCGACCTGCTGATCAGCGGCACCATCACCCCGGACGCGCTGACTCCGGAAGTGATCGGCCAGATCCGCGACCGCGTGGTGGAGGGCGGCTACATCGGCAAGCTGGTGGCCAAGGACGGTTCCGGCGCGCTGATCGCGGCCGAGGTGATGGACCCCGATCCGCACAGCGGCGAGCCGCTGGACTACATCGCCTTCGGCCATTCCCTGGAAACGCAAATCCGCCAGAAGTACGAAAACCAGGATGTCGAAATCCAGATCATCGGCTTCGCCAAGGAAGTGTCGGACATCGCCGACGGCGCCGAGGGCGTGCTGCTGTTCTGCGGCATCGCGCTGCTGCTGACCATCCTGGCGGTGTACTGGTACTGCCGCTCCTGGACCCTGACCTTGCAGAAGATCGTCTGCTCGATGACCACGTTGATCTGGCAGTTCGGCACGGTGCACCTGCTCGGCCTGGGCCTGGACCCGCTGGCGATCCTGGTGCCGTTCCTGATCTTCGCCATCGGCGTGTCGCACGGCGTGCAGCAGATCAATTTCATGGTGCGCGAGGTCGCGGCCGGCGCGGACATGTATACCGCCGCCAGGCGCAGCTTCAGCGGCTTGTTGATCCCCGGCGTGCTGGCCCTGGCCACCACCCTGGTGAGCTTCATCACCATGGTGCTGGTGCCGATCCCGATGATCCGCGAACTGGCCATCGTCGCCGCCATCGGCATCGCCTACAAGGTGATGAGCAACCTGGTGATGCTGCCGCTGGCCGCCTCCTACTCGAAGATCACGCCGGAATGGAGCCGGCTGTCGCAGCAGCGGCGCGAAAGCCGCGGCGACCTGATGGCGCGCATCGCAAAAATCGCCGAGCCGCGCAAGGCCTGGATCATGTGCGGGCTGACGCTGCTGATCTTCGTCTGCGCCGTGGCGCTGTCGCGCGGCCGGGTCATCGGCAGCCTGCAGCCGGGTTCGCCGGAGCTGCGCGCCGACGCACGCTACAACCTGGACTCGCGCGCCATAGCCGCCAGGTTCGACGTGGGCCTGGACTGGCTCAGCGTGGTGGTGGAGGCGCCGCCGGAATCCTGCGGCAAGGTGGAACTGCTCAAACTGGTGGACGAGTTCGGCTGGGAGATGCAGAGCGTGCCGGGCGTGATCTCGGCCGAGTCGGTGGCTTCGCTGACCAAGCTGTACAACGTCGGCCTCAACGAGGGCCAGCCGAAGATGGACACCATCCCGCGCGACAGCCATACCCTGAGCTACGACATCGCGCAGGCGCACGAGGCCAACGCCATCACCGGCAAGGGCTGCAAGTGGATGGCGGTGAACCTGTACCTGAGCGACCACAAGGCCACCACCATCCAGGGCGTGGTGGCGGCGGTGAAGCAGTTCCGCGCCGCCCATACGATGGAAGGCGTGAGCTTCCGCCTGGCGGGCGGCAATGCCGGCGTGGAGGCCGCCACCAACGAGGTGCTGGCCGGCGAAGAACTGCCGATGCTGCTCTACGTCTTCGCCGCCATCCTGCTGCTGGTGTTCCTGGCCTACCGCGACTGGCGCGCCATGCTGGCCTGCTGCCTGCCGCTGGCGGTGGCGACCTACATCGGCTACGCCTTCATGAAGTTGCTCGACATCGGCCTGACCGTGGCCACGCTGCCGGTGATGGTGCTGTCCGTCGGCGTCGGGGTCGACTACGCCTTCTACATCTACAACCGCCTGCAGCTGCACATGGCGCGCGGCGAGAACATCGTCGACTCGTTCGAACACGCGCTGAAGGAAACCGGCGTCGCCACCGTCTTCACCGCCATCACCCTGTCGGTGGGCGTGGCCACCTGGAGTTTCTCGGCGCTCAAGTTCCAGGCCGACATGGGCAAGCTGCTGGCCTTCATGTTCATGGTCAACATGGTGATGGCGATCACCGCGCTGCCGGCCTTCGCCGTGGTGCTGGAACGGCTGTTTCCGCGCAGGGGGCCGGTGCACATGCCGGGTTTGGCGCATGAATAAGCGCGCTGTCAAATCAAACATTATGGACCCCATCGTAGGGCGGGCCGTGCCCACCGCCTTCGCACTCAATGAGACGAACAGCCGGCGGGCAC
>CAJCJI010000290.1 GCA_903970595.1 Verrucomicrobiota bacterium
TGTTCGGCCGGCTGAAGTTCGAAAGCGGCGTGCACCGTGTGCAGCGGGTGCCGGCCACAGAGGCGCAAGGGCGCATCCACACGTCTGCGGCGACGGTCGCGATCCTGCCCGACGACGACGAAGTCGACGAGGTGGTGATCAATCCGGCCGACCTCAAGGTCGACACCTACCGCTCCAGCGGCGCCGGCGGCCAGCACGTCAACAAGACCGAATCGGCGATCCGCATCACCCATGTGCCGACCAACACGGTCGTCGCCTGCCAGACCGAGCGCTCGCAGCACAAGAACCGCGATCGCGCCATGAAGATGCTGCGCGCCAAGATGTATGAGCAGGAATTGCTCAAGCGCAACGCCGAGAAGCAGAAGCTGGAGGATTCCAAGAGCGACATCGCCTGGGGCCACCAGATCCGCTCGTACGTGCTGGACCAGTCCCGCATCAAGGACCTGCGAACCGGCGTGGAGATCGCGGACACGCAGAGGGTGCTGAACGGACACCTCGATCCGTTTATCGAGGCGAGTTTGAAGCAGGGGCTATAAGTGACTGACGACCAACAGCCGCCGCAGGACGAGAACTACGTCATCGCGCACCGCCGCGAGAGGCTGGAAAAGCTGCGTGCCGCGGGTCAGGCCTTTCCGAACACCTTCCGCCGCGACACCCTGACCGAGTTCCTCAACGGCAGCTACGGCGCGCGCGACGCCGCTACGCTGGAGGGCGAGACCCGGCCGTTCAGGCTGGCCGGCCGCCTGCTGGCCAAGCGCGTCATGGGCAAGGCCAGCTTCGCGCAGCTGCAGGACATGTCCGGCCGCATCCAGCTGTTCGTGCAGCAGGGGGCGCTCGGCGAAGAGAAATACGCCGAGTTCAAGAGCTGGGATGTCGGCGACATCGTCGGCGCCACCGGCACGGTGTTCAAGACCCGGACCGGCGAGTTGTCCCTGAAGGTGTCGCAGATCGATCTGCTGGTGAAGACGCTACGTCCCCTGCCGGAGAAGTGGGCGGGACTCACCGACACCGAGACCCGCTACCGCCAGCGCTACGTCGACCTGATCATGAATCCCGACGTGCGCCGCACCTTCGAAGTGCGCGCCGGCACGGTGCGATTCATCCGCCAGTTCTTGGACAGCATCGGCTTCGTCGAAGTGGAAACGCCGATGCTGCAGCCGATCCCCGGAGGTGCCACGGCGCGTCCATTTGTGACGCACCATAACGCGCTGGACCGGGACCTTTACCTGCGTATCGCGCCGGAGCTGTACCTGAAGCGGCTGGTGGTGGGCGGCTTCGAGCGGGTCTACGAGATCAACCGCAATTTCCGCAACGAGGGGCTGTCCACCCGGCACAATCCCGAGTTCACCATGCTGGAGTTCTACCAGGCCTACGCGGACTACCGCGACGCCATGGACCTGGTGGAGACCCTGGTGCGCGACTGCGCCCTGGCGGTGCTGGGCACTGCGCAGTTCCAGTACCAGGGGCAGGACTACGATCTCGGCCAGCCCTTTGCGCGGCTCAGCATGGCCGATGCGGTGGCGCGTGAAAACCCGGATCTGGACCGCGGCCGGCTGCGCGATCGCGGCTACCTGGCCGACTATGCTCGCGGCAAGGGTGTGCAGGTCGCCCCGGAGATGGGCACCGGCAAGCTGCTGACCGAGCTGTTCGAGAAGACGGCGGAGTCCAGGCTCACTCAGCCGACCTTCATCACCGAGTATCCCACCGAGGTTTCGCCGCTGGCACGCCGTAACGACGCCGACGCCGAAATCACCGACCGCTTCGAGTTCTTCGTCGGCGGCCGCGAGGTCGCCAACGGCTTCTCCGAGCTGAACGACCCGGACGACCAGGCGGCGCGCTTCAAGGCGCAAGTGGCGGCCAAGGAAGCCGGGGATGACGAGGCCATGCTGTTCGATGCGGACTACATCCGCGCGCTGGAGTATGGCCTGCCGCCGACGGCCGGCGTGGGCATCGGCATCGACCGGTTGGTGATGTTCTTCACTGATTCGGCTTCGATCAGAGATGTTCTGTTGTTCCCTCAGATGCGCCCTGAAGCGTAGACAGCATTGCTTAACTTGTCCCCTCTCCCGCAAGCGGGAGAGGGTGGCCCGTAGGGCCGGGAGAGGGGCTTTGAAGCCAGGGAAAGCCCCTCTCCCCCAACCCCTCTCTCCCCGTAAAGCTGCGGGACACGCCGCGAGCGGGAGAGGGGAGTTATATGAAAGCGCACAAGACTTGTTAGCAGTCTTGTGTAAAGGCTGCTAACACGCTCCAGGCATCCAGGCCATCGGCTACCCACTAGCCATTGGGGTCATCCGGCATTAGGTCACATTATCTAGTTGACGCCGGGCTCGCAAAGTGGGAACTTTAATACATGATCGATTGCCTGATGGTCATGTAAGCAACAAACGGCGGCCTCGCCTCAGCTTCGGCCTTCGTGCTCTTTGTTCAATCCGCTACGAGTCCACAGCCAGTCCGGGAATGTCCGGTACGGCTTTGCCGTGCTCGCGTTCTTTTTGGAGTTGGTTTGTTTCGATGCGGTGTGGCGGGTAACCGTCACGGTCAGCGAATCGTTTCGCCTTTGTTCCGGCGCCGACGATGAGCCCGCTGCTCTTTAAGAAGCAAGGCTGGATCTGCGGATGGCGGTACAGTAGCGGCGCTGCTTCACTCCCCACACTTGACACTACCGTTCAGCGGAAGGCCCGTTGGCCTGTCGATCCGTCTGGACGCTCTCCTCCGTACGTGCATCGAAAAACCCTCATTGGACGCACAGCCGCGCCCAGTATGGTTTTTCCGGCGTCACCGCGTGATGTCTGAAACGATCTTTCCTAATGACGGAGGGGATCATCAATGCTGATTCACTGTTGTAGCGTTCAGTTAGCAGCAAGCAGGATTATGCGAACACTGGCAGCAAGGTTCGCCGGCTTTTAGCCGAAACCTGGCAAGCAGCGGGTGTTTGTCGCCGTTGATGCGGTTCCGAGGCCTTGCAGATGGTGCTTTACGGGAAGTTGGTCCAGTAGTTGCTATTCGGAGGTATGGGTCAGTTCGTCGTCTAAGGAGCGGGCTAATCAAACTGCATGAAGACAGATGCCGGCATTCAGTGACGAAAAGTCTGACATGAGGATTTTCCGGAGAACGAGATGACGGGCATTTTTGAAAGCTTCAAGCAGCAGTACCTGCAGTCGCGGGACGAGGAAATGTCGCTGGAGGAATATCTGGCGCTGTGCAAGCGCGATCCTCTGGCTTACGCCTCCGCCGCGGAGCGCATGCTCGCCGCCATCGGCGAGCCCGAGATGGTGGACACGCGGCACGATTCGCGCCTGTCGCGCATATTTTCCAACCGCACCATCCGGCGTTATCCGGCATTCCGCGAGTTCTACGGCATGGAGGATGTGATCGCGCAGATCGTCGCGTTCTTCAAGCATGCCGCGCAGGGCCTGGAAGAGCGCAAACAGGTGCTCTACCTGCTGGGGCCGGTGGGCGGCGGCAAGTCTTCCATTGCCGAGCGCCTCAAGTCCCTGATGGAGCACTCACCGATTTATGCGCTGAAAGGCTCGCCGATCAATGAATCGCCGCTGGGCCTGTTTTCGCCCGAGCGCGACGGCGCCACTCTGGAGTCCGAATTCGGCATTCCGCGCCGCTATCTGACCGGCATCGCCTCGCCCTGGGCCTTGAAGCGGCTGACCGAGTTCGCCGGCGACCTGACCAAGTTCCGCGTGGTGCGGGTGCAGCCTTCGGTGCTGCGCCAGACCGCCATCGCCAAGACCGAACCGGGCGACGAGAACAATCAGGACATCTCCACCCTGGTCGGCAAGGTGGACATCCGCAAGCTCGAAGCGTTCTCGCAAGATGATCCGGACGCCTACTCCTATTCCGGCGGCCTGTGCCTGGCCAACCAGGGCTTGCTCGAATTCGTCGAGATGTTCAAGGCGCCGATCAAGATGCTGCATCCGCTGCTGACGGCGACCCAGGAAGGCAACTTCAAGGGTACCGAAGGATTCTCGGCGATCCCGTTCCACGGCATCATCCTGGCGCACTCCAACGAGAGCGAGTGGCAGAGCTTCCGCAACAACAAGCACAACGAGGCCTTCCTCGACCGCGTTTACATCGTCAAGGTGCCGTACTGCCTGCAGGTTTCGGAAGAGTTGCAGATTTACCGCAAGCTGCTCAAGAACAGTTCGCTGTCTGAAGCGCGCTGCTCGCCCGGCACGCTGGAGATGATGGCGCAGTTCTCGGTGCTGACCCGCCTCAAGGGGCCGGAGAATTCCAGCATCTACTCCAAGATGCGGGTGTACGACGGCGAGAGCCTGAAGGATACCGATCCGGGCGCCAAGTCGTTCCAGGAATATCGCGACTTTGCGGGCATCGACGAAGGCATGACCGGCAGTTCCACGCGCTTCGCCTACAAGGTGCTGTCCTCGGTGTTCAACTACGACCAGACCGAGGTCGCCGCCAACCCGGTGCATCTGATGTATGTGCTCGAGCAGCGCATCCTGCGCGAGCAGCTGCCGGAGGAAACGCAGCGCCGCTACCTGGAGTTCATCAAGGCCTGGCTGGCCCCGCGCTACGCGGAGTTCATCGGCAAGGAGATCCAGACGGCGTATCTGGAATCCTATTCCGAATACGGCCAGAACATCTTCGACCGCTATGTTACGTTCGCCGACTACTGGATCCAGGACGAGGACTACCGCGATCCGGAAACCGGCGCGAGCTTCGACCGCTCGGCGCTAAACAGCGAGTTGGAGAAGATCGAAAAGCCGGCCGGCATCGCCAACCCCAAGGACTTCCGCAACGAGATCGTGAATTTCGTGCTGCGCGCCCGCGCCCAGCATGGCGGCAAAAATCCGAAATGGACCAGCTACGAAAAGCTGCG